>NZ_JBSFHV010000003.1:0-491362 GCF_053597235.1 Streptomyces sp. NPDC001493
CGAGAGCGACACCGAGGGATCCCTCGATGGACGTCATCGCTTCCTTGAGCGCGGTTTCGGTGTTGGCCATGAGTGCTCGTTTCCTTTCCCTGGCCCCCTCCCGGGAGGGGGCGCGCCGCTGTCGTCGTGTCAGGGCTCAGGTGGTCTGACGGCTCACCGCGAGCCCTGGAAACCGTCGCCCTCCACGATCAGCCCGGCGACCAGGGCGCCCGACATCCCCGCGTGCGCCAGGCCGCCGCCCGGGTGCGACCAGCCGCCCGCCAGGTAGAGCCCCGGCAGCCGGGTGCGGTTGGCCGCGTGCAGCAGGGCACCCGCCGCCCCGGCCAGCGCGGGCGGCGGCACCGAACCGCCGGGCGCGCCCGTCTGCGCCTCCGTCTCGGCGGGGGTGCGCACCTCGGTGTCGAGGACCCGCTCGCGCAGGCCCGGGACCGCCTTCCCCGCGGCGGCGACCACCGTCGCGGTGTACCGCTCGCGCAGGACCGGGTCCGTCCAGTCCACCGGGCCGTGCGGGGCGACCGTGGCCACCAGCGTCACCGCCTCGTGGTCCTCGTCCGGCCGGGTCGCCGGGTCGTCCGGCCGCAGCACGGTGACCGTGGGCACCTCGGCGAGCCGCCCCCCGAAGAGCGCCGCCTGCTCCGCCGCACCGTCCGGGGCGTGTACCACCGTCCGGTGCGGGGCCCCGGTGTCCCGGCCGCCGCGCAGCGAGAGCATCACCACGAAGCGGCCCGGCAGCGGACCCGCCCCGGGGTGCGGCCGCACCGGTACGTCCCCCTCGGCCGACGCCCCCGGCACCAGACCGGGCCGGGGCCGTACGCCCAGCACCACGTGGTCGGCCTCGGCCGGCGTACCGTCCGCCAGCTCCACCCCGGCCGCCCGGCCGTCCTTCTCCACGACGCGGACCACCTCCGCGCCGAACACGAACTCCACCCGCCGCGCCAGGCACCGCTCGTACAGCGCGTCGGCCAGCGCCCGCATCCCGCCCGCCACGTACCAGGTGCCGAAGGTCTCCTCCATGTACGGCAGCAGCGCGGCGCCCGCCGGGGCCTCGCGCGGGTCGAGACCGTACGCCAGGGCGTATCCGTCCAGCAGCGCGGCCAGCCGGGGATCGGCCAGCTCCCACGCGCCGACCTCGGCCAGGGTGGAGGCCTGCCGCGCGCCGCGCAGCAGCCGGCGGGTCCGCACGGCCGGGTACGGGTCACGGCCGAGCACCTGCCAGTCCGGCCGCAGCGGCTCCTCCAGCAGCGGCCGGCGCGAGCGGTCCCAGGCGTCCCGGGCCCGGTCGAGGAACTCTCCCCACCGGGCCCCCGCGCCCCCGCCGAGCGCCCCCTCCAGGGCGGCGACCACCCCGGCCCGGGAGGCGTTGGGCAGCGAGACCCGGGTGCCGTCCGCGAAGACGTGATGGCTCGCCGGATCGACCTGGGTCAGCGTCACGCGCTGCTCCAGGGACTCCTTGCCGGTCTTGACGAAGAGGTCGCGCTGCACGGCCGGCAGATGGAGCAGCGCCGGACCTGTGTCGAAGACGAAGCCGTCCCGCTCGTGCCGTCCCAGGGAGCCGCCGTACGTCTCCGACCGCTCGTACACCGTCACCCGGTGGCCTGCCACCGCGAGCCGGGCAGCCGCCGCCATGGCGCCCGTCCCGGCGCCGATCACCGCAATTCGTGCCATGCCGGTGACTTTATCGACCCCTTCCGGGGGCGGGATCCCGCCCCCTGCGGGCCGGAAGGCCGTCACTCCCGGGCCGTCGGCCGGACGGCCCCCGGGCCTCGGGACCCTCAGCCGTACGGCCAGTGCCGTCCGGCCCCGGCCACCGCCCGCTCCTGGCGCCGCTGCGCCCGGCGGAGGCGGAAGCGGCGGATGCGGGAGGCGAGCAGGTAGAGCGCCAGCAGGCCGAGCACCAGCAGCACCGCCGCGACCGAGGCCGCCGCCACCGGATGGAATATCGCGAAGGTGATGATCCCGGCCACGCCCAGGTCCTCCGCCGTGCTGACGACGACGTTGGAGAACGGCTCGGGGGAGGAGTTGACCGCCATCCGCGTACCGGCTTTGACGAGGTGGCTCACCAGCGCCGTCGAACCGCCGAGCGCCCCCGCCGCCAGCTCGGGCAGCGAACCCGAGTCGCCCGCGAGCAGCGCGGCGACGACCGCCCCGGAGGCCGGCCTGACCACCGTGTGCACCGTGTCCCAGGCGGTGTCCAGGTACGGGATCTTGTCCGCCACCGCCTCCAGGAGGAAGAGCAGCGCGGCCACCACGAGCACGTCGGTGCGCTGGAGGGACGCGGGGACCTCGTCGGAGAGGCCGGTCGCGCCGAAGACGCCGAGGAGCAGGACCACCGCGTAGGCGTTGATCCCGCTCGCCCAGCCACTGGTGAAGACCAAGGGGAGTACGGACACGGAGGCGATCGTAGTCAGCCCGCGGCGTCGGTGGATGGGCTCCCGCACCCAGACCTGAGTACGCGTACCCAGTGCCGCGGATGAGTAGCTGCGCGGATGGGCCGCCACCCGCCCGGACGGAAGAGTGGGGGCACGGAAGGGGCACGGTGCCCGGACCGCCGGCACGGGGCGGCGGACGGTCCGTGCCTCCGACGCAACGGGGGCGCACGACGGAGGAGCCAGGGGCCACGGGGGATCGGGGCCACGGGGGACGGCTCCTCCGGCAGTACGCGGGACGCCGGTCCGGCGGAGTTCGAGGGGGATCGAACTCCACCGGACCGGCGTCTTTTTCCGTGGCGGCGGCTCCACCGGACCGGCGGTCTTTCCACACCGGTCGCCGTGCTGGTGCCGGTCCGTCAGCGACCGCTGACCCGGCCGTGCAGCAGCAGCGACAGCGCCGAGTGGACCTCGTCGAGCGACCGCTCGGGCTGGAACGCCTGCCAGTCCAGAGCCGCCACCAGCACCATCCCGACCAGCGCGGCGGCGGTCAGCGGGATGTCGATCTCCGAGCTCAGCTCGCCGTTCTCCACCCCCGCCCGCAGCTCGTCCTCCACCACGGCGACCGCCTCCTGGCGCACCACCAGGAGGGTCGACTGCCAGGCCCGGTTGGTGCGCCAGAGCTCGGCCACGTACAGCTGGGTGAAGGCCGGGTAGCGGTCGATGAAGGCCAGCCCGGCCCGGATCATCGCGTCCAGCGCGGCCACCCGGGTCCCGCCGCTCGCGGCGGTCTCCTCGGCCGCCGACCGCAGCGCCGCCGTCAGCAGGCCGACGCCGTGCCGCAGCAGCTCCTCGAAGAGCTCGGTCTTGCTCTTGAAGTTGTAGTACACCGTGCCCTTGGCCACGCCGGCCCGCTCGGCGATCTCGTCCACCGTGGTCGCCGAGAAACCCTTCTCGGCGATGAGGGTCACGGCCGCCTCGTAGAGCTTCTGCCGGGTCGCCTGGCGGCGCGTGGTGCCACTGCTTTCCATGGGGTCGATTCTCACAGGTCCGCCGGTGCTCCGAGCCCGTTCGCCCCGAGCCCGCTCACAGACTCAGCTCCGGGTGCAGCCGCTCCAGGGTCCACACCTGCCTGCGCCGGGCGGCGACGGCGGTCAGCGCGAGGGCTCCCGCCGTGAAGGCCGCCAGGACAGCGCAGCCCTGCCAGACGGGCCCGGACCCGCCGCCGGTGATCAGCCGGCGCAGCGCTTCGACGACCCAGCTCATCGGCAGCCACGGGTGGACCGCCTGGAAGAAGCCGGGGCTGGTCCGGACGGGGTAGGTACCGCCGGCCGAGGTCAGCTGGAGCATCAGCAGCGCCAGCACCAGGATCCGTCCCGCCGCTCCGAACCGGGCGTTCAGCCACTGCACGATCGCCGCGAAGCAGCAGGTCACCAGGGCGAGGAAGCCGACCGTGGCCACCGGGTGCGCCATCTCCAGGCCCAGCCCCCAGTGGAGTACGGACATCAGCGCGGCGACCTGCACCAGCCCGGTCGCGGCCACCGGCAGCCAGCCGGCGAACGCGGTCCGGCGGGCGGAGGCACCGGCCGCGAGGGCCCGCCGGTTCAGCGGCTGCATCAGCATGTACGCCACCATCGCGCCGACCCAGAGGGAGAGCGGGATGAAGTACGGGGCGAAGCCGGTGCCGTAGTTCGGGGCCGAGTGCAGCGACGAGGAGGCGAGGCGGACCGGGTCGGCCATGACCGCGGTCCGCGCGTCGCGGTCCTCCTCGTCGTAGTCCGGGATCTCGCCGACGCCGTCGTTCAGCCCGTCCGCCAGCGTGGTGGACCCGTCGCTCAGGCGGTGCAGCCCGCTGTCCAGGCCCAGGGCGCCCGTCTTCAGCTCGCCGACACCGGTGTCCAGCGCCAAGGCCCCGGACTTCGCCGTGGACAGCCCGGAGTGCAGGGTTCCGGCGCCCTCGGCGACCTGCTGCGCGCCCGCGTTCAGGGCGTCGACCTTCGCCACGGCCGACTCCAGGTCGTCGTCGAGCGTCGGCGCGTGCTCCGCGAGGTCCTCCGCCCGCTGCTGCAGGACCGTCAGCCGGTCGCGCAGCACGGCGAGATCGCCGTCCTCGTCCTTCACCAGGGCGCTGACGTCGTCGGCGACGGCGGCGACGCCGGCCGCCGCCGTCACCGCCTTCGCCAGCGGGTCGCAGACGGCCGGATCCGGCAGCGGCGTGTCCTCGCACCGCTGCGCGTGGACGGCGGCGAGGTCGTCGGAGGCGGTGTGCGCGGCGGCGGCCGCGACGGGCGCGGCCTTCACCAGCTCACCGAGGTTCTCCCGCACGGTCCGCGAGGCGTCGGCGACCAGCCGGGCGGTGTCGCCGATGGACTTGCCGTCGTCATCGAGGAACGGCCGGATGCCGTCCGCGATCCGGCCGACCTGGTCGGCGAGGAGCTGGGTGCCGTCCGCGACCTGCCGCGAGCCGGTCCGCAGATCGGCGGAGCCCCGGTCGAGCGCGGTGATGCCGTCGGAGAGCCGTTCGCTGCCGGACTTGCTCTCCTTGAGCCCCTCGGCGAGGTCCTTCGACCCCTGCTCGGCCGTCGTGATGCCGCTGTGCAGGTCGTCCGCTCCGGCGGCGGCCTTCGCCGTCGCGTCGTGGATGTCCGAGAAGCCGATGAAGATCCGGTCGAGGAAGCCGCGGGAGGCCTCGGCCGAGGCCGCGGCGCGGATCTCGGAGAACACCGTCCTGGAGATCTGGCCGACGATGTAGTTGTTGGCGTCGTTGGTGCGCACCTGGAGCGCACCCGTCCCGGGGGAGTCGCCGCCACTCGACGCGATCCGCCGGCTGAGGTCGGCGGGCAGGGTGAGCGAGAGATAGTACGTACCGTTCTCGACGCCCCGCCGGGCCTCGGCGGCGTCCACCCGGTGCCACTCGAAGGTCTTGGAGTCCAGCAGCTTCGCGGTGAGCTCGTCGCCGACGGCGAGCCGGTCCCCGGCCGCCTCGCCGCGCGGGTCCGCCTTGCCGCCTGCGTCCGGGACCGTCGCTCCCTCGTCCTCGTCGACCAGGGCGACGGGAATCCGGTCCAGATGCCCGTACGGGTCCCAGAAGGACCAGAGGTAGAGGGCTCCGTACAGCAGGGGCAGCAGCAGGAGGGCGGCGAGCGCGGCGCGCGGCAGCTTCCCCCTGCCGAAGCGCTTCAGCTCAAGCCCGGCCAGACCCGTCGCGCGCATCGCCGGCCTCCTTCTCGTCGGTGGTGCCCTCGTCGGTGGTGCCCTCGGCGGTGGTGCCCTCGTCGGTGGTGGTGCCGGCGCCCGGGCCGGTGGTGGGGCCCCCGGCTGCCGTGCCCGTCGTCGGCCCGGTGCGTACGGCCGGTACGCCCTCGGGGGCCTCGGCGCACACCGCGAGCACGGTCGTGCCCCGGGCGGCGACGGTGCGCAGCAGCTCCCACGCCGCCTCCCGGCCCGCCGCGTCGAGCCCGAGGTCGGTGTCGTCGACCGCGAGCAGCCGGGGCTCGTCCAGCAGGGCGAGGGCCACGGAGAGCCGCAGGGCGTCCAGCCGTCCCAGGTCCCGGGCCTGTGTCCGCCCGGCCTTCGGCAGGGCGGTGAGGTCGAGTCCGGCGGCCTCCACCACCTCCGCGACCCGCTCGCCCGATGCCGCACGCTCCCGGCGCGGACGGAACAGCGCCCGGACGGGGCCGGTGTACCGGCTCCGGAGCAGGGCGCGCTCCCGCAGATGTTCGGCGACGGTCAGGGCCCCTTCGAGCTCGCTGACGCCGGGGACCGGTCCGAGGGCGGTGATCCGGCGGACCGCCGAGAGCCTGCCCGGGAGCGGGTAACCCCCGGTGCTCGCCCGGCCCTCCGTCGTCCGCATCCGGCCGGTGAGCGCCAGCAGCAGCGAGGTCCGGCCCGAGCCCGAGGGGCCGGCCAGGGCGGTGAGGGTGCCGGGCGCGGCGTCGAACTCCACACCCCGGAACGCCCACCCGCGCGGACCCCGCAGTCCGAGGCCCCGCACCTCCACGGCGGCGCCACGCGGCGTGCCCGCCGGCTCTTCGTCTGCCATCGCTCCCCCTCTTCGCACTGCCCGGCGTTCCGCACGGCCCGGCACCGTTTTTTGAACTGACTGGTCAGTGCAAAAACGTAGCCGGAACGCACGCCGGAAGCAAAAGACCAGGTCAACGGGGGCTTGAACCGCATTGTCAGTGGTACCCGCCACCATGGACACATACGGCCACCGAGCCGTCACAGACGACAGGAGGATCGTCATGGCCAGCTCGTCCGCAGCTGCCGCCCCGGGGCGCCGCGCAGGCAGCCCTGCCCCCTCACCCACCGGTCCGCCCGACGACGTCCACCCCGTGTCGCGCCGCACCGGGGCCCCGCCTGCCGCCCTCGACCTCCTCGCCAAGGCCCACGCCGGCCTGACCGAGGCCGCCGTCCTCGACGTCCCCAACGAGCGGTACGCCACCGCGCATCTCGCCGCCCTGCGCGCCGCCGCGGCCGTACTCGCCGCCCGCGGCCGCCCCGAGGCGGACAAGCGCCGGCGCGAGCGCATCCGCAGCGCGTGGGAGGTGCTCCCGGAGATAGCGCCGGAGCTCACCGAATGGAGCGCCCTCTTCGCCTCCGGGGCAGGGCGCCGGGCCCGTGCCGAGGCGGGGCTCCCCGGCGCGGCGAGCCGGCGCGACGCCGACGACCTGCTGCGCGACGTGGCGATGTTCCTGCGGCTGGTGGAGCGGCTGCTCAGCCTCCACCCCGCCCTCCCGCAGCCGAGGAGGGGCCGCCCCGGCGCGGGGTGACGGCGCTCCCGGCGGACGGTGCGCGGGGCGGCGGAGCGGGAGGGGGAGGTGGGAAGCGGGAGGCAATAGGGTAGGAGCGCACCCGCACCACCTGCACCGTTCACGCTCCGCCGCCCGCAGCGGCATCGCGCCGAGGAGTCATCTGCCGTGTCGGACCAGCCGCGCCCCCGCGCCTCTCTCCGTACCGCCGTGGTCTGGGAGGTCCTCAAAGGCGCCCTCGACCGCCAGGTGAAGGCGACCGGCAGCGACACCCTGGAAGTTCTGGACACCGGAGGCGGCACCGGCAACTTCGCCGTGCCCGCCGCCCGGCTGGGCCACCGCGTCACCGTCGTCGACCCCAGCCCCGACGCCCTCTTCGCGCTGATGCGCCGGGCCGACGAGGCGGGCGTCGCCGACCGGGTCCGCGGGGTCCAGGGCGACATCCTCGGGCTGTTCGACGTGGTGGAGCGCGGCACCTTCGACGCGGTGCTCTGCCACGGCGTCCTGGAGTACGTGGACGACCCGGCCGAAGGCGTACGGAACGCGGTCGGGGCGCTCCGCGCGTCCGGCGCGCTCAGCCTGCTCACCGCGGGTTCGGGCGGCGCCGTGCTGGCCCGCGCCCTCGCCGGTCACTTCGTGGAGGCCCGCCGGGCGCTCACCGACCCGGCGGGCCGCTGGGGGGACGCCGACCCGGTGCCCCGCAGGTTCACCGCCGACCAGCTCTCCGGCCTGATCCGCGACGCGGGGCTCGACGTCGCCTCGGTGCACGGTGTGCGGGTCTTCGCCGACCTGGTCCCCGGCGTACTGGTGGACACCGAGCCGGGTGCGATGGAGGCCCTGCTGAAGCTGGAGGCGGCCGCCGCCGAGCTGCCGGCCTTCCACTCGGTCGCCACCCAGCTGCACGTCCTGGGCGAGCGCCGGGCCTGACGGCGGCCCGCCGTGGAACACCGGGTGACGGGGGAGCGGCCGACCGGCACCGCGAAGGCGGGCGCACCCGGTGCATCCCCTCCCGCTCCGGGCCCCCGATCCGGGCCCGGGCCCCGTATGATCGGGTGACAGGATCCGGCATGACGGATCGGCCGTCGGGGAATCAACGCCTCAAGGGCCGAACCGACATGGCGGTACGGACTGGCTGCTGGCTGGTGGGCGCGGGTTTCCCGGGGGCGAATCCCTGCCTATCCTGGAAGGGCCGCTTACCGGTCGCCCCCGCGGCCGACGACGAGGAGGACTCCGTGCCGCTCTCGGAGCACGAGCAGCGCATGCTCGAGCAGATGGAGCGAGCGCTGTACGCCGAAGATCCCAAGTTCGCGACAGCGCTTGAGGGAAGCGGGCTGCGTACGTACACCCGGCGACGGGTCTACCAGGCGGTCGCTGGGTTTCTGGTGGGTATCGCGCTCCTCATGGCCGGAATGGTCGCCCAGCAGATCTGGATCAGTGTGGTCGGGTTCCTCGTCATGCTCGGTTGCGCCGTTCTCGCGGTCACCGGCTGGCGCAGGGCGCCCAAGCCCGGAGAACAGCCGCAGCGCGGCGCCCCGGCCGCCGGGCGTGGGCCCAGGCAGCGCCGGTCCGTGATGAACCGCATCGAGCAACGGTGGCAGCGCCGCCGCGACGAACAGGGCCAGTGAGTCTTCCCCCGTCCGGTGGGCCGGGCGGGGCCGGTACGACGTAGGGCCGGTACGACGTAAGAACGTACGACGGAGGGGCGGAACGCGCACGACGCGTTCCGCCCCTCCGTCATGTGCGCCCGGGGCCGTTCCGGTCCGTGAGCCCGTCCCCCGAGCCCGTTCCGCACAGAGGGGGGCGGGCCGTGCCCCCGAGGGTGCACGGCCCGCCCGGGCTTCCCGGGATCAGCCCCGGGAACGGGACGGGCGGAGGGAGCGGCCGGCCGCCGCCACCCGCTCGCCGAACCGTCCCGCCAGCGCCGTCCGGCGTTCCGACACCGCCCACACCACCCGGACGGCCGAGCGGGGAGCGAGCGCCGCCCGGAGCCGGGCGAGCCGGCCCGCGCGGCCGGCCAGCCCGGCCCGTACCAGCGCCGCGTCCTCGAAGAGCCGGGCCGGCTGCTGCGCCCGGGGCGCGTACAGGACCTGCTCCACGGCGCCCGCCACCCGGTGCAGGGCCGCCGCCGCCTCACCCTCAAGACCGCCCAGCCGCACGACGCGGTCGGCGGCCCGGCGCGGGGTCAGCGCCTCGTCCGGGACGATCCCGTGGTCCCAGGCCGTATCCGTGATCTCCCGCCAGACCGCCAGCGTTCTCGCCGCCGCGTCCGCGGGCGTCCGCCCGCCCGACCCGTACAGCCGGCGACGCCGCTGCCGGGTCCGCCACAGCAGCGGCGACAGCGGGACCAGCACGACCAGCACCACGCCGAGCGCCACCAGGGCCACCGTGCCGAGCGGGAACCCCGGCCCGGCCGTGTCCGCGGCGACCGGAGCCGCCGAGGGCCCGCAGGCACCCTCCTTGCGCATCAGCGCCGAGCAGCTCTCCGAGGCGGACGGGGCGGCCGAGGGCTGCGCCGAGACCGAAGCGGTCGGAGCGGCCGACGTGTCGGTGGACCCGGTGGGCGCCTGGGGCACCGTGTAGGAGGGCACCGAGCCCCGCGTGGGGGTCGGCTCGAAGCGCGTCCACCCCACACCCTCGAAGTACAGCTCCGGCCAGGCGTGCGCGTCCCGCAGCCCGACCGAGACCGACCCGTCCGCCTGCGTCGTCCCCGGCGTGAAGCCCACCGCGACCCGGGCCGGGATGCCCAGCGTCCGGGCCATCGCCGCCATGGCGAACGAGAAGTGCACGCAGAAGCCGCGCTTGTCCTTGAGGAACCGTGCGATCGCCGCCGTCCCGGTGCCCGAGTTCACCGAGGTGTCGTACGTGAAGCCGCCGTTCTGCGCGAACCAGTCCTGCAGCGCCACGGCCTGCTCGTAGTGGTTGGCCGAGCCCCGCGTGACCTGCGCGGCGGTCTCCGCCACCACGTCCGGCAGGGACGCCGGCACCTCGGTGTACTCCAGGGTCAGGTCCTCCGGCGGCAGCCCGGCCGATGCGAGCTGCGCCGCCGTCGGCTCCACCACCAGGCTGCTGACCCGGTACCGCGCTCCGCGCGTCGTCTGGCCGCCGTCGCCGATGAGGGTGCGCCCCACGGGCTCGTACCGCCAGCGGCCGTCGACGCTGACGCTGGTCGCCGGATACGGCATCGGCAGATAGTCCTGCCGGTAGTCGTCGGACGCGGTGATCCGGGTGGTGACCTCGGTGGCGAGGACGTCCTGCCCGAGGCCCGTCGGCTGCGGGAGCCGGTCCGGTACGTCCCGCAGCGCCCGTTTGGACGGCAGCCACTCGCTCCCGGTGAACCGGTCGAGGGAGAGGATGCGCAGATAGGAGCCCTGCGCGGCGCCGTCCTCGGAGCGGTAGCTCAGCACCTCCCTGTTCTCCGACTGGTTGAGGTTGTCCTGGAGGGAGACCAGCGGGTTCACCGCCGAGATCGTGCCCCCGCCGCCACCCCGCCCGTTGCCGGTGCCCAGGCCGTCCAGCAGACCTCCGCCGAGCGCCGGCAGCGCGGCCGGAACCACCAGCGCGACGCCCAGCGCCAGCACACCGATCCGGCGCCCGGTGCGCACCGGGGACTTCACCCGGGCCCCGGACGGCGGCCCGCCGCGCGCCGGGCCGGCGAAGAGCCGCCCCCACTGGGCGGTACGGTCCCGGCCCTCGGCCAGCAGGAGCAGCAGATAGCCCGAGGCCGCCAGCACGAACCACAGCCGGCTCGCACCGCCGTCGGAGAGCCCGCCCGCCACCGAGTAGAGCGCGAGCAGCGGGAGCCCGGCCGGTGCGGCGGCGCGCAGCGTCACCGCCAGCACGTCGACCAGCAGCCCGATCAGCAGGACCCCGCCGACCAGCAGCAGCTTGATGCCGTCCGTCATGGGTGCGGGGGGCGCGTACCGGCCGACGTCGTCCGTGCCCGCCGTCAGCAGGTCGCCCAGCCACTGGACGGCCCCCGGGCCGGGCAGCACCCCGAACAGCGCCCTGTCACCGGCGAACGCCGCCGTCAGGAGCACCAGCGCGACCAGCACCTGTATCCCGACGGCCACCGCGCGCGCCGGCACGAACCGCCGTGCCAGCGCCCCCGCCGTACTCTGCACGGCGAGCAGCAGCGCGGCCTCGAAGATCCATGTCCAGGGGTCCACCAGGGGCAGCAGCGCCCCCGCCGCCAGCAGCGTCGCCGCGTAGGCGCACAGGGCGAGCCGGACGGGACCGCTCATGACCATCCTCCGGAGAAACCTGTCGCAGCGCCGCCACCGGCGGGCTGGGTGTCACCGGGCTGCCCGGCCCGCTGCCACACCTGGGCGAGGTCCGCCCCGGGCGGCACCGGAACCGCGGTCCAGCCCGCTTCGCGCAGCCGCCGCAGCCGCTCCGCGAACGGGGTCGCCGGCGTCGGACCCGCGCCCGGCGCCCACGTCTCGCCGTCCAGTACGAACGCGACGGCCGCGCCGCTGCGCCGCCGCATGGCCGCCGCGACCGCCACCTGTTCCTCGTCCAGATCGCCCAGGAACGCGAGCAGCAGGCCCTCGTGGCCGCCGCGCAGCACCTCGTGCGCACCGTCCAGGCCGCCCGCGTCGGAGTGCTCGACGACCGCGAGCGTGTCCAGCATCAGTCCGGCCGCCTCGGCGGACGCGTGCTCGGAACCGGAGGAACCGAAGGCACCTGAGACACCGGAGGAACCAAAGGAACCGAAGGCACCGGAAGAGCCGGACGTCCTGGACGAACCGGAGAAGCCGTCGCCGCCGTCACCGGGCATCGCACCGCCCTCGTCCGTCAGCAGCCGCACCGCGAAGCCCCGCTCCACCAGGTGCGCCAGCGCGGAGGCCGCCGCGGCCACCGCCCACTCGAACGCCGACTCCGGCCCGGAGCCCCGGAAGGCGGACCGCCGGGTGTCCAGCAGCACCGAGGCCCGTGCCCGCTGGGGCTGCTCCTCCCGGCGCACCATCAGCTCGCCGTAGCGGGCGGTGGAACGCCAGTGGACCCGGCGCAGGTCGTCGCCGTGCCGGTAACCCCGCGGCAGTACGTCGTCCTCGCCCGCCTGGGCGAGCGAGCGCTGGCGCCCGTCGCCGTAGCCGGAGGCCGCCCCGGTGAGCCGGAGCGGGGGGAGCGCCTGGGTGCGGGGGATCACCACCAGGGTGTCGTGGGCGCTGAAGGAGCGGGTCAGCTCGCACATCCCGAACGGGTCGGCGAGCCGCATCTGCAGCGGCCCCAGCGGGTACCGGCCGCGCAGGTCCGAGCGGACCCGGTAGGAGACCTCCCGCCGCCCGCCCGGCTCCACCCGGTCCAGCACGAAGCGGGGCCTCGGCCCGAGCACGTACGGAACGCGGTCCTGCAGCATCAGCAGCCCGGAGGGAAGGCGGGAGGCGTTGTCCACCCGCAGGTGCACCCGCGCCTCCGAACCCGCGGGCACCCGCGAGGGCGACAGCCGCCGCGTGCCGACGACCCGGTAGCGGGTGCGATGGAGCGCGGCGACGCAGACGAGCGGCAGCACGGCGAGCAGCAGGCCGACCCGGAGCAGGTCGGCCTGGCCCAGTACGTAGGCGCAGACCGCGGCGGCGATGCCGGCGGCCAGGAAGGAGCGCCCCCGGGTGGTCAGCCCGCCCAGGGCCGCCCGCAGGGTGCCTCTGCCACCGTCGGCCTCGTCGCCGGCCGCGCCGCCTCGGGGGCCCGGCCCCCGGTGCGCGTCCGCCATCACGGCCGCCGCGTGCCGGGCGCGTACGCCGGACCGCCCTGCGGGTACGGGGGTACGCGCCGGTCGGCGGTCCGGTCGTCCGGCGAGGTGGGTACGGGCGTGCGCTGCAGGATCTCCGCCACCACCTGCTCCGCCGTGCGGCGGTTCAGCTGGGCCTGCGCGGTGGGCAGCAGACGGTGGGCGAGCACCGGCACCGCGAGCGCCTGGACGTCGTCCGGCAGGGCGTAGTCCCGTCCGCCGAGCGCCGCCGCGGCCTTCGCCGCGCGCAGCAGGTGGAGGCTGGCCCGGGGCGAGGCGCCGAGCCGCAGGTCGGGGTGGCTGCGGGTGGCCTGGACCAGCTCGACGGTGTACCGCCGCACGGACTCGGCCACGTGCACCGAGCGGACCGCGTCGATCAGCTTCACGATGTCGTGGGCGTGGGCCACCGGCTGGAGGTCGTCCAGCGGCGGGACCCCGCCGTGCACGTCGAGCATCCGCAGCTCGGCGTCGAGGCTGGGATAGCCCATCGACACCCGGGCCATGAACCGGTCGCGCTGGGCCTCCGGCAGCGGGTAGGTGCCCTCCATCTCGACCGGGTTCTGGGTCGCGACGACCATGAAGGGGTCGGGCAGCGCGTAGGTCTGCCCGTCGGTCGTGACCTGCCGCTCCTCCATCGATTCGAGGAGGGCGGACTGCGTCTTGGGCGACGCGCGGTTGATCTCGTCGCCGATCACGATCTGGGCGAAGATGGCGCCCGGCTTGAACTCGAAGTCCTTGCGCTGCTGGTCGAAGACGGACACCCCGGTGATGTCCGAGGGCAGCAGGTCCGGGGTGAACTGGATGCGGCGCACCGAGCAGTCGATGGACCGGGCCAGCGCCTTGGCCAGCATGGTCTTGCCGACTCCGGGCACGTCCTCGATCAGCAGGTGGCCCTCGGCGAGCAGCACGGTCAGCGCGATCCGCACGACCTCGGGCTTGCCCTCGATCACGCGCTCCACCGACCCGCGCACCCGCTCCGTCGTGGCGGTCAGATCAGTGAGGTTCGTTCGCTCGTCATAGGTGGTCACCCGGTCCTCCTCGGCCCTTCACGCACGGGCCCGCACCGCCGAACGGCCTGGCCCACCCCGATTGCGGACGCCCCTCCGGAAGCCCCGGAGTGCGTCACCCACCGCATTCTTGTTGCCGTTACCGCTTCGTGTCACTCGCCTCCGGCCAACCCGGGCCGATATGTCGGGTGTTGTCGATATTCGGATGCCGGTTCGAGGCGAAAAAAGGGCGGGGCGGCCCGTGTGGAGGGTCGATCAAGGGGCTGGTGAAAGGGGGGCCGGAGGTGGCCCCGTGACAGAAATGGCGACCCCGCGGCGTAGTGCGCGGGGTCGCCGGGGAGCGAGGGGGTTCAGGAGGCCGGGGAGATCTCGCGCAGCAGACCGGTCTTGACGTCGAAGACGAAGCCCCGGACGTCGTCCGTGTGCAGGAGGAACGGCGAGGTGCGGACCCGCTGGATCGACTGGCGCACGTCCTGGTCGACGTCGGAGAAGGACTCCACCGCCCACACCGGCCGCTGACCGACCTCCAGCTCCAGCTCGTGGCGGAAGCCCTCGGTCAGCGATTCGAGACCGCAGGTGGTGTGGTGGATGAGTATGACGCTGCGGGTGCCCAGCGCCCGCTGGCTGATGGTGAGCGACCGGATCACGTCGTCGGTGACCACGCCGCCCGCGTTGCGGATGGTGTGGCAGTCGCCGAGCTCCAGGCCCAGCGCGGCGTGCAGGTCGATGCGGGCGTCCATGCAGGCGACCACGGCCACCTTCTGGACCGGGCGGGCGTCCATGCCCGGGTCCGTGAACGCGCTCGCGTACGTGGCGTTCGCCGCCACCAGGCGGTCCGTGACGGAGTCGCCCGGGGTGGCGGGGGTGGCGGAAGGAGACTGAGCAGAAGTCGACATGGCTACGACGTTAGCCGCCCGGCCTGCTCGGAGCGGCTCGGGGAAAAGGACAAAGAACGTCAACGAGGCTTGTTGTGAGCTAACCCACAGGACTCGCCCGGGCTCACCCGTCCGGGTGAGGACCGGGGGCCACCGGAGCGGGGCGACGCGCTGAGCGGTTCGTTGATCCGGAATCGATCGAATGGCAGGGTGGACTAAAGTGACGCGAAGTTACCGACCCGGCCGCGAGGCCGGTTCCGTTCCGCCGCTCCACTTGTTTCCGCTGCATGTTCCGGAGCCTTCCGCGACTTCTGCGGTTCCGGTGGCACCCGTGGTCCTCGGTGGTCCCGGCGGTTTTCAGCGGTACGCGCGGCAGTTTTGGCAATGCGCCGCGGAAGTCCGTACAACTCCATACATTTCTCCACCTCCGTCATTCTCCGCATTTCCGATGTCCCCGTGATGTGCGGCGAACGTGCGGCCCGGCCCTCTCCCGCTCATGGCAGGCCGGCGCCCCTTCCCCGGCGCCGGCAGGCCTCCCCTTCTGAGCGGGCGGGGACCAGGCCGCACGTGCCGCCTCACGGACCTGAGCCTGAGAGGGCGCATTGAGCCAGACCCGACACGTCCCGGTGATGCTCCAGCGATGCCTGGACCTGTTGGCCCCGGCTCTGGAGCGGGCGGGCGGCACCCCACCGGTGGTCGTCGACTGCACCCTCGGCCTCGGCGGACACAGCGAGGCCCTGCTCACCGCCTTCCCCGAGGTGCGGCTGGTCGCCCTCGACCGGGACAAGGAGGCGCTCCGGCTCTCCGGCGAGCGCCTCGCCCCGTACGGCGACCGCGCCACCCTGGTGCACGCGGTCTACGACGAACTGCCCGAGGTGCTGGACCGGCTCGGCATCCCCAAGGTCCAGGGCGTCCTCTTCGACCTCGGCGTCTCCTCCATGCAGCTGGACGAGGCCGACCGGGGATTCGCCTACGCCCAGGACGCGCCGCTCGACATGCGCATGGACCAGACGACCGGCATCGGCGCGGCGGAGGTGCTCAACACCTACCCGCCGGGCGAACTGGTCCGCATCCTGCGCGCGTACGGCGAGGAGAAGCAGGCCAAGCGGATCGTCTCGGCCATCGTGCGCGAGCGCGAGAAGGAACCGTTCACCAACAGTGCCCGCCTGGTCGAACTGATCCGTGACTCCCTGCCGCAGGCCGCCAAGCGCACCGGCGGCAACCCGGCCAAGCGCACCTTCCAGGCGCTGCGCATCGAGGTGAACGGCGAGCTCACCGTCCTGGAGAGCGCCATCCCCGCCGCGGTCGCCTCCCTCGCGGTCGGCGGCCGGATCGCCGTGCTCTCCTACCACTCGCTGGAGGACCGGCTGGTCAAGCAGGTGTTCGCGGCCGGCGCGGCGAACACCGCGCCGCCCGGACTGCCCGTCGTCCCCGAGCGCTACCAGCCCCGCCTCAAGCTCCTCACCCGGGGCGCGGAACTGCCCACCGAGGAAGAGGTCGCCGAGAACCGCCGGGCCGCCCCGGCCCGGCTGCGCGGCGCCGAACGCATCCGCGAGGACGAGCGGTGACCGCGCCACGGGGGCGTACGCCCGGCGACCGCACCGGGGTTCGGGAGACGGCGCGGTGAACCGGCAGGCCGCGCCGCTGAAGGGACGCGCCGCCCGCCTCGCCCGGCTGATGCCGTCGGGGCCGAGCAACGCGGCCCGTACCCCCTTCATGCTGTTGGTCGTGGTCCTCCTCGGCGGCGGGCTGATCAGCCTCCTGCTGCTGAACTCCGCGCTCAACGAGGGCTCGTTCCGCCTCAGCGAACTGCGCAGACAGACGACCGACCTCACCGACGAGGAGCAGGCGCTCCAGCGGGACGTGGACGGTTACTCGCAGCCCGACGCGCTGGAGCGGCGGGCCAGGGAACTGGGCATGGTCCCCGGCGGCAGCCCCGCCTTCCTGAACCCGGACGGCACGGTCCGGGGCGTCCCCGCCGAGGTCACCGCGGACCCCGACCCGGAGCCCGCGCCCACCCCGGCCGCGACGGACGGCCCCGCGCCCGACGAAGATCCCCAGGCGGCCGGGAACCCCCAGGCGGCCGGGGCGACCGGGTCCGAGGAGCCCGCGAGCCCCGCGGACAGCGCCCGGCCCACCGACGTGACCACCCCCGCACCGTCCGCCGCGTCCTCCTCGCAGGACGCTTCCGCGAACCCGGCGGAGCCCACCGCGGCGACCACGACCCCGACGAGTCCCGGCAGGTGACGCAGTGCCGTCCAAGGAACCGCCGCGCCGCCGTGTGCCCGGCCCCGCACGCCCCCGGGGGGCCGCAGGCGGTACGGGACGCCCCCGGCCCGCCGCCCGCCCCGAAGCACGACGCCCCTCGCCCGGCCGGCCGGGCCGTCCCGCGCCGCGCTCCCTGCGCCTGGGCAACCCGCGCCCCCGGCTGCGCCTGGTCAGCCTCGGGCTGACGCTCGTCATGCTGGTGTTCGCGGCCCGGCTCCTCCAGGTCCAGGCCGTCGACGCGCACGCGTACTCGGCGAAGGCCAAGGAGAACCGGTACCTCGAGTACACCGTCGCCGCCGAACGCGGCGAGATCACCGACCGCAACGGGATCGCCCTGGCCACCAGCGTCGACGCGTACGACATCACCGCGGACCCCAAGATGTTCACCCGGGCCGAGAGCAAGGTCCCGGACGCCCCCGAGCAGGCGGCGGCCCTCCTCGCCCCCATCCTCGGCAAGGACGCGGCCACCCTCACCGCGCAGCTCTCGAAGCCCGGGAGCCGCTACACCGTGCTCGCCCGGCGGCAGACCCCGCAGGTCTGGAAGCAGATCAAGGACCTGAAGTCGGTCCTCGCGGACAAGGCGGCCGAGGACGGCGGGGAGGCGCCCGGCGTGCTGGCGGGCGTCTTCCAGGAGCCGACGACCAAGCGCGTCTATCCGAACGGCGATCTCGCCGCCGGGATACTGGGCTTCGTCAACGCCGACGGCAAGGGCGGCGGCGGCCTGGAGTCCCAGCTGAACGAGGAGCTCTCCGGCCAGGACGGGAAGATCCGGTACGCCCAGTCGGGCGGCCGCCGGGTGCCGACCGCCGGCGCCAAGGAGATCCCGGCCGTCGAGGGCACGGACGTCGAGCTCACCATCGACCGGGACATCCAGTGGGCCGCCCAGCGGGCCATCAGCGAGCAGGTCGAGGCGTCCAAGGCGGACGGCGGGTACGTCGTCGTGCAGAACACCCGGACCGGTGAGCTGCTGGCCCTGGCCAACGCCCCGGGCTTCGACCCGAACGACCTCTCCACCGTCGGAGCGGGCTCGCTGGGCAACGCGGCGCTCCAGGACGTGTACGAGCCCGGCTCCACCGCCAAGGTCATGTCCATGGCCGCCGTGCTGGAGGAGGGCGCCGCCACCCCCCTCACGCACGTCACCGTGCCCAACCGGCTGCACCGCGGGGACCGGCTCTTCAAGGACGACATCGACCACAAGACCTGGCACCTCACGCTCAACGGCGTCCTCGCCAAGTCCAGCAACATCGGCACCATCCTGGCGACCGGTCAGCTCGGGAAGACCCAGCCCGAGGCGAACAAGGTCCTCTACTCCTACCTCCGCAAGTTCGGCATCGGCAGCCCCACCGGCCTCGGCTACCCCGGTGAGTCGGCGGGCATCCTCGCCAAGCCCCAGGACTGGTCGACCTCCCAGCAGTACACGATTCCGTTCGGCCAGGGACTCTCGCTCAACGCCGTCCAGGCGGCCTCGGTCTACTCGACCATCGCCAACGGCGGGGTACGGATCGCCCCCACGCTCGTACGCGGCACCAAGGGCCCCGACGGCCGCTACACGGACGCCGAGAAGCCCGAGGAGACCCGGGTGGTCAGCGAGAAGACCGCCAAGGAGGTCGCCACCATGCTGGAGTCCGTCGTCGGCGACGAGGAGGGCACCGGCACCAAGGCGCGCATCCCCGGCTACCGGGTGGCGGGCAAGACCGGTACCGCCAACCGGGTGGACCCGGTCCGCGGCGTGTACGACGGCTACACCGCCTCCTTCGCCGGCTTCGCACCGGCCGACGATCCGCAGATCACCGTCTACTGCGCGATCCAGAACCCCACCAGGGGCAACTACTTCGGCGGCCAGATCTGCGGGCCGATCTACAAGAAGGTCATGGAGTTCGCGCTGAAGACCCTCCAGACCCCGCCGAGCGGCACCAAGTCGCCCGGACTGCCGGTCTTCTTCGGGCCGGACGCCTGACCGGAGGGGGAACGGCACGACCGAGGTGCGCGCCGGGCGGACGGAGACGTTCCGGCCGCGCGCACCGAGGGACGGGCCGCACCGCGCGCCGGACCCGGCCGTGACCTCGTACGTTCCCAGGGGAGTACCAGTGACAACCATCACCCCCGATCCGGGGAACCGGAACGAGAAGTTCCGAAACCCTGGCCCCTCACTTCGCGAGAGGCCGGGTCAGCCCGGTACGCTCACCGCCGTGCCCCACGCTGATCAGTACCGAATCACCCCGAAGGACGCGCCCGTGAACTACCCGGGAGCGCCCCGACCGGAACGGCTCAGGCCGACTCCCCTCGGCGAGCAGGCCGCCCGCCTCGGCCTCGAACTGCCCGCGGCGGTGGAGGTCACCGGCATCACCCACGACTCCCGGGCGGTCCGCCCGGGAGACGTGTACGCGGCTCTGCCGGGCGCCAGGCTGCACGGCGCCGACTTCGCGGCCCAGGCGGCCGGACTGGGCGCCGCCGCGGTCCTCACCGACCCCGCGGGCGCCGAACGCGCCGCCGCCACCGGCCTCCCGGTGCTGGTCGCCGAGGACCCGCGCGCCGTCATGGGCGACCTCGCCGCCGAGATCTACGGCCGCCCCGGCACCGACCTGCTCCAGATCGGCATCACCGGGACCTCCGGCAAGACCACCACCGCCTACCTCGTCGAAGGCGGGCTGCGCGGCGCCGGCCACGCCACCGGGCTCATCGGCACGGTCGAGACCCGCATCGGCGACGAACGCATCAAGTCCGAGCGCACCACCCCCGAGGCCACCGACCTCCAGGCCCTCTTCGCGGTCATGCGCGAACGCGGTGTCGAGTCGGTCGCCATGGAGGTCTCCAGCCACGCGCTGGTGCTGGGCCGGGTCGACGGCTGCGTCTTCGACGTCGCCGTCTTCAACAACCTCAGCCCGGAGCACATGGAGTTCCACTCCGGCATGGAGGACTACTTCCAGGCCAAGGCGCAGCTCTTCACCCCGGAGCGCAGCAGGCGAGGGGTCGTCAACTACGACGACGCCTACGGCCGCAGGCTGGTCACCGAGGCCGGTGTCCCCGTCACCACCTTCTCCGCCGAGGGCCACCCCGACGCCGACTGGCGTGCCGAGGACGTCGAAGTCGGGCCGCAGGACAGCACCTTCACCGTGGTCGGCCCCGACGGCGAGCGCATCGCCGCCCGTGCCCCGCTGCCCGGCCCGTTCAACGTGGCCAACACCCTCGCCGCGATCGTCACCCTGGCCGTCGCCGGGATCGACCCGCAGACCGCCGCCGACGGCGTCGCGGCCGTCCCCGGCGTCCCCGGCCGGCTGGAGCGCGTCGACGCGGGCCAGCCGTACCTCGCCGTCGTCGACTACGCGCACAAGACGGACGCCGTCGAATCGGTGCTCCGCTCCCTGCGCAAGGTCACCCAGGGCCGGGTGCACATCGTGCTCGGCTGCGGCGGCGACCGCGACACCACCAAGCGGGCCCCGATGGGCGCCGCCGCGGCCCGCCTCGCCGACACCGCCGTACTGACCTCCGACAACCCCCGCTCCGAGGACCCGCTGCGGATCCTCTCCGCGATGCTCGCGGGCGCCGCCGAGGTGCCCGTCCACGAACGCGGCGACGTCCTGGTCGACGCGGACCGGGCCGCGGCCGTCGCCGCGGCCGTCGCCCGCGCGCGGCCCGGGGACACCGTCCTCGTCGCCGGCAAGGGCCACGAGCAGGGCCAGGACGTCCACGGGGTGGTACGCCCCTTCGACGACCGCCAGGTCCTCCGCGCGGCCATCGCACGGTCCCTGGAGCGCCCCGACCCCGCACCCACCCAGCAGCACGAAGCCCACCACGAGAACAACAGTCAGGGATGACCAAGTGATCGCCCTTTCCCTCGCCGAGATCGCCGAAATCGTCGGCGGGCAGCCGCACGACATACCGGACACCTCGGTCGTCGTCGACGGCCCGGTCGTCATCGACTCCCGGAAGGTGGAGCGAGGCGGCCTGTTCGCCGCCTTCGTCGGTGAACAGGTCGACGGCCACGACTACGCCACCGGCGCCGTGGCGGCCGGAGCCGTCGCGGTGCTGGCCACCCGCCCCGTCGGGGTGCCCGCGATCGTCGTCGACGACGTGGTGGCGGCGCTCGGCGCCCTCGCCCGGTACGTCGTCGTCGACCGCCTCGGGCTGCCCGTCGTCGCCCTCACCGGCTCCGCGGGCAAGACCTCCACCAAGGACCTCATCGCCCAGCTCATGGAGCGGATGGGGCCGACCGTCTACCCGGCGGGCAACCTCAACAACGAGATCGGCCTGCCGGTCACGGCGCTCCGCGCCACCGAGGAGACCCAGCACCTCGTGCTGGAGATGGGCGCCCGCTACATCGGCGACATCCGCTACCTCACCGGACTCGTCCCGCCCCGGATCGGGCTCGTCCTCAACGTCGGGACCGCCCACATCGGCGAGTTCGGCGGCCGGGAGCAGATCGCCCAGGCCAAGGGCGAGATGGTCGAGTCGCTCCCCGAGGACGGCGTGGCCGTCCTCAACGCCGACGATCCGCTCGTGCGCGCCATGTCCTCGCGTACAAAAGCACGGGTCCTTCTCTTCGGAGAGGCGCCCGAATCGGACGTACGCGGAGAGAACGTCCGTCTCACAGCGGACGGACACCCCGCTTTCAGCCTCCACACACCCACCGGGTGCAGCGAGGTGACCATGCGCCTGTACGGTGAGCACCACGTGTCGAACGCGCTCGCCGCAGCCGCCGTCGCCCATGAGTTGGGCATGCCCGTACACGAGATCGCCGAGGCGCTCTCCGAGGCGGGCACCCTCTCCCGCTGGCGCATGGAGGTCACCGAGCGTCCGGACGGTGTGACGGTCGTCAACGACGCCTACAACGCGAACCCCGAATCCATGAGAGCCGCACTCCGTGCGCTGGCCGCCATGGGCAGGGGCCGGCGGACCTGGGCGGTGCTCGGTCAGATGGCCGAGCTCGGTGACGAGTCGCTCTCCGAGCACGACGCGGTCGGACGGCTTGCCGTCCGGCTCAACGTCAGCAAGCTCGTCGCGGTCGGAGGAAGAGAAGCCTCCTGGCTGCAACTGGGCGCTTACAACGAGGGTTCGTGGGGTGAGGAGTCGGTGCACGTGTCCGACGCACAGGCGGCCGTCGACCTGTTGCGCAGTGAACTGCGCCCGGGAGACGTCGTGCTGGTGAAGGCGTCCCGGTCGGTCGGCCTGGAGATGGTTGCCCAGGCACTGCTGGAGAACTCGACCGAGGGCGAGGTCACCGGCCGATGAGGCAGATCCTCTTCGCGGGGGCCATCGGGCTCTTCCTGACCCTGGTCGGTACCCCGCTGCTCATCAAGCTGCTGGCCCGCAAGGGCTACGGCCAGTTCATCCGGGACGACGGCCCGCGCACGCACGGCAGCAAGAAGGGCACGCCCACCATGGGCGGCATCGCCTTCATCCTGGCGACGATCATCGCGTACGTCCTGGCGAAGGTCATCACGGGCGAGGACATGCGGTTCTCCGGTGTCCTCGTGCTCTTCCTGATGGCGGGGATGGGGCTCGTCGGCTTCCTGGACGACTACATCAAGATCGTCAAGCAGCGTTCGCTCGGCCTGCGGGCCAAGGCGAAGATGGCCGGCCAGCTGATCGTCGGCATCGCGTTCGCGGTGCTCTCGCTCCAGTTCGCCGACATCCACGGCAACACCCCGGCGTCCACCCGGCTCTCGTTCGTCGAGGACTTCGGGTGGTCGATCGGGCCGGTGCTGTTCGTCGTCTGGGCCCTGTTCATGATTCTCGCCATGTCCAACGGCGTGAACCTGACGGACGGTCTGGACGGCCTGGCCACCGGCGCGTCGGTGATGGTCTTCGGCGCGTACACCTTCATCGGCCTCTGGCAGTTCCAGGAGTCGTGCGCCAACGCGATGGAACTCACCAACCCCAGCGCCTGTTTCGAAGTGCGCGACCCACTCGACCTGGCGGTCGTCGCCTCGGCGCTGATGGGTTCCTGCTTCGGCTTCCTCTGGTGGAACACCTCGCCGGCCAAGATCTTCATGGGTGACACCGGTTCGCTCGCGCTCGGCGGCGCTCTCGCGGGTCTCGCCATCTGCTCGCGCACCGAGTTCCTGATGGCCGTCCTCGGCGGCCTCTTCGTGATGATCACGATGTCCGTGGTCATCCAGGTCGGCTCCTTCAAGATGACCGGCAAGCGGGTCTTCCGGATGGCGCCGCTCCAGCACCACTTCGAACTCAAGGGGTGGTCGGAAGTCCTCGTGGTGGTCCGGTTCTGGATCATCCAGGGCATGTGCGTGATCGTCGGCCTCGGACTCTTCTACGCGGGATGGGCAGCCAAGAAGTGAGCACAACCGACTCGGCGGACCGGGCGGACTGGCGGGGGAAGCACGTCACGGTCGCCGGACTCGGGATCAGCGGGATTCCCGCCGCCCGGGTCCTGCACGGACTCGGCGCGCTGGTGACCGTAGTCAACGACGGCGACGACGAGCGCTCCCGCACCCAGGCCGCCGGCCTGGAGGCGGAGGGGATCACCGTGCGCCTCGGCGACGGCGACACGCTTCCCGAGTCCACCGAACTGATCGTCACCGCCCCGGGCTGGAAGCCCGACAAGCCGCTCTTCCTCGCGGCCGCGGCGGCCGGCGTCCCCGTCTGGGGCGACGTCGAACTCGCCTGGCGGCTGCGGGGGATCAAGGGCGGCGAACCCGCCCCCTGGCTCGCGGTGACCGGCACCAACGGCAAGACCACGACCGTACGGATGCTCGCCTCCATCCTGGAGGCCGCCGGGCTGCGCACCGCGGCCGTCGGCAACATCGGCGTCTCCCTGCTGGACGCCGTACTGGGCGAGGAGACGTACGACGTGCTCGCCGTCGAGCTCTCCAGCTACCAGCTGCACTGGGCGCCCTCGGTACGCGCCCACTCCGCGTCGGTGCTCAACCTCGCCCCGGACCACCTCGACTGGCACGGCTCGATGGAGGCGTACGCCGCCGACAAGGGCCGCGTCTACGAGGGCAACACCGTGGCCTGTGTGTACAACGTCGCCGACCCCGCCACCGAGGAACTGGTCCGCGAGGCCGACGTGGAGGAGGGCTGCCGGGCGATCGGCTTCACCCTCGGAACTCCCGGCCCCTCCCAGCTCGGTGTCGTCGACGGCATCCTGGTGGACCGGGCCTTCGTCACCAACCGGCAGAAGCAGGCCCAGGAGCTGGCCGAGGTCGCGGACGTCGACCCGCCCGCCCCGCACAACATCGCCAACGCCCTCGCCGCCGCCGCGCTGGCCCGCGCCTTCGGCGTGAAGCCCGCCGCGGTCCGCGACGGACTGCGCGCCTTCCGCCCCGACCCGCACCGCATCGAGCACGTGGCGGACATCGACGGCGTCGCCTACGTGGACGACTCCAAGGCCACCAACACCCACGCCACCGAAGCCTCCCTCGCCGCCTACGAGCCGATCGTCTGGATCGCCGGCGGCCTCGCCAAGGGAGCGACCTTCGACGAACTGGTGAGCGGCGCCGCGAAGCGCCTGCGGGGCGTGGTCCTCATCGGCCGCGACCGGGCCCTCATCCGCGAAGCCCTGACGCGACACGCCCCCGAGGTACCCGTGGTCGACCTGGACCGGACCGACACTGGGGCCATGTCCGAGGCGGTCGCCGAGGCCGCACGTCTCGCCCGCCCGGGCGACACCGTGCTGCTGGCCCCGGCCTGCGCCTCGATGGACATGTTCGTCAACTACAACGAGCGGGGCGAGGCGTTCGCGGACGCGGTCCGCGCACGCGCCGACGACAGCGCCTGACAGGCCCGGCCCCCGGGCCGTACCGTCCCCGGAGAGAATGTGATCCGGGGGGACGGGTACGGCCCGGTCCGGGCCGCCGGGCCGTCGCCGCCCCGGGCACGATCAGCGGAGGGGACAGCGACTATGCCGGCCGATGAGGGGCCCGACGCCCGAGGACGGGTCCGCGCGCGGGCCCACGCGACGAGGACCGGCGCCTTCCGTACCCGGCCGTTCGCCCCGGCCGCCCCGTACGGCACTCCCGGAGACGGTGTGCCGACCCACCCCGGCCTGGCCCTGCGCGGACGGCTCGCCGAGGGCTCCGGACGCGGCCCCCGGCCCGCCCGGCCGCCGGCCCGCTCCGCCCCCTCCCCCCGCAGCCCACGCGGCGGCGGGGTGCGCCGCGCCTACGAGCAGGCGCTGAGGGCCTGGGACCGCCCCCTGACGGCGTACTACGTCATCCTCGGCTCCAGCCTGCTGATCATCGTGCTGGGCCTCGTGATGGTCTACAGCGCCTCCATGATCAAGGCGCTGGAACTCGCCAAGCCGAGCACCTACTTCTTCCGCAAGCAGTTCCTGGCCGCCGTCATCGGAGCCGGACTGATGGTGCTGGCCGCCCGCATGCCGGTCAAGCTCCACCGCGGGCTCGCCTACCCGATGCTGCTCGGCACGGTCTTCCTGATGGCGCTGGTCCAGGTCCCCGGCATAGGGATGTCGGTCAACGGCAACCAGAACTGGCTCTACATCGGCGGCCCGTTCCAGCTCCAGCCCAGCGAGTTCGGGAAGCTGGCCCTCGTGCTGTGGGGAGCCGACCTGCTCGCCCGCAAGCAGGACAAGCGGCTGCTCACCCAGTGGAAGCACATGCTGGTGCCGCTGGTCCCGGTCGCCTTCATGCTGCTGGGACTGATCATGCTCGGCGGCGACATGGGCACCGCGATCATCCTCACCGCGATCCTCTTCGGCCTGCTCTGGCTCGCCGGGGCGCCCACCCGGCTCTTCGTCGGAGTGCTCGGCTTCGCCGGGGCCATCGCCGTCCTGCTGATCAAGACCAACCCGAACCGCATGTCCCGGCTCGCCTGCGTCGGTGTCAGCGAACCGGACGCCGCGGGCGGCTGCTGGCAGGCCGCGCACGGAATCTACGCCCTCGCGTCCGGTGGCTGGTTCGGATCGGGACTCGGTGCGAGCGTGGAAAAATGGGGACAACTGCCCGAACCCCACACCGACTTCATCTTCGCCATCACCGGCGAGGAACTGGGGCTGGCGGGGACTCTGTCGGTGCTCGCCCTCTTCGCGGCTCTAGGCTATGCGGGTATCCGCGTGGCCGGACGCACGGAGGACCCCTTCGTGAGGTACGCCGCGGGAGGTGTGACGACCTGGATCACCGCGCAGGCTGTGATCAACATCGGTGCGGTGCTCGGCCTGCTGCCGATCGCCGGCGTCCCGCTCCCGCTGTTCTCCTACGGGGGGTCGGCCCTGCTGCCGACCATGTTCGCGGTCGGGCTGATGATCGCCTTCGCGCGTGAGCAGCCCGGTGCGCAAGCGGCCCTGGCCATGCGGAGGCCCGGGGTGAGATGGAAGACGATGAGACGGCGCGTCAAGAAGCGTCCGTCCGGAGAGCGGTGAATTTCGGTGCATGTCGTACTCGCCGGCGGGGGGACCGCCGGCCACATCGAGCCCGCGCTTGCCCTCGCAGACGCCCTGCGCAGGCAGGACCCGACCGTGGGCATCACCGCCCTCGGCACGGAACGCGGCCTGGAGACCAGGCTCGTACCCGAGCGGGGGTACGACCTGGCGCTCATCCCGGCCGTACCGCTGCCCCGTAAGCCCACACCGGAGCTGATCACCGTCCCGGGCCGGCTGCGCGGCACCATCAAGGCCGCCGAGCAGATCCTGGAACGCACCAAGGCCGACTGCGTGGTCGGCTTCGGCGGTTACGTCGCGCTGCCCGGCTACCTCGCCGCCAAGCGCGCCGGAGTGCCGATCGTCGTCCACGAGGCCAACGCCCGCCCCGGCCTGGCCAACAAGATCGGCTCCCGGTACGCGCACGGCGTCGCCGTCTCCACCCCCGACAGCAAGCTGCGCGGCGCCCGCTACATCGGCATCCCGCTGCGCCGCACCATCGCCACCCTGGACCGGGCCCGGGTCCGCCCGGAGGCGCGCGCCGCCTTCCGGCTCGACCCCAACCTGCCCACCCTGCTGGTCTCCGGCGGCTCGCAGGGCGCCCGCCACCTCAACGAGGTGGTCCAGCGGGTCGCGCCGCTGCTCCAGCGCTCGGGCATCCAGATCCTGCACGTGGTCGGTCCGAAGAACGAATTGCCGCGCATCGACAACATGCCCGGTATGCCGCCCTACATCCCGGTACCGTACGTGGACCGGATGGACCTCGCGTACGCGGCGGCCGACATGATGCTCTGCCGCGCGGGCGCGATGACCGTGGCCGAACTCTCCGCCGTCGGGCTGCCCGCCGCGTACGTCCCGCTGCCGATCGGCAACGGCGAACAGCGGCTCAACGCCCAGCCGGTGGTCAACGCCGGCGGCGGTCTGCTGGTCGACGACGCGGCCCTCACCCCCGAGTGGGTACAGGCCAACGTCCTTCCGGTGCTGTCCGATCCGCACCGACTGTACGAAATGTCGCGCGCCGCCGCCGAGTTCGGCCGCCGCGACGCCGACGACCTGCTCGTCGGCATGGTGTACGAGGCGATTGCCGCACGCCGCCAGGCGTGAGGCGGGGCGGGCCCGGGGCGTGTGCCCCGGGCCCGGCGAAGGAGCGAGCGTGGCCGGACCGACGACCGCCCAGCGCGGTTCAGGGCAGCAGGCGGACACACCGGCGCGCGCGCCGCACGCCGGACCCGGAAGAGACGGGTCCGCCCGCCGCAGGAACCTGTTCCTCGGCGCGGCCGGGGCCGCTCTGCTCGCCGGGGGCCTGGCGTGGGCGCTCTGGGGCTCCTCCTGGCTCCGGCTGGAGCAGGTCGGGGTCGGCGGGACCGAGGTGCTCTCCCCGGCGGAGGTGGAAGCGGCGGCCGCGGCTCCGGTCGGCTCGCCGTTGATCGGCGTGGACACCGATTCCCTGGAGCGCCGGTTGCGGCAGAAGCTCCCCCGTATCGACACCGTGGACGTCACGCGTTCCTGGCCGCACGGAATCGATATCGAGGTGACCGAGCGAAAGCCGGTCCTCCTGGTGAAAAAGGGCGCAAAGTTCACCGAAGTGGACTCCGGGGGCACGCGGTTCGCAATCGTGGACAAAGCACCCGAGGGGGTTCCCCTGCTGGAATTGAAACCCGATCGTTCCGCCAGTCTGCGCCGTTTCGGCGGTGACCGTCTGTTGCGGGAGGCGGTCGGGGTCGCCGGCGACCTCCCCGCCGCCGTCGCCCGGGACACCGAGGTCGTGCGGGTGACCTCGTACGATGCGATCTCGCTGGAGCTGACGGGGGGACGGGAAGTGGTCTGGGGCAGTGGTGAACAGGGAGCGGTGAAGGCGAAAGTCCTCACCGCCCTGATGAAAGCGTCACCCAAAGCGGGACACTTCGACGTGAGTGCGCCCACCGCTCCTGCGTCTTCCGACAGTTGACGGGTATTTGGCCTGACCAGCACCCTGGTTGGTCATCGCTACGGGTGATCACATAGGGTGAAAAGAAAAACGGGAGGTTCGGCGTGTTCGTTGAACGTGCGCCACTTGTCGACTTAGTGTCCTGTTCGGAAGAGTCCAAGAAGCAGACACACTGGTAACCCTAAACTTCAGCGTTAGGGTTTGGGTCGGCGTTCGGACCGTCCCCATCGACATCCGTCGTCGCGGCGGGCCACCGCAGAGCGACGACACGTAAATCGAGGCGAGAGGCCTTCGACGTGGCAGCACCGCAGAACTACCTCGCAGTCATCAAGGTCATCGGTGTCGGCGGCGGTGGTGTCAATGCCATCAACCGAATGATCGAGGTCGGTCTCAAGGGCGTCGAGTTCATCGCGATCAACACGGACGCGCAAGCCCTGTTGATGAGCGACGCCGACGTCAAGCTCGACGTCGGCCGTGAACTCACCCGGGGACTCGGCGCCGGGGCCAACCCGGCAGTCGGTCGCAAGGCGGCAGAGGACCACCGTGAAGAGATCGAGGAGGTCCTCAAGGGGGCCGACATGGTCTTCGTCACCGCAGGAGAGGGCGGCGGCACCGGCACCGGCGGCGCACCCGTCGTCGCCAACATCGCCCGCTCGCTGGGTGCCCTGACGATCGGTGTGGTCACCCGCCCGTTCACCTTCGAGGGCCGTCGGCGCGCGAACCAGGCGGAGGACGGCATCGCCGAACTCCGCGAAGAGGTCGACACCCTCATCGTCATCCCGAACGACCGGCTGCTGTCCATCTCGGACCGCCAGGTGAGCGTGCTCGACGCGTTCAAGTCGGCCGACCAGGTACTGCTCTCGGGTGTCCAGGGCATCACCGACCTCATCACCACCCCCGGCCTCATCAACCTCGACTTCGCCGACGTCAAGTCGGTCATGTCCGAGGCGGGTTCGGCGCTCATGGGTATCGGTTCGGCCCGCGGCGACGACCGCGCGGTGGCGGCCGCCGAGATGGCGATCTCCTCGCCCCTCCTGGAGGCGTCCATCGACGGCGCCCGTGGCGTGCTGCTCTCCATCTCCGGCGGCAGCGACCTCGGTCTCTTCGAGATCAACGAGGCCGCCCAGCTGGTGAGCGAGGCGGCGCACCCGGAGGCGAACATCATCTTCGGCGCGGTCATCGACGACGCGCTGGGCGACGAGGTGCGGGTCACCGTGATCGCCGCGGGCTTCGACGGCGGCCAGCCGCCGGCCCGCCGCGAGAACGTGATCGGTGCCGCTTCGGCCAAGCGCGAGGAGCCCGCCCCGCCGGCCCGGCCCGAGCCGGTCCGCCACTCGGCCGGACTCGGTTCCGTCCCGCCGCGCGAGGAAGCCCCGGCCCCGGTCGAGACCGTTCCGGTCGCGAACGACATCTCGCTGCCGCCGGTCTCCCCGCCGCACGTTCCGACGGCCCGTCCCTACCAGGACACCCAGGCCGAAGAGCTGGACGTACCGGACTTCCTGAAGTGATAGACCGGCACGACGTGGTCCCCGCGCACCTCGCGGGGACCGCGAGGACAGCAGGACCCGCAGCGGACACGTCCGGCGGCGCCGGCGCTCACTTCGCCTTCACCGACCGGTGGGGCGGAGTGAGCGCCGCCCCGTACGCGTCCCTGAACCTCGGCGGCGCGGTCGGAGACGACCCCGCCGCCGTGGTCGCGAACAGGGCGCGCGCGGCCGGCTCCCTCGGGCTCGACCCGGAGCGGGTCGTCTGGATGAACCAGGTGCACGGCCGTGGGGTCGCCGTGGTCGACGGGCCGTGGGGCCCCGACCGCGAGATCCCCGCGGTGGACGCGCTGGTGACCGCCCGTCGGGCGCTGCCGCTCGCGGTGCTCACCGCCGACTGCGTCCCGGTCCTGATGGCCGACCCGGTCGCCGGGGTCGTCGCGGCGGCACACGCCGGTCGCCCCGGGCTCGTCGCCGGAGTCGTCCCCGCCGCCGTGGAGGCGATGCTCGCCCTCGGCGCCGAAGCCTCCCGGATCGTCGCCCGTACCGGGCCGGCGGTCTGCGGCGGATGCTACGAAGTCCCCGCCGCGATGCGGGACGAGGTCGCCGCGGTCGTCCCCGCCGCCCGGGCCGAGACCCGGTGGGGCACCCCGGCGGTCGACGTCACCGCCGGAGTCCACTCCCAGCTCGACGCCCTCGGCGTGCGTGACGTACGGCGTTCGCCGTTCTGCACGCGGGAGTCGGACGACCACTTCTCGTACCGGCGTGACCGCACCACCGGAAGGCTCGCCGGATACGTCTGGCTGGACGGGCCCGATGGGGGCGGCGCGGGCGACGCGGGCGATCAGGACGACGAGGACACGGCATGACGGACCGCAGCACGGAACTCGCCGAGAACCTGGCACGGGTGGAGGAACGTATCGCCTCCGCCTGTGCCGCGGCCGGCCGGTCGCGGGACGAGGTCACCCTCATCGTGGTCACCAAGACCTACCCCGCGAGCGACGTGCGGATCCTGCACGGACTCGGTGTGCGTCAGGTGGCCGAGAACCGCGACCAGGACGCCGCCCCCAAGGCCGCGGACTGCTCGGATCTGTCGCTCACTTGGCACTTTGTCGGTCAACTTCAGACCAACAAGGTTCGTTCAGTGACGCGTTATGCCGATGTGGTGCAGTCGATCGACCGCATCAAGCTCGTTTCCGCACTCTCCACGGCTGTGGCCGGAGAGCGGGAGACCGAACTCGGCTGTCTGATCCAGGTCGCCCTCGACGCCGGGAACGGCGAGCGCGGCGACCGGGGCGGAGTCGCGCCGGAGGGTGTGGAAGCGCTGGCCGACGCGGTGGCGGCGGCACCCGGGCTCCGGCTCGACGGCCTGATGACGGTCGCGCCGCTCGCCGGTCCGTACGCGGGACGGCAACGAGCCGCTTTCGAGCGGCTGATGGAAATCTCATCCCGGCTGCGCGCGGACCATCCGGCTGCGAACATGGTTTCCGCGGGGATGAGTTCGGATCTTGAGGACGCCGTGGCGGCCGGAGCGACACATGTGCGCGTCGGTACTGCGGTACTCGGAGTCCGACCCCGGCTCGGGTAACGTCGCGAAGCAGGTCGGACCACAGCAGAAAATATGGTCATTCCCGCTCATTACGGGGCAGACCACCGTGGATCGCTGGCACTTGGCGACGATTGCCGATCCACCACAGAGCGGAGGACTCGGAGCATGGCCGGCGCGATGCGCAAGATGGCGGTCTACCTCGGCCTCGTGGAGGACGATGGGTACGACGGTCCGGGGTTCGACCCCGACGATGAATTCGAACCCGAGCCGGAGCCCGAGCGGGACCGGCGCAGGCACCAGCCCGCGCATCAGGTGGAGCGGGAGCGCGAACGGGACGAACCGGTACGAGTGGTGCAACCCCCCGCGCCGCGCGAGCCAGTTCAGCTCCCCGCGGACAGCGTGCGACCCGCCCGGATCGCACCCGTGGCATCCATCACACCTGAGCGCCCCAACCTGGAGAAGAACGCACCCGTGATCATGCCCAAGGTCGTCTCCGAGCGGGAGCCGTACCGCATCACCACGCTGCACCCCCGGACCTACAACGAGGCCCGTACCATCGGGGAACACTTCCGTGAGGGCACTCCGGTGATCATGAACCTCACGGAGATGGACGACACGGATGCAAAGCGACTTGTCGACTTTGCCGCGGGACTCGTCTTCGGACTTCATGGCAGCATTGAGCGCGTGACGCAGAAGGTGTTCCTGTTGTCGCCTGCTAACGTCGATGTCACGGCGGAGGACAAGGCCCGCATTGCAGAGGGCGGGTTCTTCAACCAGAGCTGAGAACGCGACACGGGAACAACCCGGCCGGGAGGCCGGAGCTACGAGAGCCAGGGGAGAGGGAAGCGCGGTCATGGGCGTCGCACTCGATGTGGTCTACATCGCGCTGATGTGTTTCCTCATCGTGCTGATCTTCCGGCTGGTCATGGACTACGTCTTCCAGTTCGCGCGTTCATGGCAGCCGGGCAAGCCGATGGTGGTCGTTCTTGAGGCCACCTACACTGTCACCGATCCACCGCTCAAGCTCCTGCGGCGGTTGATTCCGCCGCTGCGTCTCGGGGGCGTGGCACTCGACCTGTCCTTCTTCGTTCTGATGATCATCGTCTACATCCTGCTCACCCTCCTGGGCAACATTGCGAGCAGCGTGTGAACGATACGGTCTTGCCGACTGCCGACGACTACGTAGAGGTGAAGAAGAGATGCCGCTGACCCCCGAGGACGTGCGGAACAAGCAGTTCACGACCGTCCGCCTCCGAGAAGGCTATGACGAGGACGAGGTCGATGCCTTCCTCGACGAGGTCGAATCCGAGCTGACGCGACTGCTCCGCGAGAACGAGGACCTGCGCGCCAAGCTGGCCGCCGCGACGCGTGCCGCCGCGCAGAATCAGCAGCAGCAGGCCATGCGCAAGCCCCCGGAGCAGCAGCAGGAGAGGCCCGGGGCTCCCGTGCCCGCCGCCATATCGGGTCCGCCGGTCCAGCAGCAGCCCCCGCAGATGGGTCCGCCGCAGCTGCCCGCCGGTCCCAGTGGCCATGGCCCCCAGCAGGGTCAGCAGGGCCCCGGCCCGCAGGGCCAGCACGGCCCCGGCCCGATGCAGGGCGGCCCGATGGGCGGCCCCATGGGCGGCACGATGGGTGGCCCCATGGGTCACGCACCGCAGCAGATGCACCAGCAGATGCAGCCCATGCAGCAGATGCAGCAGCCGATGCAGCAGATGCAGCAGCCCGGTCAGGGACCCGGCGGCGACAGCGCCGCCCGTGTCCTGTCGCTGGCCCAGCAGACCGCCGACCAGGCGATCGCGGAGGCCCGTTCCGAGGCCAACAAGATCGTCGGCGAGGCGCGCAGCCGCGCCGAGGGTCTGGAGCGCGACGCGCGGGCGAAGGCCGACGCGCTGGAGCGGGACGCGCAGGAGAAGCACCGCGTGGCGATGGGCTCGCTGGAGTCGGCCCGCGCGACGCTGGAGCGCAAGGTCGAGGACCTGCGCGGCTTCGAGCGTGAGTACCGCACCCGCCTGAAGTCGTACCTGGAGAGCCAGCTGCGTCAGCTGGAGACCCAGGCCGACGACTCGCTGGCCCCGCCGCGTACCCCCGCCGCCGCTTCGCTGCCGCCGTCGCCCTCGCTGGCTCCGGCCGGTGCCGGTGCGATGGGCCACGGCATGGGCTCCGGCAACCACGGCGGACCGTCGATGGGCGGCAACCCGTCCATGGGCCCCGGACCGTCGTTCGGTGGGCAGCAGCAGATGTCGCCCGCGATGACGCAGCCGATGGCACCGGTACGGCCGCAGGCGCCGCAGCCGATGCAGCAGGCTCCGTCGCCGATGCGCGGCTTCCTCATCGACGAGGACGACAACTGACCGGCTCGCGCTCTCTGAGCGCGTAGCCGTCGGCAGGCTGAGGGCCGGGCCCCGGGGATCTCCCCGGGGCCCGGCCCTTTTTCGCGTACCGGCGGCAGGGAGGCTTCGGCTTCCGGCCGGTGTTCCGGAACCGGCTGTTATGCGCCCGGAGTTGCGTGAATCAACTCGAATACGCGCGAATCACCCTGTAGTGGGACAGGAGTTGTCGGCGTTTCCGGGCCACTCGGGGAACGCCGAAGGTCCGGGGGCCACCCGGGGAACGCCGAAGGCCCGGCGGGGAGATCCGCCGGGCCTTCGGAGGGGTCGTGCCGGTCAGTGCTTGCGGAGGCGGAAGCTCAGACCCAGGCCCTCGTCCTCGAACGCGGAGCCGTACGAGTCGTCGGCGTCGCCCCGGGCGTAGTCCAGGGCGAGCACCTCGTCCGCGATCAGCGAGGCGTGCTCGGTGAGCGCCTCCACCGTGGCGGCCTCGTCGGAGGTCCAGCGCACCGCGATCCGGTCCGCCACGTCCAGGCCGCTGTTCTTGCGGGCCTCCTGGATCAGCCGGATCGCGTCACGGGCGAGGCCCGCGCGGCGCAGCTCCGGGGTGATCTCCAGGTCCAGGGCGACCGTGGCGCCGGAGTCGGACGCCACCGACCAGCCCTCGCGCGGGGTCTCCGTGATGATGACCTCGTCCGGCGTCAGCGAGACCGTCTCGCCGTCCACCTCGACCGACGCGGTGCCCTCGCGCAGCGCCTGCGACAGCGCGGCGGCGTCGGCGTTCGCGACGGCCTTGGCGACCGCCTGCACGCCCTTGCCGAAACGCTTGCCCAGCGCACGGAAGTTGGCCTTCGCCGTGGTGTCGACCAGCGAGCCGCCCACCTCGGAGAGGGAGGCCAGCGAGGAGACGTTCAGCTCCTCGGTGATCTGCGCGTGCAGTTCGGCGGAGAGCGTCTCGAAGCCGGCCGCCGCGACCAGCGCGCGGGAGAGCGGCTGACGGGTCTTCACGCCCGACTCGGCGCGGGTGGCCCGGCCGAGCTCCACCAGCCGGCGCACCAGCGCCATCTGGGTGGAGAGCCCGGGATCGACCATCGAGGCGTCGGCCACCGGCCACGAGGAGAGGTGCACCGACTCGGGGGCGTCCGGCGTCACCGGGACCACCAGGTCCTGCCAGACCCGCTCGGTGATGAACGGGGTCAGCGGGGCCATCAGCCGGGTCACCGTCTCGACGACCTCGTGCAGCGTGCGCAGCGCCGCCTTGTCGCCCTGCCAGAAGCGGCGGCGCGAGCGGCGGACGTACCAGTTGGACAGGTCGTCGACGAAGGAGGAGAGCAGCTTGCCCGCCCGCTGGGTGTCGAAGCCGTCCAGCGCGGTGGTCACCTGGCCCACCAGGGCGTTGAGCTCACTCAGCAGCCAGCGGTCCAGGACCGTGCGGTCCGCCGGCGCCGGGTCGGCCGCCGAGGGCGCCCACCCGGACGTACGGGCGTACAGCGCCTGGAAGGCGACCGTGTTCCAGTACGTCAGGAGCGTCTTGCGGACGACCTCCTGGATGGTGCCGTGGCCGACGCGCCGGGCCGCCCACGGCGAGCCGCCCGCGGCCATGAACCAGCGCACCGCGTCGGCGCCGTGCTGGTCCATCAGCGGGATCGGGTCGAGGGTGTTGCCCAGGTGCTTGGACATCTTCCGGCCGTCCTCGGCGAGGATGTGGCCGAGGCAGACGACGTTCTCGTAGGAGGACTGGTCGAAGACGAGGGTGCCGACCGCCATCAGCGTGTAGAACCAGCCACGCGTCTGGTCGATGGCCTCCGAGATGAACTGCGCCGGGTAGCGGCTCTCGAAGACTTCCTTGTTCTTGTACGGGTAGCCCCACTGCGCGAACGGCATCGAACCCGAGTCGTACCAGGCGTCGATGACCTCGGGGACGCGGTACGCCTCCAACTGGCAGTTCTCGTGGGTGCAGGTGAACGTGATCGCGTCGACGAACGGCCGGTGCGGGTCGAGGCCCGACTGGTCGCTGCCGGTGAGCTCGGACAGCTCGGCGCGCGAGCCCACGCAGGTCAGGTGGCCGTCCTCGCAGCGCCAGATCGGCAGCGGGGTGCCCCAGTAGCGGTTGCGGGAGAGCGCCCAGTCGACGTTGTTGTGCAGCCAGTCGCCGAAGCGGCCGTTCTTCACCGAGTCCGGGAACCAGTTGGTCTTCTCGTTCTCGGCGAGGAGACGGTCCTTGACGGCGGTGGTGCGGATGTACCAGGACGGCTGCGCGTAGTAGAGCAGCGCCGTGTGGCAGCGCCAGCAGTGCGGGTAGCTGTGCTCGTACGGGACGTGGCGGAAGAGCTTGCCGCGGGCGGCCAGGTCCTCGGTGAGGGTCTCGTCGGCCTTCTTGAAGAAGACCCCGCCGACCAGCGGCAGGCCCTCCTCGAACGTGCCGTCCGGACGCACCGGGTTGACCACCGGCAGACCGTACGCCTTGCAGACCAGGAGGTCGTCGGCGCCGAACGCGGGGGACTGGTGGACCAGACCCGTACCGTCCTCGGTGGTGACGTACTCGGCGTTGACGACGAAGTGCGCCTCGGCGGGGAACTCGACCAGGTCGAAGGGGCGCTCGTAGGTCCAGCGCTCCATCTCCCGGCCGGTGAAGGACTGACCGGTGAGCTCCCAGCCCTCGCCCAGAGCCTTCTCGACCAGCGGGCGCGCCACGACGAGACGCTCCTCGCCGTTCGTCGCCACGACGTACTCGACCTCGGGGTGGGCGGCGACGGCGGTGTTGGAGACCAGCGTCCACGGGGTGGTCGTCCAGACCAGCAGCGACGCCTGGCCGGCCAGCGGGCCGGAGGTCAGCGGGAAGCGGACGAAGACCGACGGGTCGACGACCGTCTCGTACCCCTGTGCCAGCTCGTGGTCGGAGAGACCGGTGCCGCAGCGCGGGCACCACGGGGCGACGCGGTGCGACTGGACCAGCAGGTCCTTGTCGAAGATCTTCTTCAGCGACCACCAGACGGAGTCGACGTACTCCGGGTCCATGGTCCGGTACGCGTCGTCCATGTCGACCCAGTACCCCATGCGGGTCGTCAGGTCGGAGAAGGCATCGGTGTGGCGGGTCACGGACTCGCGGCACTTGGCGTTGAACTCGGCGATGCCGTACGCCTCGATGTCCTTCTTGCCGTTGAAGCCCAGCTCCTTCTCGACCGCGAGCTCGACCGGCAGGCCGTGGCAGTCCCAGCCGGCCTTCCGGCCGACGTGGTAGCCCTGCATCGTGCGGAAGCGCGGAAAGACGTCCTTGAAGACGCGGGCTTCGATGTGGTGGGCGCCGGGCATGCCGTTGGCGGTCGGCGGACCCTCGTAGAAGACCCACTCGGGGCGGCCCTCGGACTGTTCGAGGCTCTTGGCGAAGACCTTGCCGTCGCGCCAGAAGTCGAGCACGGAGTGCTCCAGCGCGGGCAGGTCCACCTGAGCGGGGACCGGGCGGTACTGCGGCGATGTCATGTTCGGGTTTCCTCCGGCGGACGTCTTCCCACTTCCGTCGGAGGGACGAGAGCGCTGGGCTCCCGCGGTACCACCCTCCTTGGCCCGGGCGCATGCCCGTGGCCCCCTCATTGGGGTGCGATGCCGGGTCTACTTGCCTGCCTGCGGCGTTCTTCCGGCGGCTCCGGGGTGATCTTCACGACGCGCTCGCCCCCGGGCTTCCACCGACCCCGGGTCGCTCTGGGCTGCGTACGACGCTACTCGTCCCATCCATGCCTCTCGCTGCGCCCAGTGTACGGGGCCTGGGGCGAGGAGTCCGACCGGTTTTGCGCCGGGGTCCACCGCTCGGACCGTGCGGGGCCCGTGTGCCCCCGCGCTGACCCGAATGGCGCGTCGGGCACCCCCGGCGCGCGTGGCTCGGCCGCGCGGCGGAATACCCGGCGGGGAGCTGGGCACAACGGATGCAGGCGGGCCGTCGGCGGGTACGGGGAGGGGTGGCAGGGCGGCGTGCCCCGTTGCCGCGGGTCATGGGTCGATTTATCGTCCCAGCACGATCCGCGAGCAGGATCACCCTAGGTGAAGGGGCCGCGCCCATGGTGGCGAAGAAGACCGTCGGACGGACGACCGCGTCAGCGGATTCCGAGGACGCGGCGGACGACCGGACGGGCGAGGGGAGCGGCGCGGAAGCGGGGGGCGGTCACGGCGCGACGGAGGCGAAGGCGGCCGTGAAGAAGGCGGCGGCGGCGAAGACGGCGACCGGAAAGGCGACGGCGGGGAAGAAGCCGGCGAAGAAGGCCGCCGCCAAGAAGGCCGCCGCGAAGAAGACCGCATCCGGGAAGACCCCCGCGAAGAAGAGCGCGGCCCGCACGAGCACGGCGAAGAAGGCCGTACCAGCGGCCACGGAGGCGGCCGACGCCGCCCGGCAGACAGGAGAGCAGACGGTGGCAGCCAAGAAGACCGCGGCCCGGGCGGCGTCCGGCGGACCGAGCGCGACCGCGGTGCCCCCGGCACGCGTGGCGACCGCACCCGGGGAGCTGGCCGTCCGGCCGGGGGAGGACCCCTGGACACCGGAGGAGGTCGCCGAGGCGCGCGCCGAACTCACCGGTGAGGCCACCCGGCTCCGTACCGAGCTGGAAGCCTCCGGCGCGGCCCTCGCCGGACTGATGCGCGACTCCGGCGACGGGGCCGGAGACGACGAGGCCGACACCGGTACGAAGAACATCACCCGCGAGCACGAGCTCTCGCTCGCCGCCCACGCCCAGGAGACGCTGGAGCAGACCGAGCGCGCCCTGGCCCGCATGGACGCCGGGACCTACGGCCTCTGCGAAGTCTGCGGCAAACCCATCGGCAAGGCCCGCATGCAGGCGTTCCCCCGCGCCACTCTCTGCGTGGAGGACAAGCAGAAGCAGGAGAGACGCGGCTGACCCCCCGGGGCGCTCCGTGTCGTACCCTCGTCCTCAATCGGCACCAAGGCCGTGTCTGGTCGCCCCCGCCGGGCGGCCGGGCGTGCGGTACCGGACACGACCAGGTTGAGGATTCACGTGGCAGAGGCGGAGCGCACCATCGAAACGCCGGACATCCCCGACGCCGGAGGGGCCGGGGAGACCGGGCCCCTCACGCCCGCCGACGGCATCGCGGCTTCCGAGGAGACCGGGGCGCCGGAGGGCGGCGCCACCGCCGTCACGGGCAAGGGCAGGCGGCGGCTCGTCGCGCTCTTCACCGTGGCCGTCGTGGCGTACCTCCTCGACCTGATCAGCAAGACGCTCGTGGTCGCGAAGCTGGAGCACCACGACCCCGTCGAGATCATCGGTGACTGGCTGAAGCTGGAGGCGGTCCGCAACCCCGGCGCCGCCTTCTCCATGGGCGAGGCGTTCACGGTGGTCTTCACCGTCATCGCCGCGGCTGTGATCGTCGTCATCATCCGGCTCGCCCGCAAGCTCCGCAGCCTGCCCTGGGCGATCGCCCTCGGCCTGCTGCTCGGAGGGGCGCTCGGCAACCTCACCGACCGCCTCTTCCGCGCGCCGGGCGTCTTCAAGGGCGCGGTGGTGGACTTCATCTCACCGGCGCACTTCGCGGTCTTCAACCTGGCCGACTCCGCGATCGTCTGCGGAGGCATCCTCATCGTGATCCTCTCCTTCCGGGGACTGGACCCGGACGGCACCGTCCACAAGGACTGAGGCCGGACTCCGCCTTTCGTCCGGCCGCCGTCCACCGGGGCCGGGCGACGGCCGGGGAAGATCGCCGGTCACAGCACCGGTGGCCGCAAGGCATACTCGACCAGGTGAGTACGCACCCCGAGATCCGAACCCTGCCCGTGCCCGACGGCCTGGAGGGCGAGCGCGTCGACGCCGCCATCTCCCGGATGTTCGGGTTCTCCCGCACCAAGGCCGCCGAGCTGGCCGCCGCCGGAAAGGTGCAGGTGGACGGTTCGGTGGCCGGGAAGTCCGACCGGGTCCAGGGCGGTGCCTGGATGGAGGTCGAGATGCCGCAGGCGGCTCCCCCGGTCCAGATCGTCGCCGAGCCCGTCGAGGGCATGGAGATCGTGCACGACGACGACGACATCGTCGTCATCGTGAAGCCGGTCGGCGTCGCCGCCCACCCCAGCCCCGGCTGGACCGGCACCACCGTCATCGGCGGCCTCGCCGCGGCCGGCTACCGCATCTCCACCTCGGGGGCCGCCGAGCGCCAGGGCATCGTGCACCGGCTCGACGTGGGCACCTCCGGGCTGATGGTGGTCGCCAAGTCGGAGCGCGCGTACACCCTGCTGAAGGCGCAGTTCCGCGACCGCGTCGTGGAGAAGAAGTACCACGCGCTGGTGCAGGGCCACCCGGACCCGATGAGCGGCACCATCGACGCCCCCATCGGCCGCCACCCGAACCACGACTACAAGTGGGCCGTGATCCAGGAGGGCAAGCCCTCCGTGACGCACTACGACCTCATCGAGGCGTACCGTGCCGCGAGCCTGCTCGACATCAAGCTGGAGACGGGCCGCACGCACCAGATCCGCGTGCACATGTCCGCCCACCGCCACCCCTGCGTCGGCGACCTCACCTACGGCGCGGACCCCACCATGGCCAAGCGCCTCGGCCTGACCCGGCAGTGGCTGCACGCCGTCCGGCTCGGCTTCGAACACCCCTCGGACGGCAGCTGGGTCGAGTTCGCCAGCTCCTACCCGGCCGACCTGCAGAAGGCCCTCGACACGATCGCCGCGGAGAGCGAATGAGCACCGGCACCACCCCGTACACCACCCGGCGGACGCGCGACGAGGCTGACCGCGCGGCCTGCTTCCAGGTCCGCAAGGAGGTCTTCGTCGGCGAGCAGGGAGTGCCCGAGGACCTGGAGTACGACGCGTACGACCGGCCCGAGGCCACCACGGTGCACGTCATCGCGGTCACCGAGGACGGCACGGCGCTCGGCACCGGCCGGCTGCTGCACGGCGAGGCGGCGGCCGGGAAGACCGGCGGCGACCTCACCGTCGGCTCGCTCGGCCGGCTCGCCGTCGCCGGGTCGGCCCGCGGCCTCGGCGTCGGGGCCGCACTGGTCCGCGCGATAGAGGACGAGGCGCGGGCGCTCGGACTGGCCGCCGTCGACCTGCACGCCCAGACCCACGCCCTCGGCTTCTACGAGCGCCTCGGCTACCAGGTGTACGGCCCCGAGTTCCAGGACGCGGGGATACCGCACCGCGCCATGCGCCGCACCCTCGCGGAGCAGTAGCTTCCGTTCGCACGTCAGCTTCCGTTCGCACGTCAGCTTCCGTTCGCACGTCGCGCAGGGGGTGTCACCGCACCTCGCGGACCCGGCGTGACAGGGTGGAGATCCCGCCCGGCCGCGTGCCGGGCGGGAACGCTGCATCCTGCGGAAGGCGTTCCACGTGGACCAGATGGCACTGCTCCTGCTGCTCCTGCTGGGAGCCGTGATCACGGTGCCGGTGGGGGAGCGGCTGGGGCTGCCGGCCCCGGTGCTGATGACGCTCATCGGGGTGGGGATGGCCTTCCTCCCCTTCGTGCCCAACGTCGACATCCCGCCGGAGATCATCCTCCCCGCGCTGCTGCCGCCGCTGCTCTACGCCTCCGTGCAGCGCACCTCCTGGCGGCAGTTCGCGGCCAACAAACGGCCGATCTTCCTGCTCGCGGTCGCCCTGGTCTTCGTGACGACGGCGGCGGTCGCGGCCGTCGCCGACACCGTCGTGCCCGGGCTGCCCCTCGCCGCCGCCGTGGCGCTCGGCGCGCTCGTCGCGCCGCCCGACCCGGTGGCCGCCACGGCCGTCGCCGGTTCGCTCGGGCTGCCCCGGCGGCTGATCTCCATCCTGGAGGGCGAGGGCCTCTTCAACGACGTGACCGCGATCGTGCTCTACCACGTGGCCATCGCGGCGGCGGTGTCCGGCACCTTCTCGCTCCCGGAGGCCTTCGGGCTGCTGCTCCTGTCGGCAGCGGTCGCCGTGGCGGTCGGGTTCGCGCTCGGCTGGCTCACCATCAAGCTGATGGGGCTCCTCGGGGACGCCACGCTCCAGGTCGGCCTCACCCTGCTCGTCCCGTTCGTCGCCTACGTCCTGTCCGAGGAGCTGATGGGCTCCGGGGTCCTCGCGGTGCTCACCACCGCGCTCTTCCTCGCCGAGCACACCGCCGACGCGGACGACGTGCTGGGCCGGCTCACCGGGCGCACCTTCTGGAACATCGTCGACACCCTGGTCACCGGGATCGCCTTCGGGCTCATCGGGCTGGAACTCCACAACGTCTTCGGCACCGCCGACGGGCGGGAGTGGCGGATGGTGGGCTGGGGGCTCGCGATCGTCGCCGTGGTCATCGGCGTACGCCTGCTCTGGCTGCTGCCCGCGACCTGGCTCGCCAAGAAGCTGCACACCCGGCGCGACGTGAGCGAGGAGATCCCGACCAGCTGGCGCGAGACGGTCGTCATGTGGTGGGCCGGGATGCGCGGGGTGGCGTCCGTGGCGCTGGCCCTCGCCGTCCCGCTGAAGACCGACGACGGCGAGCCGTTCCCGGGCCGCGACGAGATCGTCTTCATCGCCTTCGCGGTCATCATGGCGACCCTCGTCTTCCAGGGGCTCACCCTGCCCTGGCTGGTGCGCCGGCTCGGCGTCCGCGCCGACACCGACGCCGAACGGGAGCTGGAGAAGCGCCTCGCGATCCGTGCCGCGAAGGCGGCCAGGGCGCGCCTGAAGGAGATCCAGCAGGTGGAGGAGTTCCCCGAGGACGTGCTGGAGCGGCTCCAGCGCGCCGCCTACGACATCGGGGCGCGCATCAGCCCCGACATGGTGGACGACGAGCGGCGCGACGCGTACGCCCAGCGGGCGAAGCGGTTCAAGGAGGTCAGCCGCATCCAGCGGGAGCTGCTGTCGGCCGCCCGCCACGAGGTCCTCTCGGCCCGCAGCGAGACGGGCTCGGACCCGGAGGTGGTCGACCGGGTGCTGCGGTTCCTGGACGTACGCAGCCTGCGCTGAGCGCGCCCCACGGGTGGCCCGGGCGTGGTTGGGCGGGGCGTGGGCGGGCCGGGCGTGGGCGCGTCAGCCGCGGCCGGTGTGCGGGGCCGGATCCTTGCCGTTGCGGCGGACGGACGTGGCCGTACGGGAGGTCAGCTCCGGCCACTGGTCGGCCGCCACGAGCGTGGCGGGGGCCGTGGCGACGCGGGGCAGGGCGTACGGATGGTGGTCCCGGAGCCAGGCGATCAGCTGCTCGCGCACCGCGCACCGGACCGTCCAGATGTCGTCAGCGTCCTTCGCGGTGACCACGGCCCGTACCTGGATCGTGGTGGGGGTGGTGTCCGTCACCGCCAGGGACCAGGTCCGGCCGTCCCAGGCGCCGCACTCGCCGAGGATGTCGCGCACCTTGTCCCGCATCGCGGCCATCGGCGCCGCGTGGTCCAGGTGGAAGTAGACCGTGCCGGTCATCTGGACCCCGCCGCGCGACCAGTTCTCGAACGGGCGGCTGGTGAAGTACGACACCGGCATGGTGATCCGGCGCTCGTCCCAGGTGCGTACGGCGAGGAAGGTCAGGGTGATCTCCTCCACCGTGCCCCACTCCCCGTCCACCACCACGGTGTCGCCGAGGCGCACCATGTCGCCGAAGGCGATCTGGAACCCGGCGAAGACGTTGCCGAGGGTGGACTGGGCGGCGACACCGGCGACGATGCCGAGCACACCGGCCGAGGCCAGCATCGAGGTGCCGACGGCCTGCATCGCCGGGAAGGTGAGCAGCATCGCGGCGACCGCGACCGTGGTCACCACGGCGATGACCACCCGCTGGATCAGCGTCACCTGGGTGCGCACGCGGCGGACCCGGGCCGGATCGCGGGTGGAGGTCGCGTACCGGGCGTAACTGGACTCCACGACGGTCGCCGCCACCCGGACCACCAGCCAGGCCGAGGCGCCGATCAGGACCAGACTCAGCACCTGGCCGATCGCGTCCCGGTGGTCCCGCACCAGCTCCAGGCGCAGATGGGCGAAGGTGCCGCGCAGCAGGGCCGCGCAGATCACCACCTGGAGGGGCGGCCGGCAGCGCCGCAGCAGGCCCCACAGCGGCGTGTCCGGGTGCCGGACGTCGGCCCGCCGCAGAGCGAAGTCCACCAGGTATCCGGCCAGCAGGGTGATCGCCACCGAACCGCCGACGATCAGCAGCGGGCGCAGCACGTTCTCCATCCTCGTGTCCTCCGGGGTCGGGGTGGCAGCTGGCACCATGGGCGGCATGAACATCATGCTTTTCCACTCGACCTACGGGCTCCGGCCCGCGGTGCACGCCGCTGCCGACCGGCTCCGAGCAGCCGGCCATGAGGTGCGCGTGCCCGATCTGTTCGAGGGGCACACCTTTGAAACGCAGGCGGAGGCGCAGGCGTACCGGGAGGAGCTGGGCAAGGACGAGCTGCTCAAGCGGGCGGTCCTGGCCGCCGCGCCCTACTCGGAGCAGGGCCTGGTCTACGCGGGCTTCTCGCTGGGCGCGGCCGTCGCGCAGACCCTCGCCCTCGGCGACGAGAAGGCCCGCGGGCTGCTGCTCTTCCACGGCACCTCGGACCTCGCCGAGAACGCCAGCACGGACGAACTCCCGGTCCAGCTGCACGTCGCCGATCCGGACCCCTCGGAGACGCACGACTGGCTGAACAGCTGGTACCTGGAGATGCGGCGGGCCGGGGCGGACGTGGAGATCTACCGCTACCCCGGCGCCGGGCACCTCTTCACCGACGACGCGCTGCCCGACTACGACGAGAAGGCCGCCGAGCTGGCGTGGAAGGTCGCGCTGGGCTTCCTGGCGACCCTCTGACGCGCCGCGCCCCCGGGCCACGGGCACGCTCCCGTACCTCGGACGCGTCCCCGGGCCACTGACGCGGCCCGGGGGCGCGGGGGCGGGCGGAGGGGTGGCTCAGCCGCGGTAGGCGGTCCAGCTGTCGCTCATGCGCTGCACCTGGCCGGGGGTGAACTGGTACATGCAGGAGTCGTACGTGTAGTCCATGAAGTTGTGGATCGGGTCGACCCCGGTCTTGTTGGTGCAGGTGTCACGCCCGGTGGGGCACTCGTACGCCTCGGTCTTCTCGGCCGGGGTGTCGGCGACGTAGTCGCCGTTTCCGTTGCAGCCGCCCTGGAAGGTGTGGTAGAGCCCCATCCAGTGGCCGACCTCGTGGGTCGCGGTGTCGCCCTCGTCGTAATGGGTCGCGGCGCCGCCCGGCAGCGAGGTGTCGAGGATCACCACTCCGTCCATGCTCGGGCTGGACGTGTAGGAGCTCGGGAAGGTTGCCCAGCCGAGGAGGCCGCCGCCGAGGTTGGCGGTGTAGATGTTGAGGGCGTTGGCCCCGCCCTTGCGCAGGGCGCTCTTCATCGCCTTCTCGGCGCTGGAACCGGAGCTCACGTTGTACCAGGTGGCGTTGTCGGTGTAGTCCGTGCCCGCCAGGGTGAAGCTGAAGCCGGTGGCGGTGTTGCCCGTACCGGCTCCGGCGTACGCGCTGTTGAGCACGCTCATCTGGGCGCTGACGGCGCTCGCCGACAGTTTCCCGGTGGTGCCCGAGTGGATGACGTGGAAGTACACCGGTATCGAGGCGCCGGCCGCCAGTGCGGTGACCCCGGCCGAGCGGCGCTGGGCGAGTCTGGTGCGCAGGTCGGCGTCCATCGTCTGTGCCGCGGCGGTGCTGACGGCGTTGGGCTCGTGCGCCGTGGCGCCCGCCCCGGGGCGGGCCTGGCGGGCGAGGGCGGACGCCGTGTCGTCGGCGCAGGCGGTGGCCCCCGTGGCGGCGGAGGCGTTGACCGGGGAGGCGGACACCGGGGTCAGGGCCAGGGTTCCGGCCAGGGCGGCGGTGGCGAGCAGGCGGCGACGCACGTGGGGGGAGGTCGGGAAGAGAGCGCGCACAGGGACTCCTCGAGGACGCGCGGGCGAGGGATTTCCCCGCCCGCTCCGCCGGGAGATTACGTGTGCATGTCATGTCTGGGGGAGTGTTCTTCCGGCCTGTTCGCCGTGGGGCGGGTGGGTTTCCCGGGCAGGCGGGGTCCCGCCCGCGTACGTCCTCGAAGCGTCCGTGTAACCCGGCCGTCGACGCCGCGGGCGGTGTGTCCGCAAAGGGGCGCCCCGGTCGTGACCTCCGGGACACATGACCACCGCGCCGGCCGTGGCCAAAACCCGCCGGACCGTGCCGGGGCCGGGAGGAGTGGGGCCGGGGCCGGGGCGTCCTCGCGGCGGGCAGCGGAACGGGCGGGCACCCGGAGGTGTCCGCCCGTCCCGTCCGTCCGTACCGGTGCGTCAGCCCTTGAGCGCCGCGTCGATCGCCGTGGTGTAGTCGGCGACCGTCATGGGCGCGCTGTCGCTGCCCTCGGCGGTCACGTTCTTGCCGTTCATCTTCAGGGTCGGCGTGCCGGTGACCCCGCTGGAGTCGAAGGTCTTGGACATCTTCACGGCCCACGCGTCGTAGGTGCCGTCGTTGACGTCCTTCTGGAACGCCTTGTTGTCCTTGAGCGCGTCCACGGAGTTGGCTACCTCGATGAGGTAGCTGTCCTTGGCGAACTTGTCCTCGGTCTCGTCGGGGTGGTACTTCGCCGAGTACAGCGCCGTCTTGTACTGGAGGAACGCGTCGGGGCTGACGTTGAGGGCCGCCCCCAGGGCGCTGAGGGCGTTCTTGGAGCCCTCGCCGTTGTCGCTGTTGTCGATGAAGGTGGCGCCGATGTACTTGATCTTGTACTTGCCGTCCGCGACGTCCTTGGTGACCGTCGAGCCGACGGTCTGCTCGAACTGGGCGCAGATCGGGCAGCGGGAGTCCTCGTACATCTCCAGCGTCTTCTTCGCGGAGGACTCACCGATCACGACGGTCGTGCCGTTGGTGCCGGTGGTGTTCTTCGGGGCGGTCACCTTCGCGTCGCCCGCCGCCTCCCAGGCGTCCGGCTTGTTCAGCTCGTTGACGCCGTAGGCGACACCGCCGGCTATCGCCAGCACCACGACGATCGAGGCGCCGACGAAGATCTGCTTGCGGGCCTTGTCCTTCTTCGCCTGGCGCTCGCGCTCCGCGCGCAGCCGCTCGCGGGCCGCTGCCTTGTTCGCCTGGTTGTTGCGGTTGCTCATGATCGTTCTCCGTGGAATGCACGTACGAGACGTGAGGAAATGGGGGGAGGAATGCCGTACCGGGATCAGGCCGGCAGCGGCGGACCCCTCCGGCCCACGGAGTGCGTGAAGAGCGGGCGGGCGGCGAGGGGCGGGCGCCGGCCCACCGGGCGCACGGCCTCGCGCACCGGCCGCCGGAAGGCTCCGGCCACCGCCGCCGCGACCAGCAGCGGGCGGAACGCGAAGGCGGCCGCAGCCCGCAGCAGGGCGGCGAGCGCGGACTCGCCGCGCCGCAGCCAGGCCGCGGCGAGCAGCCCGACCGTCACGTGCGCGGCCAGCAGCAGCCAGGGGACCGTCGGCCCCGGGGACAGCGGCAGCTCCAGGACGGACGCGGCGGCGGGGCGGCCGACTCCGGCCACCCGCGCCAGCGGCGCACCCACCCCGTGGCCGCCGCAGAGGACGTCGAACCCGAGGGAGCGCAGTGGGCCGGCCACCGGGCCGCCCGCCGCGCCGTAGCAGAGCTGCTGCCCGGTGGTGAAGACGGTGTCCGCGGCGAGCTCCAGCGGGACCAGCAGCCCCGCTATCGCCCCGAAGCCGCGCTCCCGCCCGGCCAGCGCGTAGGCGGCGGCGAACACCAGGCCCGCCATCAGCGTCAGCGCGGTCACCGGCAGGGCTTCCCGGGAGAGCAGGACGTGGGACGCGGAGGACAGCGTGACGACGAGCGCGGTGAAGAGCGCCGCGCGCGCGGTCCGTAGGTGCGTCCTCGACATGTCCATCGCCGGAGAGTCTCGCACGCGTCCCTGTAAGCGACCCCTAAAGGTCCGGGACTACGGCTCCCGCGACCGGGTCGGAGTCCCGGTCGCGGGAGCCGGACAGAGGCCGGTCAGAGGCCGGGCAGGGTCCCCGACAGAGGCCCGGTCAGAGGCCCGGGATGCGGCCGTTGCGGAAGAGGTCCACGAAGATCCGGTGGTCCCGGCGGGCCCGTGCGCCGTAACTGTGGGCGAAGTCGACGAGCAGGTCGCCGAAGCCGTCCTCGTCGGCCGCGATGGCGGCGTCGATGGCCCGCTCGGTGGAGAACGGCACCAGCGAGTGGCCGCTCTCGTCGTCGGCCGCCGCGTGCATGGTGGCCGTCGCCCGGCCGAGGTCGGCGACGACCGCCGCGATCTCGTCGGGCTCGTCGATGTCGGACCAGTCGAGGTCCACGGCGTACGGAGAGACCTCGGCGACCAGCTGCCCGGCGCCGTCCAGCTCGGTCCAGCCCAGCCACGGGTCGGCGTGGGCCTGGAGCGCCCGCTGGGAGATCACCGTGCGGTGGCCCTCGTGCTGGAAGTAGTCGCGCACCGCGGAGTCCGTGATGTGCCGGGAGACGGCCGGGGTCTGCGCCTGCTTGAGGTAGATCACGACGTCGTTCTCCAGGGCGTCGCTGTTCCCCTCCAGCAGGATGTTGTACGAGGGCAGCCCGGCCGAGCCGATGCCGATGCCCCGGCGGCCCACCACGTCCTTCACCCGGTACGAGTCCGGGCGGGTCAGGCTCGACTCGGGCAGGGTCTCCAGATAGCCGTCGAACGCCGCGAGGACCTTGTAGCGGGTCGCCGCGTCCAGGTCGATGGCGCCGCCGCCCGCGGCGAACCGGCGCTCGAAGTCGCGGATCTCCGTCATCGAGTCCAGCAGCGAGAAGCGGGTGAGCGACCGGGCCGTGCGGAGCGCGCCGAGCAGCGGACCGTCGGCGGTGTCCAGGGTGAAGGGCGGCACCTCGTCGTTCTTCGCGCCGGTCGCCAGCGCGTGGATGCGCTCGCGGTACGCGGCGGCGTAGACCCGGACCAGCTCGGTGATCTGGTCGTCGCTGAGCGCCTTGGCGTACCCGATCAGGGCGACGGAGGCGGCGAAGCGCTTGAGGTCCCAGGTGAAGGGGCCGACGTACGCCTCGTCGAAGTCGTTGACGTTGAACACCAGGCGGCCGTTGGCGTCCATGTAGGTGCCGAAGTTCTCCGCGTGGAGGTCCCCGTGGATCCAGACGCGGCCGGTGCGCTCGTCCAGGAACGGGCCGCCGTGCCGCTCCCGGGCCAGGTCGTCGTAGAACAGGCAGGCGGTGCCCCGGTAGAAGGCGAAGGCCGAGCCCGCCATCTTCCGGAACTTGACCTGGAAGGCGGCCGGGTCGGCCGCCAGCAGCTCACCGAAGGCCGTCTCGAAGACGGCGAGAATGCGCTCCCCGCGGTCTTCCGCGCCGCTCAGCTGTTCCGACATCGCTGGGTGCCTCCTGGTACAGGGCGTCGACCTGGGCCGAGCGCCGTCGAACTTGGCGTTCATGACAAATGGGACAGGCGTCTCCGCCCCTCCAACGCGCGACCGTACTCCCAAGTGCCCGACGTTCGTCAGCGCGGAGACGTAGACTTCCACGCTGTCCCCTCGACACCCCCCAGCCGTCGGTTGTCCGTCGCCCGCCCGTCATTCCGGGCCGTGTGCGGCGTGCCACATCTGTCATCCCCCGGAGGCACAGCGCCGTGACCAAGCCGCCCTTCACGCACCTGCACGTCCACACCCAGTACTCCCTGCTCGACGGTGCCGCGCGGCTCAAGGACATGTTCGAGGCGGCCAACACCATGGGGATGTCGCACATCGCCATGACGGACCACGGCAACCTCCACGGGGCGTACGACTTCTTCCACACGGCGAAGAAGGCCGGTGTGACGCCGATCATCGGCATCGAGGCGTACGTCGCGCCGGAGTCGCGCAAGCACAAACGGAAGATCCAGTGGGGGCAGCCGCACCAGAAGCGCGACGACGTCTCCGGTTCCGGTGGTTACACCCACAAGACGATCTGGGCGGCGAACAGCACTGGGCTGCACAACCTCTTCAAGCTCTCCTCGGACGCGTACGCCGAGGGCTGGCTGCAGAAGTGGCCCCGCATGGACAAGGAGACCATCGCCCAGTGGTCCGAGGGCCTGATCGCCTCCACCGGGTGCCCCTCCGGCGAGGTGCAGACCCGGCTGCGGCTCGGCCAGTTCGACGAGGCCGTCCAGGCCGCCTCCGACTACAAGGACATCTTCGGCGAGGGCAAGTACTTCCTGGAGCTGATGGACCACGGCATCGAGATCGAGCGCCGGGTCCGCGACGGGCTGCTCGAAATCGGCAAGAAGCTGAACATCCCGCCGCTGGTCACCAACGACTCGCACTACACCTACGCGCACGAGGCGACCGCCCACGACGCCCTGCTCTGCATCCAGACCGGCAAGAACCTCTCCGACCCCGACCGCTTCCGCTTCGACGGCACCGGCTACTACCTCAAGACCACCGACGAGATGTACGCCGTCGACTCCTCCGACGCCTGGCAGGAGGGGTGCGCCAACACTCTGCTGGTCGCGCAGCAGATCGACACCACCGGCATGTTCGAAAAGCGCGACCTGATGCCGAAGTTCGACATCCCGGACGGCTACACGGAGGTCACCTGGTTCCGGGAGGAGGTCCGGGTCGGCATGAACCGCCGCTTCCCGAACGGCATCCCGGACGACCGGCAGAAGCAGGTCGAGTACGAGATGGACATCATCATCCAGATGGGGTTCCCGGGGTACTTCCTCGTCGTCGCCGACTTCATCATGTGGGCCAAGAACAACGGCATCGCGGTCGGCCCCGGCCGAGGCTCCGCGGCCGGCTCGATCGTCTCGTACGCGATGGGCATCACCGACCTCGACCCGATCGAGCACGGACTGATCTTCGAGCGGTTCCTCAATCCCGAGCGCGTCTCCATGCCCGACGTCGACATCGACTTCGACGAACGCCGGCGCGTCGAGGTGATCCGGTACGTCACCGAGAAGTACGGCGCCGACAAGGTCGCCATGATCGGCACGTACGGCAAGATCAAGGCGAAGAACGCCATCAAGGACTCCGCCCGTGTCCTCGGCTACCCGTACGCCATGGGCGACCGCCTCACCAAGGCCATGCCCGCCGACGTCCTCGGCAAGGGCATCGACCTCAACGGCATCACCGACCCCAAGCACCCGCGCTACGGCGAGGCCGGCGAGATCCGGGGGATGTACGAGAACGAGCCGGACGTCAAGAAGGTCATCGACACCGCCAAGGGCGTCGAAGGGCTGGTCCGGCAGATGGGCGTGCACGCCGCCGGCGTGATCATGTCCAGCGAGCCGATCGTGGACCACGCCCCGGTCTGGGTCCGGCACACCGACGGCGTCACCATCACCCAGTGGGACTACCCCCAGTGCGAGTCGCTGGGCCTGCTCAAGATGGACTTCCTCGGCCTGCGCAACCTCACCATCATGGACGACGCCGTCAAGATGGTGAAGGCGAACAAGGGCATCGAGCTGGAGATGCTCTCCCTGCCGCTGAACGACCCCAAGACGTACGAACTCCTCTGCCGGGGCGACACGCTCGGCGTCTTCCAGTTCGACGGCGGGCCGATGCGTTCGCTGCTGCGCCAGATGCAGCCCGACAACTTCGAGGACATCTCCGCCGTCTCGGCCCTCTACCGGCCGGGCCCGATGGGCATGAACTCGCACACGAACTACGCCGAGCGCAAGAACGCCCGCCAGGAGATCACCCCGATCCACCCGGAGCTGGAGGAGCCCCTCAAGGAGGTCCTCGGCCTCACCTACGGCCTGATCGTCTACCAGGAGCAGGTGCAGAAGGCGGCCCAGATCGTGGCCGGTTACTCGCTCGGCGAGGCCGACATCCTGCGCCGCGTGATGGGCAAGAAGAAGGCCGACGAGCTGGCGAAGAACTTCGTCCTCTTCGAGGCCGGCGCCAAGAAGAACGGGTTCTCCGACGCCGCGATCAAGGCGCTCTGGGACGTCCTGGTGCCGTTCGCCGGATACGCGTTCAACAAGGCGCACTCCTCCGCGTACGGCCTCGTCACCTACTGGACCGCCTACCTCAAGGCGAACTACCCCGCCGAGTACATGGCCGCCCTGCTGACCTCGGTCAAGGACGACAAGGACAAGTCGGCGATCTACCTCAACGAGTGCCGGCGCATGGGCATCAAGGTGCTCCCGCCGAACGTCAACGAGTCCGAGGCCAACTTCGCCGCCCAGGGTGACGACGTGATCCTCTTCGGCCTCACCGCCGTGCGCAACGTCGGTACGAACGTCGTGGACTCGATCATCCGGTGCCGCAAGTCGAAGGGGAAGTACAGCACCTTCCCCGACTTCCTCGACAAGGTCGAAGCGGTCGTCTGCAACAAGCGCACCGTGGAATCGCTCATCAAGGCCGGCGCCTTCGACGAGATGGGCCACACCCGCAAGGGACTCGTCGCCCACCACGAGCCGATGATCGACAACGTGGTGGCCGTCAAGCGCAAGGAGGCCGAGGGGCAGTTCGACCTCTTCGGCGGCATGGGCGATTCGGACGACGGCGCCTCCGAGCCGGGCTTCGGCATGGACGTCGAGTTCTCCGACATCGAGTGGGAGAAGTCCTACCTGCTCGCCCAGGAGCGCGAGATGCTCGGCCTGTACGTCTCCGACCACCCGCTCTTCGGCCTCGAGCACGTGCTCTCCGACAAGGCGGACGCCGCGATCTCCCAACTGACCGGCGGGGAGCACAGCGACGGTGCGGTCGTCACCGTCGGCGGCATCATCTCCGGCCTACAGCGGAAGATGACCAAGCAGGGCAACGCCTGGGCCATCGCCACCGTCGAGGACCTCGCGGGCGCCATCGAGTGCATGTTCTTCCCGGCCACCTACCAACTGGTCTCCACCCAGCTGGTGGAGGACACCGTCGTCTTCGTCAAGGGACGGCTCGACAAGCGCGAGGACGTGCCCCGGCTCGTCGCCATGGAGATGCAGGTCCCCGACATCTCCAACGCGGGGACCAACGCGCCGGTCGTCCTCACCATCCCCACCGTGAAGATCACGCCCCCGATGGTCAGCCGCCTCGGTGAAGTGCTTTCCAGCCACCGGGGCGACACCGAGGTCCGCATCAAGCTCCAGGGCCCGCGCAAGACCACCGTCCTGCGGCTCGACCGCCACCGGGTGAAGCCCGACCCGGCGCTCTTCGGTGACCTCAAGGTGCTGCTCGGCCCGTCCTGCCTGGCCGGCTGACGGGTCCGGCGGGACCTCGTCCGGCGCGACCTCGCGTACGGCACCCGGCCGGTGTGCAGGCGTACGGCATCCTGCCGGTGCGTCGCGTACGACAAGCGAAGGGGCGCTCCCGCCGACGACGGCGGGAGCGCCCCTTACTGCGGTGTCACGGCCGTCAGTTGTGGCCGAAACGCCGCTGGTGCTTGCGGGCCACGTCCGAAGGGCTGCCCTGGGCCTGCGACTGCGACGTGCTCCGGTCCTCCAGGGACGTCGACTTCGCCTGCTCGGCGCCGCGCTCCGCCGCGGACGCGCGGTCCTGGGGGCTGCCCTGCTTACGGTTCTTGTTCTTGGCCATGGTGAATGCCTCCTGTGGGGAATCCTGGTTGCCAGGACCGATGTCAGACTCACATAGCCCCACAGAGCACGCATGTTGGATCATTACCTTCCGTAGTGGACACCACTGTGGGCCCCCTTCGGGCAACTCCCACCGCATCCGCCACGCCGAAGATCGAGTTCCGGCCGTCTACTTCCGCGCGGTCGGGCAGACTCGACGGAAACCCTGAACGGCCGTTCGCCGAATTCCGGAAGAGGGTGGAACGCGTGGACCGTTGCGTCGTCCTGGTGGACGCCGGCTACCTGCTGGGCGCAGCCGCGAGTCTGCTGGCGGGCGAACCCGCCCGTTCGCGCATCACCGTCGACCACGCGGCCCTGATCCAGGGCCTGCGCGAACGCGCCGAGGCCGACACCGAGCAACCCCTGCTGCGCATCTACTGGTTCGACGGCGCCCCCGACCGCGTACCGCAGCCCGAACACCGCCGGCTGCGCGTCATGTCGAGGGTCACCGTACGGCTCGGCGCCCTCACCCGGAGCGACGGACGCTGGGCGCAGAAGGGCGTCGACGCGGCCATGCACGCCGAACTGACCGAACTCGCCCGCAACCGCGCCTGCTCCGACGTGGTCCTGGTGACCGGCGACGGCGACCTGCTGCCCGGACTGATGTCCGCCAAGGAACACGGCGTCGCCGTCCACCTCTGGGCCGTCCAGGCCGCGGACGGCGACTACAACCAGTCCGAGGACCTGGTGGCCGAGGCCGACGAACGCCGCGTCCTCGACCGCGCCTGGATCACCAAGGCCGTCCGCGCCAAGGAGACCGGCGGGATCTGCGCCCCGCAGCCCGCCCCGCGCCCCGAGATCGCCGCGATCCTCTCCGCACCCCTGCCCGAGGCGGCCCTCGCGGCCTCCGCCGAGCGCGCCTCCGAGGCCCAGGCGGCGGCCCGCGCCGGTACGCCCCCGGCGCCCCGCCCGGAGACCGGCGCGCCCGAGCCCTCGCCCGCCCACGGCCACAAGGGCGTCCCCACACCCAAGGACCTGGCCGCCCTCCGCGCGTCCGCAGGCGGCCCCGCCGCTCCGGCCCAGGCCCAGCCCGCCCCGGTGCCGAGCGCCACCCTGCGCTGGTCCTCGGACCGGGGGTGGGCCGACCGCGGCTCCCTCGGCGAACCCCCGGAGACCGCCTCGCTGCCCACCCTCGCCCAGGTCACCACCGCCGAACAGCGCTGGGCCGACCGCGAGGAGGACATCACCACCGTGGGCGGCGACCCCTTCGAGGTCGGCCAGGTCTTCGCCCGCCGCTGGATGGAACGGCTCCCGGAGACCGTCCACCTCCAGAAGCTCTCCACCATGTACCCGCGCATCCCGCACCGGATCGACGGCGAGCTCCTGCGGTACGCGGCACGCTTCGGACTCCTCGCGCACAAGGACGACCAGATCGACGAGCACGACCGCTACGCCATCCGGGCCGGCTTCTGGCGCGAGATCGACATCACGGCCGCCGCGGACCACGTCCCCGTCCCGGAATGACCCGGCGGGACTCCCGGGGCACCCCGGAGCCCCGCCGTGCTCCGCGCGTCGCCCGGGACCGGGCCCCCGGCGCAATCCGGACCATCCGACCCCGTACTCTCGTACCTCGTGAGTACGGGCACAGCACAGGCGCAGAGGGCCACCGGGACCGTGTGCGCGGTGCGTGATCTGGTGAAGACCTACCCGGCCGTCCGGGGCCGCCGCGGCATGCCCGCCGCGCCCGAGGTACGGGCCACCGACGGCATCACCCTGGAGGTGCGCGGCGGCGAGATCTTCGGGCTGCTCGGCCCCAACGGCGCCGGCAAGTCCACCCTGGTACGCCAGCTCACCGGGCTGATGCGCCCCGACTCCGGCAGCGTCGAGGTACTCGGCCACGACCTCGTGCGCCACCCCGAACGCGCCTCCCGGCTCATCGGCTACCTCGGCCAGGAGTCCACCGCCCTCGACGAGCTCACCGTCTCCCTCGCCGCCGAGACCACCGGGCGGCTGCGCGGCCTCCCGGTCCGCGAGGCCCGCGCCGAGCGCGACGCCGTACTGGAGGAGCTCGGCCTCACCGAACTGGCCGGGCGGCCCCTGAAGAAGCTCTCCGGCGGTCAGCGCAGGCTCGCCTGCTTCGCCGCCGCCCTCGTCGGACAGCGCCCGGTGCTGATCCTGGACGAGCCGACCACCGGCATGGACCCCGTCGCCCGCCGCTCCGTCTGGGCCGCCGTGGACCGGCGCCGGGCCGAACACGGCGCGACCGTGCTGCTGGTCACCCACAACGTCATCGAGGCCGAGACGGTCCTCGACCGGGTCGCCGTCGTCGAACGCGGCAAGGTCATCGCCTGCGACACCCCGCAGGGCCTCAAGGCGCAGGTGGCCGGCGAGGTCAGGGTCGAGCTGATGTGGCGCGAGCGCGCCCCGCTGGACGTCCCCGAGGTCGCCGCCCTGCGCGCCTCGGCCCAGGAATCCGGGCGCCGCTGGGTGCTGCGCCTGAAGCCGGACGAGGCGCGGGCCGCCGTCGCCGCGGTGACCGGCGGGGCGGCCTTCGCGGCCCTGGACGACTTCACCCTGGCGACCCCCAGCCTGGAGGACGTCTACCTCGCGCTCGGCGGGGACGCGGCGGACGCGCGCAAGGGACTGGTGAAGGGATGAGGCCGGCGGCGAAGGCCCCGGCCCGCCGGGGGCCTGTGGACGGACGGGACGTGTGCGGAAGAACAGCGGCAGTGAACGGGAGCAGCGCCAGGTGACGAGCATCGTTCCCGCCGAGGCGGTGTCCCCGCTCGGCCGGCCGGCCGGCGGCCCGGCCGCGTCCACCGCGTCCACCGGGGCGGCCTCCGCGCCCTGGGCCGGGGAACCGGCCCCGCTGGCGCCGCGCGCCCGGCTGCTGCCCGCGCTGGCCGCCGTGTACCGGGCCCAGCTCTCCCGGGCCCGGGTGGCCCGTATCCCGCTGCTCTTCGTGGCGACCTTCCAGTCCGTCGGCATCATGATCATGATGCGCGGGGTCGTCGACGGCGGCACCGAGGCACGGGCCGTGGTCGCGGGCTCCAGCGTGCTGGTGGTCGCCTTCGTCGCGCTGAACCTGCTCGCCCAGTACTTCGGCCAGCTGAGGGCCAACGGCGGCCTCGACCACTACGCCACCCTGCCGGTGCCGCCCGCGGCCGTGGTGCTGGGCGCGGCGGGCGCGTACGCCTCCTTCACCGTGCCGGGCGCCGTCTTCACCGCGGTCGCGGGGAGCGCGCTCTTCCAGCTGCCGATGGCGCACCTCTGGGTGCTGGTCGCCGTGGTCCCGCTGGCCGGGGCCGCGCTCTCCGGGCTGGGCGCCGCGCTCGGGCTGCTGGCGCCGCGCCAGGAGCTGGCCACCCTGCTGGGCCAGCTCGGCATGTCCGCCGCGCTGCTGCTGGGCGTGCTGCCCGCCGAGCGGCTGCCGGAGGTGGTGCGCTGGGCGCGCGACCTGCTGCCGTCCACGTACGGGGTGGAGGCGCTGGCCCGTTCCTTCGACGCCCACCCGGACTGGGCCGTCGTCGCACTGGACCTCGGGGTCTGCGCTGCGGTGGGCGTGCTCTCGCTGGCCGTGGCGACCTGGGCGTACCGCCGGGCGGCCGTGCGCTGACGGACCGGGGGCGCGGGTCGCGCCCGTTCCGCCGCGTGCGGCGGTGCGGCGGTGTACGAGCCCGTGTCCGGTGATCGGGTCCGGGCTCCGGTGATCAGGTCCGGTGCGGCGCTGCCCGGGGCCGCCTGGCACGATGGCACGGTGACCGCACCCTTGACGCCGCCCGACCCGCCGACGCCCTACGATCCCTGGCCGTCTCCTCCGGCGGGTTCGCACCTCGCCCCCGGTCAGTCGCCGCCCGACCGCGCCGAGAAGCGGGCCGAGGTCGGCCGGGCCGCGGTCGTCACCGTGCTGGTGGCCGTCGCGGGCGTCGCGCTCGGCCTGCTCTGGCTCTGGCTCTCCCCGCGCATCCCGCTGATCTCCGACGACACCGCCGTCTACCTCAAGGACAGCGAGGGCGAGGAGGCCATCGGAGCGGACGGCACGTTCGCCCTGCTCGCCGCCGGATTCGGTGTCGTCTCGGCCGTCGTGGTCTACCTGCTCCGGCGTACCGGCGGCATCCCGACGGTGGTCGGCCTGGCGCTCGGCGGGCTGCTCGGATCGCTGCTCGCCTGGTGGCTGGGTACCTCCTTCGGCCCGACCTCGGACGTGGTCGCCCACGCCAAGGAGGCCGGCAAGGGGGTGACCTTCGACGCGCCGCTGGAGCTGAACGCGAAGGGCGCGCTGCTCGCCTGGCCGGTGGTCGCGATGGTCGCGCACCTGATTCTCACGGCGGCCTTCACCCCCCGGGACCCCGACCCCGACCTCCAGTGGCAGCACCCCGGGTGGGCGACGAGCGCCCCCGGGGAGCCGTACGGCGCGGCCGGGCAGCCGGTCCAGGGACAGCCGGTCCACGGGCAGCCGGTCCAGGGACAGCCGGTCCACGGGCAGCCGGTCCAGGGACAGCCGGTCCAGGGTGCGCCCGACGGCCCGGCGCCGGAGGGGGCCGGCCCGGACGCCGGTACGCGGGCTCGGGCGCAGAGCGACCCGAAGGGGCCCGCCGGACCGCAGCCGCCTGCCTGAGGCTCCGTGGTGCGGCACCGGTGACGGGCCGCGGGGGCTCAGGGCTCCCGCGGGCCGGGGCTCCGGGCTCCCGGCCTTCGGGCGCCCGGGAGCTCCGGCCCGCGCGTCCGGCACCTGCCACGCGCGTCCGGCGCCCTGCTACGCGCGCCCGATCGGCGCGAACACCGCGCCGGTGAGCCGCGCCAGGTCCGCCGCCGCCAGTTCGACCTCCAGGCCCCGGCGCCCGGCCGAGACGCAGATGGTCGGGTGCGAACCGGCCGAGGCGTCGACGACCGTACGCAGCCGCTTGCGCTGGCCCAGCGGCGAGATGCCGCCGCGTACGTACCCCGTGGTGCGCTCCGCCGCCGCCGGGTCGGCCATGGCGGCGCGCTTGCCGCCGACCGCCGAGGCGAGCGCCTTCAGGTCGAGCGAGCCCGCGACCGGGACCACCGCCACCGTCAGCTCGCCGTCCACGTCGGCCACCAGGGTCTTGAAGACCCGGTCGGGGGAGACGCCCAGGGCCTCGGCCGCCTCCTCGCCGTAACTGGGCGCCGCCGGGTCGTGCTCGTAGGCGTGGACCGTGAAGTCGGCTCCGGCCGCGGTCAGCGCGACCGTGGCCGGGGTACCGCCCTGCTGCTGCTTCGTCTTCTTCTTCGCCACGGGCGCGAGGTCCTCCGGGGAGATCGGGTCAGTTCAGGTGCGTGGGGGCGCGGGTGAGGTCCACGGCCGGGAGTGACGGCAGATGGCGGATGACCGCCGTCTCCTTGCGGAGCAGGGTGAGTTCCTCACGGAGCCGGGTCGCCGTGTCCGGGGCCTGGAGCAGCCGCTGCTTCGTGGCCACGTCCAGCACGGTGGCGGCGGCCACCAGGTAGGAGACGACGGACGGTTCGTCCGGCAGGTCGCCGCCGGTGGTCAGCGACCGCTCGTTCGCCCCGGCCAGCCGCTTCTGGTACGTGCGGAAGGCGCGCATCACGCCCTCGGCGAGGGTCCGGGCCTCGCCGGCCTCCTCGTCCTCGGCGAGGTACTCCACCTCGGCCGTCAGGTACGGGCCGCTCGCGTCCACCGAGAGCAGCCGGACCCGGGTGGTGCCGGTGGCCAGCACCTCGAAGGTGCCGTCGGCGCGCTCGCGGATCTTGGCGGCGTCGGCCACGCAGCCGACGCGGTGGAAGGACTGGATCGGGTCGGTGCCGAAGCCGTCCGCGGGGGCGCGTTCGGTCTGGACCGCCGTGCCCTCCGGCATCCCGGTACCGGTCACGGCCGTCTCCCGGCCGTCCCGTACCGCCACCACCACGAAACGGCGGGGTTCGTCGTCGTCGGTCTTCAGCAGCTCGCGCATGATGGCGCGATATCGCTCCTCGAAGACGTTCAACGGCAGCACGAGGCCGGGGAACAGAACCGCGTTGAGCGGGAAGAGGGGCAGGTGCGCTGTGGTCACAACGCTCAAGCGTAATGGCCGAGGGCCCTGCCGTGGGCGGCCCGGTTCCACAGCGGGGTCGCCGAGGCCACCTGGAGCCGTGCCGCGTCCCTGGCGTCCAGGAAGCGGGCCAGCGCGTCCTCGGCCACCGACGACCACGGAAGGGACGGGGAGCGGGGGGAGGACGGGGCGCGGAGGAAGGACGGGAACGGCTGGGACCACGGGAACGGCTGGGACCACGGGAACGAGTGGGCGTACGGCCCGATCAGCCGGAACTGCTCCAGCGCCTCGCGCCAGCGGCCCCGGGCCACCAGGACGTACGCCAGGAGGTTGCGGATCTCGGCGGGCCACGGGTCCCCGGGGCCGTACGCGGCGGAGAGGCCGATCGCCAGATCGGCGGCGGCGTCGATCCGGCGCTCCGGCACCGGGGCGGTCCGCCCGGCGGAGTCCGGGTCGAGCAGCAGCGCGGCGGCGGCGCGCACCGGCAGCCCCTGCACCAGGGAGGTCGGGGCGGCGTCCTCGGCGGCCCGCTCCGCGAAGTCGAAGCACGCGTGGTGCGACCCGTGCCGGGCGGCGGAGAGATAGCGCAGCGCGGCCAGGTGACAGCCGTAGTGGTGCGGGGAGCGGCGGACCGCCTCGGTCCACACCGACTCGAACACGGTGTGCGTGGCGCGGGTGCCCCGCGCGTGGTCCAGGGCGAGGTGCCAGGGGACCGGGTCGCGCGGGTCGGCCTCGGCCGCCGCGGTGATCAGCGGGGCGACCTCGTGCAGCCGCTCCGCCGCCGCGGGGGACTCCCACGCCCGGCGCACGGCGAGCCCGGCCCGGACGAGTAGCGCGTCGGGGTCGCCGGGGGCGGCGGCGAGCCAGTCGTCCAGCCAGCCGTCCCGGCTGCGGGCGAAGGTGACCAGCCGGCCGAGGTAGCGGTCGCGCAGCTCCCACTCGGCGGTGTCGCGGGTGGTGGCGAGGAGCTTCGCGGCGGGCCCGTACGCGCCTTCGGCGGCGGCCACCAGCGCGGGGGAGAGGCGGCTGTCGGGGGCGTCGAGCATGACCGCGTCGGCCGGGGGAAGTCCGGCCGACAGCCGGGAGCTGTGCCGGACCCTGCGCGCGGTACGGAGCAGAGCGCGAAGCGAGGGCATGGTGCGGACCATTGAAAAGCGCTGGTGGGGGCTGCGCCAGGGGTCTGCTGTGAAGCTTTGGTGCCGAGTCGGGTGGATCCGTAGGGGTTGCCCCCGGAAAGGCCAAGAGTGGGTAAAGGTGATGGCCCTGAATGGCTGAAATTCGACCTCCTGTGCGGGATCTGTTCGAACATGTTTCGCCCTCGGATCCCGCTCCGGTCCGGCCCGCCCCGACCCGCCCCGATCCGGCTCCCCGCACCGGGAGCGGGGCCGTCCGGGGGGCGGGACCGCACCGGGGGCTGGACCGCGCCCGCCCTCACCCCCGGGTCAGCAGCCGGGAGGCCCCGGCGGCCACCGTGGTGGCCAGAACCCACCCCACCAGCACCAGCCCGGCGGACACCCACTGCCAGCCGCCCGTCATCCGCCAGTAGCCGTCCTGGCCGAGACCGATCACCGGGATCAGCAGATCGAGCGCGTACAGCGCCGGATTCCACTCCGGGTGCTCGTCCCGCTTGATCGCCGCGGGCTCGTGCCGGGAGAAGACCAGGGTGCTCGCCGCCCACAGCACGGCCATCCACACCGCCGCCCGCCCCGGCCGGTAGCCGTACGCCACCGTCCAGTCCTGGAGGAACCCCCACAGCTTCCCGGCGAGCGGCAGCGTCTCCCGGCGGCGGCGCTGCTTGGCGAGCAGCACCTCCCGGGCGTCCGCGTCCTCGCCGCAGTTGCGCAGTACGGTCGCCAGCCGCTCGTACGGCTCGGGGACGTACTCCGGGGTGGCGGCGAGGACCCACTCCAGCCGCCGGGAGAGCGGGAAGTGGCCGTACGGGACGAGGTTCTCGTAGACGAACCCGCCCATCGCCAGCCCGCCGGGGCCCGGCCAGCTGCTCGACAGGTCGATCAGGGTGACCACCCGGGCGCCGTTCAGCACGACCCGGCCCTCCTCGGGGCGCTCCAGGCTGAACCGCAGCTCGGGCACGACGATCCGGCGCATCGACAGCTCCTCCTGCGGCTCCAGCACGAACCGCGCCAGGTGCAGGTCGAGCACGTCCCCGAACCGCCCGTCGTCCAGCCGGACCCCGCCCCGGCACTCGAAGATCCGTGCGCGCGAACCCCGGGCGGGCGTCAGGTCCGAGGTCGGCCCGTGCACGATGCCGTACGGAGGAGTGGTGCCCTGGTTCCCCGTCTCGGTGCTCACCCACGCCTCGGTCAGATAGAGCGTCCGCTCCACCCTCAACTGCGGCGCGTTCAGGGCCTTGCGCCCCTCCGCCGCCCGCAGCCGGCTGCCGCGCAGGCTCAGCGAACCGCCCACCGTCGCCCCGCGCAGGCTGACTTCGCCGTACGTCTCGATCATCTCCGCCTGGAGGTCCTGCGCCACGGTCAGCCCGTCGGCGGCGATCGCCCGGCCCCGCCGGTCGCAGCCGACGCTGATCTGGTTGATCAGCAGGTCCGTGCCGATCTGGGCATCCGTCAGCCGCACGCCCCGGTCGACCCGGCAGCGCGGCAGATGGAGGTCGCCCTCGGTGCGCAGCCGGGCCGCCTCCAGCCGGGGCATCGCGCACCCGACCATCCGCAGCGTCGTGAAATGGCACTCGGGGAACATCACCTCCTGCTCGAACCGGCAGCCGGTCAGCTCGACGTACGGCGAGACCCGGCCGCCGGCCAGGTCGAGCTTGCCGGTGATGCGTACGCCCCTGAGCTTCAGCGCCGCCACCCGTCCCGGCCGGGCCGGCGGGCCGCTCAGCAGCAGCCGCGCCACGACCCGGGCGCCGACGCTCCGCCCCGGCCCCCACATGTGCGGGCCGAACGGATCGTCGCGTTCGGGGTCGTGGGTGCGCAGATCGAAGGTGCTCCCGTTCCGAAAGGACTGCCACATGCCCAGCTCCGCGGCGCTGAGTCCTTCCGGGATGTCGCTCTCGTGCGGCTCCGTCACTCCCGACCTCCCTGTGCACGGCTACAGCCGTTCTTCCCCCTGTGTGACCGTATGAACGGAAAACGGCACACAGGGTGACGGAGATATGTATCAGCCACTGATACGGCCGACCGGACGGCTCGGGCGGTCTGAGAGAATTGGGGGTGTGATCTCTCGAATCGATCTGCGCGGCGACGTCCTCCCCGAGGGCGCCCCCTTGCGCGACCTGCTGCCCCGTGCCGAGTTCGACGTGGAAGCCGCCCTGGAGACGGTGCGGCCCATCTGCGAGGACGTACGCCATCGTGGCTCGGCAGCGGTGATCGAATGGGGAGAGAAATTCGACGGCGTCCGGCCGGAATCGCTCCGAGTGCCCGCGGCCGCCCTCGCGGACGCGCTGACGGAGCTCGATCCCGCCGTCCGCGCCGCCCTGGAGGAGTCGATCCGCCGCGCCCGCCTCGTCCACCGCGAGCAGCGCCGCACCACCCACACCACCCAGGTCGTGCCCGGCGGCACGGTCACCGAGAAGTGGGTGCCCGTCGAGCGCGTCGGCCTCTACGTCCCCGGCGGACGCTCGGTCTACCCGTCCTCCGTCGTCATGAACGTCGTCCCGGCCCAGGAGGCCGGCGTCGAGGGCATCGCCGTGTCCTCCCCGCCGCAGAAGGAGTTCGGCGGCCTGCCGCACCCCACCATCCTGGCCGCCTGCGCCCTGCTCGGCGTGGACGAGGTGTACGCCGCCGGCGGCGCCCAGGCCATCGCCCTCTTCGCGTACGGCACCGAGGGCGAGGACGGCTGCCGCCCCGTGAACCTCGTCACGGGCCCGGGCAACATCTACGTCGCCGCCGCCAAGCGCCTCCTCAAGGGCCGCATCGGCATCGACGCCGAGGCCGGGCCCACCGAGATCGCGATCCTCGCCGACTCGACCGCCGACCCGGTGCACATCGCCGCCGACCTGATCAGCCAGGCCGAGCACGACCCGATGGCCGCCGCCGTCCTCGTCACCGACTCCGAGGAACTCGCCGCCGCCACCGAGGCCGAACTCGCCCCCCAGGTCGCCGCCTCCAAGCACGTCACCGACCGCATCGCGCCCGCGCTCGCCGGCCGGCAGTCCGCGATCGTGCTCGTCCGCGACCTGGCGGACGGGCTGAAGGTGGTCGACGCGTACGGCGCCGAGCACCTGGAGATCCAGACCGCCGACGCCGCCGCCGTCGCCGACCGCGTCCGCAACGCCGGCGCGATCTTCGTCGGCCCCTGGTCGCCGGTCTCCCTGGGCGACTACTGCGCCGGCTCCAACCACGTACTGCCCACCGGTGGTTGCGCCTGCCACTCCTCGGGTCTCTCCGTGCAGTCCTTCCTGCGCGGCATCCACATCGTCGACTACACCCGCGACGCACTGGCCGAGGTCACCCACCACGTGGTGACCCTCGCCGAGGCGGAGGACCTCCCCGCCCACGGCGCGGCACTCAAGGCACGGTTCGGCTGGAAGGTTCCGCAGGCGTGACGAACGACAGCACCAACGACACCACCGGCCCCACCGGTCCCGTCCGCATCGACGACCTCCCGATCCGGGAGGAGCTGCGCGGCCAGTCCCCGTACGGTGCCCCCCAGCTCGACGTACCCGTCCGGCTGAACACCAACGAGAACCCCTACCCGCTGCCCGACGCCCTCGTCGACCGGATCGCCGAACGCGTCCGCGAGGCCGCCCGCGAGCTCAACCGCTACCCCGACCGGGACGCCGTCGAGCTCCGTACCGGACTCGCCGGATACCTCAGCCGCACCGCCGGCCACGAGGTCACCACCGCGCAGGTCTGGGCGGCCAACGGCTCCAACGAGGTCATCCAGCAGCTGATGCAGGCGTTCGGCGGCCCGGGCCGCACCGCCATCGGCTTCGAGCCCTCGTACTCGATGCACGCCCTCATCGCGCGCGGCACCGGCACCGGCTGGATCTCCGGCCCGCGCAACGAGGACTTCACCATCGACGTGGAGGCGGCGAAGAAGGCCATCGCCGAACACCGCCCGAACGTCGTCTTCATCACCTCCCCGAACAACCCCACCGGCACCGCCGTCGACGCCGACACCGTCCTCGCGCTGTACGACGCCGCACAGGCGGCCCGGCCGTCCCTCGTCGTCGTCGACGAGGCGTACGGCGAGTTCAGCCACCGCCCCTCGCTGCTCCCGCTGATCGAGGGCCGGCCGAACATGGTGCTCTCCCGCACCATGTCGAAGGCGTTCGGCGCCGCCGGGCTGCGCCTCGGCTACCTCGCCGCCGACGCCGCCGTGGTCGACGCCGTCCAGCTGGTACGCCTGCCGTACCACCTGTCCTCCGTCACCCAGGCCACCGCGCTGGCCGCCCTGGAGCACACCGATACGCTCCTCGGGTACGTCGAGCGGCTCAAGAGTGAGCGGGACCGGATCGTCGCCGAGCTCCGCGCCATGGAGTACGAGGTCACCGAGTCGGACGCCAACTTCGTCCAGTTCGGCCGCTTCGAGGACGCCCGTGCCGTGTGGCGGGCGATCCTCGACCGGGGCGTCCTGGTCCGGGACAACGGCGTACCGGGATGGCTGCGGGTCACCGCGGGGACCCCGGCAGAGAACGACGCGTTCCTCGATGCGGTTCGCGAAATCAAGAAGGAGCACGACGCATGACGGGCGAGAGCCGCATGACGGGCGAGAGCCGCGTGGGCCGCGTGGAGCGCACCACCAAGGAAACCTCCGTACTCGTCGAGATCAACCTCGACGGCAGCGGGAAGGTCGACGTCTCCACCGGCGTCGGCTTCTACGACCACATGCTCGACCAGCTCGGCCGCCACGGCCTCTTCGACCTCACGGTCAAGACCGAGGGCGACCTGCACATCGACTCCCACCACACCATCGAGGACACCGCCCTCGCGCTCGGCGCCGCCTTCAAGCAGGCGCTCGGCGACAAGGTCGGCATCTACCGCTTCGGCAACTGCACCGTCCCGCTGGACGAGTCGCTCGCCCAGGTCACCGTCGACCTCTCCGGCCGCCCGTACCTGGTGCACACCGAGCCGGAGAAGATGGCGCCGATGATCGGCGAGTACGACACCACGATGACCCGGCACATCCTGGAGTCCTTCGTCGCGCAGGCCCAGATCGCCCTGCACGTCCACGTCCCGTACGGCCGCAACGCCCACCACATCGTGGAGTGCCAGTTCAAGGCCCTCGCCCGGGCCCTGCGCTACGCCAGCGAGCGCGACCCGCGCGCGGCCGGAATCCTGCCTTCCACGAAGGGCGCCCTGTGACCGGCCTCAACACCATCCTGATCGTCGTCGGCCTCTTCCTGGCCGGCGGCGTCTACTCCTTCGCCAAGCAGGGCATGCCCAAGGGCGTCATCGTGCTGCTCTGCATCGCATCCGCACTGTGCCTGGTGGCGGGCGTGCTGCGGATCCAGGGACTGTGGGACTGAGGGGCCGGGAGCACACGATGAGCGACAAGAAGAAGGTCGTCGTCTTCGACTACGGCTTCGGCAACGTCCGTTCCGCCGAGCGGGCGCTCGCCCGGGTCGGCGCGGACGTCGAGATAACGCGTGACTACGACAAGGCGATGAACGCCGAGGGGCTCCTCGTCCCCGGCGTCGGCGCCTTCTCCGCCTGCATGGGCGGACTCAAGGCCGCCCGCGGCGACTGGATCATCGGCCGCCGCCTCTCCGGCGGCCGCCCGGTGATGGGCATCTGCGTCGGGATGCAGGTCCTCTTCGAGCGGGGCATCGAGCACGGCGTCGAGACCGAGGGCCTGGACGAGTGGCCCGGCACCGTCGGCCCGCTCAAGGCGGACGTCGTCCCGCACATGGGATGGAACACCGTCGAGGCACCCGAGGACAGCCGGCTCTTCGCCGGACTCGACCCCGAGGCCCGGTACTACTTCGTGCACTCCTACGCGGCGCACGACTGGAGCCTCGAAGTCACCAACGCCAAGATCCGTGCCCCGCGCGTCACCTGGGCCACGCACGGAGAGCGGTTCGTGGCCGCCGTGGAGAACGGCGCGCTGTGGGCCACCCAGTTCCACCCCGAGAAGTCCGGCGACGCCGGTGCCGAGCTGCTGACCAACTGGATCGAGACGCTGTAATGCCGAAGCTTGAACTCCTTCCCGCCGTCGACGTCCGCGACGGACAGGCCGTCCGCCTCGTGCACGGCGAGTCCGGTTCCGAGACCTCCTACGGCTCCCCGCTGGAGGCGGCCCTCGCCTGGCAGTCCGCCGGCGCCGAGTGGCTCCACCTCGTCGACCTCGACGCCGCCTTCGGTACCGGCGACAACCGCGCTCTGATCGCCGAGGTCGCCGGAGCCATGGACATCAAGGTCGAGCTCTCCGGCGGCATCCGCGACGACGCCTCGCTGGAGGCCGCACTCGCCACCGGCTGCCGCCGCGTCAACCTCGGCACCGCCGCCCTGGAGACCCCCGAGTGGGTCGCCAAGGTCATCGCCCAGTACGGCGACAAGATCGCGGTCGGCCTCGACGTCCGCGGCACCACCCTGCGCGGCCGCGGCTGGACCCGCGACGGCGGCGACCTCTACGAGACGCTCGCCCGCCTCGACTCCGAGGGCTGCGCCCGCTACGTCGTCACCGACATCGCCAAGGACGGCACCCTGCAGGGCCCCAACCTCGGCCTGCTCCGCGACGTCTGCGCCGCCACCGACCGCCCGGTCGTCGCCTCCGGCGGCGTCTCCTCGCTGGACGACCTGCGCGCGATCTCGCTGCTGGTGCCGGAAGGCGTCGAGGGCGCGATCGTCGGCAAGGCGCTCTACGCCAAGGCGTTCACCCTGGAAGAGGCGCTCAAGGCGGTCGCCGCATGACGGACTCCGTACCCACGGCTTCCGGGGCGGCCTCGGGCGTGCGCCGGATCCAGTCCGGGGCGCCCTGGGAGGAGAAGTTCGGCTACGCCCGCGCCGTCGAACTCCCCGGCGGCCTCGTCCTGGTGGCCGGCTGCACCTCCGTCGTCAACGGCGAGATCTCGGCCGGTTCGCCGTACGAGCAGGCCGTCGCCTCCTTCGAGGTCGCCTTCGCGGCCCTGGAGAAGGCCGGCCTCGGCCGCGAGGACGTCGTCCGCACCCGCATGTACATCACGCACGCCCGGGACGTCGACGACGTGGGCCGCGCCCACAAGGAGCTCTTCGACGACGTGCGGCCGGTCGCCACGATGGTCATCGTCTCCGGTTTCGTCGACCCCAGCCTCGTCGTCGAGGTCGAGGTCGAGGCCTTCCGCGGAGGCGACCGATGAGCCTCGCCGTACGCGTGATCCCCTGCCTCGACGTCGACAAGGGCCGGGTCGTCAAGGGCGTCAACTTCCAGAACCTGCGCGACGCGGGCGACCCCGTCGAGATGGCCAAGCTGTACGACGCCGAGGGCGCCGACGAGCTGACCTTCCTCGACATCACCGCCTCCAGCGGTGACCGCGAGACCACCTACGACGTGGTCCGCCGCACCGCCGAGCAGGTCTTCATCCCGCTCACCGTCGGCGGCGGCGTCCGCGCCCCCGAGGACGTCGACAAGCTGCTGCGGGCCGGTGCGGACAAGGTCGGCGTCAACACCGCCGCCATCGCCCGTCCGGAGCTGATCCGCGAGATCGCCGAACGCTTCGGCAGCCAGGTCCTCGTGCTCTCCGTCGACGCCCGCCGCACCCCGGAGGGCACCTTCGAGGTCACCACGCACGGCGGCCGCCGGGGCACCGGCATCGACGCCGTCGAGTGGGCGCACCGGGCCGCCGAGCTGGGCGCGGGCGAGATCCTGCTCAACTCGATGGACGCCGACGGCACCAAGGACGGCTACGACACCGAGATGATCAGGGCGGTACGCGCCCACGTCTCCGTCCCCGTCATCGCCTCCGGCGGCGCGGGCCGGCTCGCCGACTTCGCGCCCGCCGTGGACGCCGGGGCCGACGCGGTCCTCGCCGCGTCCGTCTTCCACTTCGGCGACCTGCGGATCTCCGAGGTCAAGGACGCCCTGCGGGAGGCCGGACACCCGGTCCGCTGAGACACCGTCACAAGGCTTTCCCTGTGCTCCCTGGTGGCTCACACCGCCGGGAGGTCCGGGGCGGCCTCGGGGGGGGGCGGGTGGGGGACGGACGTCCCGCACCCGCCCCTCGCCTGATCGTCCTGGTGTTCAGCGAAGGGCCTACCGCTCTGACCTGGGCGGAACGTCCGGGCTCGGGCCGTCCGGTCCAGCGCCCGGCCAGCTCCATGCGGAGAGCGAAACCAGTAGCCGAAGATCAGGGCAGGCCGACGTGTGGATGGTGCTCACGTGGTCGTCCCGCCTGCGGCCTTGAAACAGGACCAAACGATCTTTCCGAGCGGTGAGCGGTCGTGTACTCCCCACTCGTCGGCGAGCTCGGCCACGAGCGCGAGACCACGTCCGGACAGATCGGTACTGGCGGCCTGGCGGGGCCGGGGGCGTCGACGGCGGCTGTCGTGCACCTCCAGGCGCACGACGTCGTCCTCGATGTCGAGGCGGACCAGGAATCCGTGGTCGGAGACAGTGCCGTGGACCAGCGCGTTGGTCGCCAGCTCGGATACGCAGAGGCGAATGTCGTCGATCCGCTCCGGCAGGCCCCATTCGGTCAGGGTCTCGTCAGCGAATTTCCTTGCCTGTCCGACGGATTCGGGGCGGGCCCCGAAGAAGCGCTGTGCCGTCTCGATCATGGCTGTCCTCATGTCTTGGTCTCCAGGAGTCTTGTGGTTCCGGGGCTGTGGCGGCAGGCCACAGGGGTGGGGGCGGTCGGCTTGCATGCAGGGTGGGGTCGGCGGACCAGCAGCAGCCGGGAGCCGGCCGCCTTGATCCACCGACCGCGTTCAGCAGCTATCGCTCTCGGGCCAAGGTGTGATGCGGCCGGGGCGAGTACGCCGTAGACGTCCGGCAGAGCCAACACGTCCAGCAGGCCGGTGAAGGCCGCCGAGCCTGGGCCGGCACTCGCCTCGCGTTCGCTGAAGACGCCGGAAAGCTCCAGTTCGTGGCTGCGGCAGTACTCGGCGAGCGAGGCGACCAATGCCTCCTGTCGGGCTTCGGAGACCCGCACCAGTCGCAGGAAGCCGTAGACGACAGGTCCGCTGACCAGGCGATGTTCCGTGAGGGGTTCCATGCGGAGACCGTCCAAAGAGTCGACACGGGGTGACGATCCTGAGCATGGAGGACCCCGAACTCCCGGCCAATCACTCGCCGTTCTACTTCCGTTCCACTTCCGTCCCGCCATCCCCAGCCATCTGCTTCGATGACGGTGGAAGGGAGTGAGGCGTGGCAACCGTGCACCAGTGGACCGGCCTGGAGGCCAGGGCTCTGCGTCTCGCGCTGCGTTTGAGCGTGCGGGCCTTTGCCGAGCACCTCGGCGTGGCCGTCGCGACGGTCTCGAAGTGGGAGAGCAAGCGCGCCGAAACCGAGCCCAGACCCGACACCCAGGCGATCCTCGACACCGCCCTCGGACGCGCCGACGCCCACGCCCACCTGCGCTTCGAGACGCTCCTGTCCGAGATGGCCGGCACCGTGCAAGGCGCCGGCCGACGGGTCACCTCCTCCGGCCCCCGAGCCTGGGAGTACGAATCGTGGGCCGACGACCTGGACCGCGTCGTGGTCGCGCTCGCCCGCCAGGACTTCGCCTTCGCCGACAGCCTGCTCAACCGCTGGTTGGTGCGGTTCGACGCCCGGGAACTGGACGCAAAGGGCCTGTACCTCTTCGCTCGCTCGACCGCGCTGCTCGGTGACCTCAAACGCGATCAAGGCTCAGTGCTCGGCCCACTCTCCGCCCACCACTCCTACGCCGGAGCCCGCGCGGTCTTCATCCAGCTCGACATCCCACGTCGTGTCGCCCAGCTCGACCTCTCTCTCGCGGTGGTCACCGAAATGTCCGGCAAGCTGGAGATCGCTGCCCGCCAATACGAAACCCTCGCCGTCGACGACCGGCTCTCCCGCCGTGACCGCGCCAGGGCCCGCCTGTGGGTGGGTACCGCGCTGAGCAAGAGCGGTCGGCACGACTACGCGACCCGCGTCATGCAGGCCGCGACCCGCGACTTCGAGGACCTCACCGAACCCGACGACTGGTCGGTGGCCCACCAGAAACTCGCCCTCGCCCGCCGTGGCGCCGGCGACCTCACCCAAGCTCTGCACTTCATCGACATCGCCCGCAGCAGCGGCGCCACCGACTCACCGATGCAACGTGTACGGCTGGACACCGCCCATGGCCACATCCTGCTCTCCGACGCAGCGACCCGAGATGATGGACTCCTCGTCCTCGATCAGGCCACCCACACGGCCGCGCAGTACGGACTCGTCCACCAACTGCGCAGTATCGAGGGCATCAAGGCCATGAGCGAGGGGCCGACCGGCCCCCGGCGACGGTGACCAGGGAGAGACGCGTGAGCGACAACCAGCAGGCCATCACCGAGGACCAGCGGCGCCGGGCCGCCCTGATCTGGGACTACCACCAGATGCACCACCAGCTGCGCCCCGTCGACGTGGCGATCGGCCTGGGCAGTCACGACCTCGGCGTCGCCACCCACTCCGCCGAGCTGTACCGCGCCGGGCTGTTCCCCTCCTTGGTCTTCACCGGCGGCAACAGCCCCACCACCGCCAAGGTCTTCCCGCGCGGCGAAGCCGTCCACTTCCGTGAGCACGCCCTCGGTCTGGGCGTCCCCGCCGAAGCGATCCTGCTGGAACCGAAGGCCGGCAACACCGGGCAGAACATCACCCTTTCCCGTGAAGTCCTCGCGGCCGCCGGCATCACCCCGGCCACGGTGCTGCTGGTTTCCAAGCCCTACATGGAACGGCGGTCGTTCGCGACTGCCCGCAAGCTGTGGCCCGACGTCGAGATCCTCTGCGCGTCGGAGCCGCTGGAGCTCGACGACTACGTCAAGTCCATCGGCGACGAGAAGCTCGTCCTGGACATGCTCGTCGGCGACCTCCAGCGGGTCATCGAGTATCCGAAGCTCGGATTCGCCATCGAGCAGAAGGTCCCGGAGGACGTGCATGGAGCGTACGAATCCCTCATCCACGACGGCTTCACCAGCCGCCTCATCACTTCCTGACCTGCCAGAACCGGGCGGGCTGTGCGCCATCCACCAGCCCAACCTGTTCCCCCGACTGACCACACTGGCCAAGCTGTTCGCGGCGGATTACTGGATCGTCCTGGACGACGTGCAGTTCACCCGCCGCGACTACCAGCACCGAGCCCGCCTCGGTGACCTCGACGAACCGGATCGTCGGCAGTGGCTCACCATTCCCACTCGCCTGCCCCAGGGGCGGCAAACTCTCATCCGGGACGCGTTGATCGGCGACCCCGGCCAGGCCCGTCGAAAGACGGCGGGGATGCTGCGGCAGCACTACGGAGCGAGCCCGCACTGGTCGGCCCTTGCGCAGGTCAGGGACCCAGTACTGGATGCCTTCGGCACTGGCAGGACCGCCACAGTCGCCGAAACTTCCACCCGTGCTCTGCTCGGCCTGCTCGGCTGGCAGGGCAAGATCCTCACCAGCAGCGATCTGCCCTCCCGGCCGGGCCGTTCCCAGCGGCTCGCCGATCTCTCCGCCATCACCGGTGCCCGCGCCTATCTCTGCGGAACCGGCGGCATGACGTACCTCGACTCGGCACCGTTCGCTGTCGAGGGCATCAGCGTCCTGCCGTTCCAGTTGCCGATGACCGACGTCTGGTCGTCCGGGCGAAGTCTCAGTTCGCTGTGGGCGTTGGCGGCACTCGGCCCGCAAGAGGTCGCTGACCGCATGCGGCGGCTCGCGTTGGACTTCGGTCTGGTGGTGCCCGCTGTGTGACCGCTGCCTGTTCGCACGGGCATACCCTCGCACCCGTACCTCTCGGCAGCCCACCTTCCGACGTATTGCCCCGTGAGAGAGCGACGGGAAAGGATGCGAGATTCGAATTGGTGAGGGGTTGCCCCCAACACGCTTTCCAACTGTTCGTCCGGGGGTCCGGGAAGGTTCGCCACCGTCCTGAACTGCAGTGGAACCGTGCCAGCTGGCCGAGCTGAACCCCCGCGAACAGAGCTGAATGCAACCCAAACTGCAACCCTCCCTCACCCGGTGAACCCCTCCCGCCATCGCTTTCGGCCGATCCGGCAGTGCCGCGTCCCCTGCATCGGGGCACGGTGGATCGCCCTCCCGCCTGTGCGCGTGGCTTCCAGCCGCGCGGTTACCCGGCGGGAGCTCCTCCGGACCCCGCCCCCAACGGCCTGTGCGACCCGTGGCACGGGACGCATCAGCTCCGGGCGACCGCTGACCAGCCGATCCGGTCGAGCTACAGTGGAACGCCGATGTCGTTGATTGCCTTGCTGAACAGCATGCGCCAGAGATTGCCGGGCACCGCCGACCGGTCGGGGTAGACACTGTCGGCCCACACCAGCGTGATACGCCAGTGCCGCTGACGCAGCCGCTCCAGCATCGTCGTTCCGGCGTCGCGGTCGGTGATGCAGGCCACGGTGCCCAGCACCGTCAGCAGCAGTCCGAGGGTGTCCACGACGATGTGTCGCTTGCGGCCGTTGACCTTCTTCCCGCCGTCGAAGTCCCAGCTCGCGGTCGGCATCGATGCCGACCGCGACCAGGTAGCGCACCGCGTCGACCCGCTGCCGGTGGCAGTAGCCCTCCGGCTGCCCGCCCCTCCCCTCCAGCCAGGCGGGCGCGGGCATCGCCTCGCGCACGACAGCTCACTCCGCATCGGTCATGTCCGAGGGATACCTCGGACGTCTGTGCGGCCGGTCTCCGGCATTCCAGAACCGGTGGGCGAGACAATCACACTCCCGGACAGCGGAAGCCGACCGGCGCGAGGACGTACAACTGCGACAACAGGGTCTCCAGGCGCGCTCAAGGTCTCGACAACCCCGAGCTGCACCAGAGGCCCTGTCTTCATGCTCGCCAAGCGGTAAGACCACCCGGCCGAGCTGCTCCAGTCGAACCCACGTCCACCAAAATCGGTACGGCAACGGCTTCTCAGACCGGCGCCGGCCGCGCAATGTAGCGGCAGGCAGCGCAGACAGAGGCGAATTTGGGCATATGCCGACCGGCGGCGGGTCGGCGCGGGCATGCTCTTTGGGCAGCGGCGGGGTGCCGGCTCGCGAGCGCCGACGTACGTGCGCGCGAGCCCCGGCCAAGGTGTGGGACAAGGGGGACGCACGTGGGGTTCGAGGATCCGGCGCACGCCGATGCGGGCGGGGTGGACGAGGGGCTGCTGCACGACGAGGGCTTGATCCGCCGGGCGAAGGCGCTGGCGTGCACGGCGCCCCTGCACGACCTGGACGCGAACAAAGGCAAGGTGGAATGGGCCGACGCCAAGGTCTACCAGATGGCGGAGATAGGCCTGCACACCATCGACCAGGTCGCCATCGCGATGGACTTCGACACCGGAGCCAGCCGCCGTCACGTCCTTGACCGGGTTCAGCGGTTCGTCGCCCGCCAGGCGCCCAACCGCACGCAGGAAGAGCACGCCCGGGTGGCACGGTGGGTCCTGGACAGCCTGATCAATCACGGCGACGTCGAGAAGGCGTTCCACCGCCCCTACGGCGCGGTGGACGCGGACGGCGTCTACCGGGTGCTGACGTTCCCCTTCAAACTGATCGTGGAGCGCCGCGACAGCGCCGGCGTGCTGTACCTGCATGCCTCACATGAGGCGTTGAACGTCTTGGTCGGCGCTTTGGACACGGACGTGGAGTCCGCCCAGGAGGCCGCGGAGGTCAAACTCGCCAACCTGATCAGGCGGGGGCGGCTCGCGGACGCGAAGCAGGTGGCGGAGCAGGCAAGGATCCGGACCATCCAGTACGGGGAGTTGATCCACGTCCAGTTGGAGGCCACCCGGCGCAACATCGCGTCGGTCGACTGGCTGGAGAAGGTCCCAGACCTGCTGACCGAGGCATTGGCGCACGTCCAGGAGCGGGTGCGGGCGGAGCGGGCGATCGCCAAGAACATGGCCGAGGCCCGGGACGAGGCCCAGAACCTGGTCCGTAAGCGGCAAGCCGCCGAGCTCGTCGTCATCGTCGAGGACTGCATCCGCCGACACATCCGCCTGCAGCAGCGCCTGCTGGAGGCGCGGGAGGTGTTCCGCGCGGAGCAGGACCGCCAGCAGTTCTCCTTGAAGCCGCAGCGGTCGACGTTCGATCTATTCGGGCAACTGCTGCGTCCCGCACTGGGCCTCACCGTCGCGGACGCGGTCGTACCGGTGGACTGCTTCTTCGCCCGGGCAACCGGGCCCGGGACGCAGGACATTCCGCGCCTGGCCACGCTCGTGCCCGCGTTGCTGCGTCCGGCGCCGCAGCCGGCCCGGTTCGCAGGGCCGGTGGAGAATCCGCATGTGGAGCCGCTGGAGGACGCCGCTCGGTTCACCAGCGAGCAGTGGGAGATGGCCGAGCAACTGCTGCGCCTACCCGGGAGCGTGCGCTCGCTGTCAAGCCTGCTCCAGGAGGCGGCACAGCTCGACGCGGACCTGCCCGCGCTCGTCGCGTTGCTTGCCGTGTACGCCTACAACCCCGACGCCGGCGCCGCCCAGCGTCGCGGGGACGAGCACGTGCGGTTGGCCGTCCGGGCGGACACCGTCTTGGACAGCGCCGGCTTTCACGGGGACGACCTGTGGCTGACCACAGCGCAGGTGCTCCCGGACACCGTGGGCGGAACGAACCAGATGACGGATGGGGGACCCGGGAAGTGACCACCGCAGTGGGCGGGTACGCAGGGGATGACGCCGAGGCGGCGGCACGGCTGATCGGGTACGCGTTCCGGCCGCGGGTGCTCCCGCACCGCGACCGGGATTACGCCGCGTTGGTGCGGCGCTTCGACGAGGAGCCCGCGTTCGAGGACCTGGTGAGGCGCAGCGCGACCGGGCTGGGGCTGAACGTCCTGGGCGTCACGATGCGGGCGGGCTCGGTGATCGTCCCGGTACCCGGGTCGGTGTTCGAGACCCGGCTGGAGGGCTACGCGCGGCAGGCGCGGCAGGGCCACCAGCGTGAAGCGGAGCGGGTCCTGCACGGGATCGCACACCTGGCGATCGCCGCGCTGTGCTTCCCGCGTCCCCAGGACCTGGCCGATGACAGCTATGTGGGGGCGGTGACGGCCGCCACGGTCGACAAGCAGGTGCGCCACACGTGCCAGGAGCTGGCCGAACGGTTGGCCGCCGGGCCGGAGAGCGGCGACGCGCCGGTTGAGACACCGGAGTTGGAGCGCGCGTGGCGGGTCTATGCGCGCCGGTCGGAGGCCGGTGAGACGAGCAGCGGGCAGGTGGCGCCGACGACCTCAGAGGCGATCGTCGGCAAGGCCCTGCGGTACCTGGTCGACCAGGGATTGCTCAACGAGGGCGAGAACGCGGAGCTGATGGTGAAGGTTTACCGCACGACGGGCCGCTATCAGCTGCAGGTCCGTGAGCTCGCGGCGGTCGACACTTACCAGGAACTGCTGCTCCTGGGCGCCGTGCCGCCCACAGACACCACCGCGTCCCTTCGGGTGACCGGCGACGACGACACCCTCTACTGAGCGGGAAGCAGACCACCATGTACGAACTGTCCCGCATTCGCGTGTGCTCGGCCGGGCCGGCCGGCGCCCGCTTCCAGGACGTGATCTTGGACTTCTCCGGCGCCGGGCAGCCGGTCGCCGCCGTTCAGGGAGACCTGTTCGGGGCCGGGGCCCAGGGGCTGCGTCCGTCGCCGGCGAGCGTGGTGTTCCTGGAGAACGGGGGCGGCAAGTCGGTCCTGCTGAAACTGGCCTTCTCGGTCCTCTTGCCGGGCCGGCAGCGCGTGAAGGACGCACCGGATCCGCGGCTGCTGGAGGACTACGTCCTGGCCAAGGACGTGTCCCACATCGCGTTGGAGTGGATGCACGCCATCACGGGAAAGCTGCTGGTCACCGCCAAAGCGCTGTACTGGAAGGACCAAGTCGTCTCGACGGTTGCCGAGAACCTCATCGAGCGGTGGTACGCGTTCTTCCCCACCGAGACCCTCGGCCTGGACACGCTTCCCGTCGTCGAGGAGGGCCAGTACGTGGCCTTGCCGACGTACCGCGACCGTGTGAACGAGCTGTATGCGCAGGACCAGCGGCTGGCGGTGAACTGGCCCAAGTCCCAGGGCGACTGGACCGAGCTGCTGGGCCAGCTCGGGCTGGACCCCGAGCTGCTTCGCTACCAGCGGGCGATGAACAGGGACGAGGGAGAGGCTGTCCACGCGTTCGCCCTCGAATCCGACGGGGGCTTCGTCGACTTCCTCCTCGAGGCCGTGTTCGACCACCAGGGCCTGAACGATCTGGCTGCCCTGGTCTCCAAGTACGCCCACAAGCTCGCCGGGCGCAAGGACTTGGCGCTTGAGCTGGCGTTCGTGGAACAAGCCATGGTGCTGCTCGAGCCGCTGATCGACGCGGCAGACGCGGTGCACGAGGCCCAGAAGCAGGTTCAGCGGGCCGGTACGGAGCTGGCGGCCTTCCACGGGCAGGTCAAGGCCCGCGTCCGCGATGACCAGGACCGCGTGTCGCTGCTTGAGAGGCAGTTGGAGGGCCTGGCAGGTGAGTTCAAGCGTGCATCAAGGCTGACGCGTCGCTGGGCGGCGACGGTCGCGGGCCGGCGGGAGAGACTCGCTCAGTTACAGGTCGAGCGGGCCAAGGCTGACGCAGAGGAGGCCTCCCGCCGCCGGCGGGAGGCCAAGACCGTGGCGGACGGCTGGAGAGCAACCGCTGCCGTGGAGCGGCATCTGACCCGGTCGGACGCGCTCCGGTCGCTGGCGTTGCTGGTCAAGAAGGGTGAGCTGGCGGTCGCGCCTGCGCTCGCAGCCCGTGAACGGGCCGCTGGGGCCTTCGCCCAGGGGTTGCTGGCGCTCCGGCAAGCGGCGGCGAGTGCACAGGAGAAGGAACTCGAACAAGCAGGCGTGGAGGCGGCGGCCGAGAAACAAGCACGAGGCGAGCGGGAGGCCGCGCTGAAGAAGGCAGGCCAGGCCGAGGCGAAAGCCAGCGGCCTGCTGGAACAGGTCGCTGCGGCACGGACCGACGCCGAGGAGGCTGTCGCAGCAGGGCTGGCACCCGCCACTGATCTTGTTCCCGCCGCCGCGGCGGATGCACGACGCGCCGTCGACCTGGCGTCAGAGCAGATCAAGGCACTGGAGTTGGAGCGGGAGGGCCTCGACAAACGTCAGATCGCTGTCCAGGAGACCTTGTCCGCGGCGATCCGCGAGGAGGAGGCCGCATGCGGCCGCCGCACGCAGGCGCAGCGGGCCCTGGACACGGCCCGCTCCCGCGCCCGGGCGATCGAGGCCACACCAAGGCTCACTGATCTGCTGGGCACCGAGGTGCGCCTGGACCTGGACGCGCACGCTCTGCTGGACCGCCTGGAGACGACGATCGCAGAAGCGGAACGTGAGCGGGTCGCCGTGCAGATCGAGCTGGCCCGTGACGAGTTCGCCCGGCTGGCCCTGGCCGACGGCCGCATGCTGCCCCCACCCGAGGTCGTGCGGGATGCCTGCCGGCTCTTGGAGCAGTCCGAGCCCCGCATCGACGCCTGGCCGGGCTGGGAGTACCTCACGGAGTTTCCCCTCCAGCAGCGCGAGGAGATGCTCGCGCGCGCCCCACATCTGGTCAGCGGCGTGCTGCTGAACTCGCCAGACGACCTGGAGCGCGCCCGGGAGATCCTCGAGCGGGCGGCACCGACGGCCTACTACGTCACCGTGGGCGCGGTCGCGGGACTGCTGGAATCGGCGGACGCCCCGACCCGAGAGCCCTGGTTCACGCTGCCGTTCAACGTCGCGCTCTACCAGGAGAAGGCCGCGCAGACCGAACAGAAGGTCATCGAGGAGCGCTGGGCCCGCTCGGAGGAACGCCTGAAGCAGTTGCACTTTGCTCATCGGAACGACGGCCAACTGCGGCAACGGATCAGCCAGTGGCGCCAGGACTACCCCGAGGGCGCCCTGGCCGGCCTGCAGGAGGCGTTGACGACCGCGGGAACGGTCTTGGAGGAGGTGGAGAAGGACACCGCCCAACAACAGCTGATCATGAACGCGCTGGTGGCGCGCCGGGACGGTATCCGCGACGAACTGCACGATGCCCAGGGGGATCTCGACCACTGGCAGAAGGTGAGCCGGCGGCTGACCGAGCTCAGTGAGCGGCTGACGCAGATACCGTCGTGGCTCCAGCAGGCCGCGGCCGCCGAAACACAGCAGGGCGCATGGCAGAAGCAGGCTGACGAGGCCGAAGCCACCGCGGATGAGCATCGCCGTCTCGCCGAGAGCCACCGCGCTGCCGGCGATGAGCAGCGCCGATCCGCTGCCGCGGCCGGCCGGGAGTGGGCTGCGCTGCCCGGAGCCAACGACATGCGACTGGACGCCGAACCGCCGAGCGACCCGGTGCCGGTGCTGCGGGACGCCTACGAGAAAGCCGAGGCCAACTTCAACAACGCGGATGTCCCGGGCAAGCTGCGCGAACGGCTCGCCCAGGCCGAGGCGAGGGCTGCGGAGGCGGCGGCAGAATACTCGGCGCTGGACGAGACGGACCGGGCCACAGCGCGCCGTCTGCTGCAAACGCCCGAATCGCTGGACGAGCGCAGCCGCGCCGAGGCGCAGGAGCGGGCGGACCGAACGCTGGAGGCAGCTGAAGCCGCGGTCACACAGGCCGTTCTGGAGCAGGGCAAGCACGAAAACGCCCTGAGCGAGCGGCACAGGGAGCTCCATGAGCTGACCGCTGACGGCACCGCCACCATGCCGGCCGCTGACCTGCCGGACACGATCGAGGGCTGCCTTCAGTCGGTGGCGGCAGCGGAGACGGAGCACACCGCGGCGCAGGCAGCACAGACCGGGATCGGCGAACTGCAGAGCGCCGTGGCACAGGAGGCGGCGCAGGCCAAGGACGCGGCGGGGGCCTTCGCAAATCTCGCACAGGCGTTGGCGGATACGGCAGCGGAACCGGACGCCGCCCCCTATGCCGGCGACGGTAAGACCGGCTGGAGTGACTATGGACGTCTGCGCGGTGCGGCCGAGGAAGGGAAGAAGGAACTGAGCCGAACCGAGAAGGTCCTGCGCAGCGCGACGGAGAAGATCAAGCAGCACGCCGCCGCCGAACGATACGCGGGACTGAGTATCCCGGTGCGCCAGCAGATCACCAACCTGTCGCCCGAGAAGACAGCCGAGCACGCGGCGGACTGGCTTGCCGCGCTCCAGCCGCGGAAAAGGAACCTGGCCGACGAGATCCACGAGGTGGACCTGCACCGGCAGACCATCGTCGACCATCTCAAGGGCGAGAGCGACAAGGCCCTGTCCTTGCTGCGGTTGGCCCAGCGGCTGTCCCGGCTGCCACGAACCCTCGGCGACTGGGCGGGGCAGGAGTTCATCCACTTTTTCTTCCAACCGCAGCCCGACGAACTGCTCCTGCCACGCCTGGGCGAGCTTGCCGAAGAGGCCGCGGCAGGCCGCACCACTGACGGCCGCAAGGTGGCACGCGATGGCCTGTCGCTGCTGCTGCGCGCCGTGCACACCGCTGTGCCCGGCGGGTTCAAAGTCCAGGTACTCAAGCCGGACACGGTCCTTCGCGCGGAACGGGTGCGGGTGTCGAAGGTCAAGGACGTTTTCTCCGGGGGGCAGCAGCTGACGGCGGCGATCCTGCTGTACTGCACGATGGCGGCGCTTCGGGCCAACCAGCAGGGCCGCGAGCGCTCGCGCCACGCAGGGGTGCTGTTCTTGGACAATCCGATCGGCCGGGCAAACGCCGACTACCTGCTGGACCTGCAGCGCGAGGTCGCGCAGGCGCTGGGTGTGCAGCTCGTGTACACCACCGGCCTGTACGACGAGAAGGCGCTGGGGAAGTTCCCGCTGATCGTCCGGCTGCGCAACGACGCCGACCTGCGGGCGGCCCGCAAGTACCTGGTCGTCGACGACACGATCCGTCGGCACCTGGATGCGCTCGCGCCTGAGGACGGCACCGGGCAGATCGACAGTGCCAGAATCTTCCGCCGTGAGGAACCGCCGCACCAGGGCCCCGAGGGGAACGATGGCACTGCCACGCCGCGAGAGTGAACTGATCGCAGGACTTCGGGAGTGGGCCGCGGCGCACGGCCGCAGCCCCTACAAGGATGCCTTCATCCCCCTCGACGCCGTGTGGGAGGTTTTCCGCCGGGTGCCGCACCGCAACGTGGCCGGGGCGTTCGAACCCGCGGTCCTGGCTAGCCTGTTGAACGCGCTGGACAGCGCCGGCCTGATCCGGCAGGTCCAGCGACGAACGCCGGACAAGGTCTCCCTGCCTGTCAAGGTCCGGCTCCTGCCGCAGGCGCAGCCACCGGTCGTGCCGCCCATGCCCAGATGGCATCCCGCCCTGACCTGGCTTGCCGAGGAGTGGGCCACAGCGACCGTGAAGCAACGGCCCGCCTACGCGGTGATCGACCGGTGGCTCAAGAGCGGACCGGACCTGTTCCGGATCCCGTTGCGGGAGCGCGCACTGGAGATCTTCGGGACATTCGGCAGCGCGGAGGACTTCCTCATGCCGGAGAAGACGCTCGACGACCTCAAGTCCGGGCCGCTTTTCTCGGACCAGGGCCGGCTCGACCAACTGCTGCACGCCTTCAGGCCACCCCCACCGTTGATCACCGAGACGTTCCCGCTGGAGGACGAGGACGGACGCTACTGCCGCGTCGGGACCGGTGATGTGCTGTTCGTGGTGGAGAACGCGACCACTTGGTGGTCCCTGGTGGAAAGCCTCCCTGGTGATCACCGCCTGGGGTATGTGGCCTGGGGCCTCGGCGGTACCTTCCGGGCGTCGATCCGCGCGATCAAGGCCAAGCACCGCATCACGCAGATCCGGTACTTCGGCGATCTGGACACCAGCGGCCTGCGAATCCCCTTGCGGGCCTGCGACACCGCAGCGGAGCTCGGGCTTCCCCCGGTCCAGCCAGCCGAGCACCTCTATCGCGCGCTCCAGTTGCTGGGACGCCCCCGCCCGGCCACGGCCAAGGAAGCGTCCATCAGCGCCACAACCGCCGGCGAGCTGGCCCAGTGGCTCCCGGCGCCATGCCAGGAGAGCGGGCGCCAACTGCTGCTGGACGGACAGCGCCTGGCACAGGAATGGGTGACCTACCGCTACCTGCGCCAGAACTGCGACTGGCACGACGACGTGCGCTGACATGGACGACCTGATCCGGGGCGGACGACTGGACAGACAGGACCCAGGGGGAACGGGAGCGGCACCAGCACCTGTCCACGCAGCAGTACAGGACGAACCTGAGCCAGGCCCCGACCGGCAGCCCGTCGTGCACGTCAGCGCCTGGGTCCCAGACACCTGCGAAGGCGTCGCTGAGGAAGCCACGCCTTGGACCGGCACTGACCTGCCACAGGGAAGACGGCCAAGACGGCACCGTGCTACGGGCCGATCTCCGCGTCTCCATCGCGGACGGCAGCGAGACAGGCGCCTCGGCGTTGCCTGTTCCCACCAGGAACACCAGCGCCGCCGGGCCGGGGGCCTCTGGACGGAGAAGTACTACGTCTTCACCTCGCCGACCGGCGAACCGGTGAACCCGAACACCGACCACCACGAGTGGAAGGACCTCCTGGAGGCCGCGGGCCTGGGCGCCAGCCGACTCAGGACGCCCGCCACGCGGCAGCGACCGTCCTGCTGATCCTCGGCGTCCCGGACGCGATCGTCGACGCGGTCATGGGCTGGGAGCCCGGCAAGTCCGCACGGATGCACCGCCGCTACCAGCACCTCACCAACCGGGTCCTGACCGACACTGCCGACAAGATCGGCGGCCTACTCTGGCCGACGCCCGAGGATCCGCAGGCTCCTGATCACGACAACCGAAACTGAAACTGCACCTGGGCAACGACCACTGGAACCCAAGAGATCCTGGTCGGGGCCCTCGTCGTTGCCCAGGTGGGCGGGTGCGGAGGATACGAGATTCGAACTCGTGAGGGGTTGCCCCCAACACGCTTTCCAAGCGTGCGCGGGCGCGGCGCCTGCTCCGGTGCCGCGCCCGTGCGGAGGCCGGGCGCCCAGGTCAGCCCGCCACCGGCACGGCCGCGGCTATCGCGTTCCGGTCCTTCCGGCCGACCAGCGGGAAGACGATCCGCATCCCCTGCTCGCTGTCGGGCGAGGAGACGACGAAGGACGAGTTGAGTACGCGCTCCTTGACCTCGGTGCGGACGAGACCGGCCCGCGCGAACGTCATCAGGTGCTCCCCGGTCCGGGCGATGTTCGGGTTGGCCCGGAAGACGAAGAAGTGACGGTCGGTCATGACCAGGTACATGGGCACCGGTACGGGGATCACGGTCATCGCGCCCGCGCTGAGGACCGCCGAGGCCACCGCGAAGGCCGCCGTCCTGCGGACCGAGACCGTCCTCAGGTTCACGATGGTCGCCACCTCGACCCGCTCCCCGGGCGCGAGCAGCGGGGTGACGGCGGCGAGCAGCAGGCGGTGGCGCTTGGCGTTCATGACGTACTCCTGGAAGGGGTGGTGCGGAAAGTGGGGCAGAGGGCCGGGAGATGCCCACGGTTTGAGCTGCCGGGGGATGTCCAAGGCCCGAGCGGCCGGGAGTTGTCCACGGCCCCCGCGCCGTCGCCGGTCCTCCGCATCCCCCGCCCGTCCGTCCGGGCGTTCGCGGGCGTGGTTCCCCCTGCGACAGCCGGGCCACTCTGCCACACGCTCCCTCCGGGTTCCCGGGGAGCCCTCGGGTGCGGTCCGGGGAATCCAGGGCCCGCACCGTGCGCCGTCCCCTATCCTGCGGCCATGACGGAGCGGGAAGACGTGCGGCGGGCCATCGAATCGCTTTCCACCGCGCCGCGGTCGCTGCCCGGGGCAGCGGAGGCCGCGCCGAACTCCGCAGGCCTGTACGCCTGGTGGGCGCCGCCAAACGTGCTGCCCGCGTTCCCGGGGCCCGCGAACTCCGAGGACCCCGGGCGTCGGCTGCTCTACCTCGGCAAGGCCACCCGACTGCGGAGCCGTATCAGCTCCAACCATCTGCGGCGTTCCGGGAGTTCGACCCTGCGGCGGACCCTGGTGGGGCTGCTGATGGCCACCGAGGGCTACCGCACCACCTGGACCGACCGGGTGGTCCTGGTGCCGGAGGACGAGCGGCGGCTCACGGAGTGGATGAACGGACACCTCTCGCTCACCTGGGCGGTGCACCCCGGTCCGGGTGAGGTGGAGGACGAGTTGATCGTCCGGTGGATGCCGCCGCTCAACGTCCGGGGCGCCGTGCGCGGGAGCGTCCGGGAAGCGGTCGAGGAAGCGCGGGCGCGGTACCGGGGGAGCGCGGGCCCCCGGTACGCGGAAGAAGGGGAAACCGGATGACCACGGCCGACGAGCTGTTCGGCTCCCCGCTCCCGGACCGGGAGTCGTACGTACTGGGGCAGGCCGTTCCGTTAAACCCCGACCGTTGGATCGCCGGGCTGCCGGTCGGCGAACGGTGGCCCGACCGCCTGGCCGGCCTGACCCGGACGGGCCGATGGCCGACCGTGGACCGCCGGACGGTGTTCGCGGCAGCCGCGCACGCCACCACGCCGGAGGGCGGGCGGGACCTGTTGCTCTCCGCCCTGGTGTGGGGGACCGGCATCAACGCCTGGGGTGTCTCCCGCCGCACGAGGATCTTCCGTGAGAACGATCGGCCCCGGCTGGACGAGCGGATCGCCCTCGCCCGGGCCGAGGTCGTACGCGGGGCCCCCGTCGCCGCGTACCGGGTGCTGAATGATCCGCGCGGCCGGGTGAAGCACCTGGGTCCGGCGTTCTTCAGCAAGTTTCTGTACTTCGCCACCGCGGACCGTCCTGCGGGCGGGCGTTGGCCCCTGATCATCGACCGCAACGTCGTGCGGGCCCTCGGCGACCTTCGGCCGGACGAGACGTGGGTGGTCGGCGACCGGTGGAACTCGGCCACCTACGCGAGGTATCTCGACCTGGCGCACGGATGGGCCGAGCGGTGGGGGACCGCGCCGGACGTGGTGGAGCGCAAGCTGTTCGACCACGGCCGACGCCTCGCGTCCGGCAAGGCCTGAACCTGAGGACTGTTCCGTGATCCCCGGTGGATACTGATCCGCCACAGATCACGGGGCAGCCCTGAAGCGTGTTGCGAAAGGCGGACCGCGTTCGGCGGGCGGACGTGCGGGGCTGGCGATCCGTGCGGGGCCGGCCATCCGTGCGGGCGCGTACCGACGTGACGTCGCTTTCCCGCCAGCAACCGGCCACGCGCCGGTCCAGCATGGGCACATGTCCACCTACACCGTGCTCCCCGTCGACGCAGCCGTCCTGAAGGAACTGCGGGTTGTCGACGACGCGGGCCGTCCCTGCGCCCCGTACGTCTCGACCGGTGACGACGTGGGATCTCCGCTGCGCTGCTGCCTGCGCCCCATCACGCCCGGCGAGCGGATCGCCCTCGTTTCGTACGCCCCGTTGCGTCGCTGGGCCGCCACGAAGGGGGCGGATCCGGGCGCGTACGACGAACAGGGTCCCGTTTTCATCCACGCCGACGACTGCGGCGGGTTCACCCCCGGCGAGGGCTACCCCTTCGCCCGGCCGGGCGCCCTGCGTACCGTGCGTCGCTATGACGCCCGGGGGTTTATCGCAGGTGGCCGCCTTCTGGAGATTCCGGCCGACTCCACGGCCGGTTTCGACGCGGCCTTCGACGAAGCGTTCGAGGATCCGGACGTGGTGCTCGTACACGTCAGGGCACTGGAATACGGGTGCTTCCACTACGAGGTGCGACGGCCCTCGGCCGAGGAGAGCAGCCGTACCACCTGAATGACCGACTGTGGGGGATGGGCTGCGCGCACCCGGCGAGGGAGTCCAACGCCGTTGTGTGAGGGCGGGGTTGGACTCCCCGCCGCCGTGCTCCACGCAGGCCGGCGGCCCGCTGAGGGCGTCACCGCATCCGGCCGTCGGGACCCGCCGCCAGGAACTCCGTGATCGCGGTGGCGAATCCGGGCTCGCGCACCACCGAGAGGTGGTCGCCCGGGAGGACGGTGACCCGGGCGCCCCGGATCGCGCCCGCCAGCACCTCGGGGCGCACGGCCAGCGGGTCCGCCTCCCCGGCGAGTACGAGGGTGGGCACGGCGATCCGGTCCAGCGGCACCGGCCCCCTGAACGCCGCGCGTATCTGGGCGGCCAGCGCGTACCGGTCGGAGCCGGTGGCATCGGCCAACGCGCGGAAGCCACGCGCCTGTTCGGGGACGGCCGTCAGGTCGTCGGCGGTCAGCGCGGCCGACACCAGCTCGGGCGGCATCGCCCGGGTGTCCAGGCCGCCGACCTCCACCACACCCGCGCCGACGCCTCCGGCCACCAGCCGGGTGACCCGGGGATCGGCGGCCGCCGTCAGCAGCGCGACGACCGAGCCCATGGAGTACCCGGCGAGGTGGTACGCGTCCACGGACAGCCGGTCGGCAAGGCGTCGGACGTCGGCCGCCATCAACTCCTCGCCGTAGAAGACCTCGTCGTGCGGCCGGTCGGAGACGCCGTGGCCCCGGGCGTCCAGGGCGAACACCCTGCGGCCGGCCGCGAGGAGGGACTCCACCACCCCCGGGCCCTCCCAGTTCAGCCGGGCGTCCGCCGCGAACCCGTGCAGCAGCACCACGGGGGGCAGTGCCGGGTCGGGGTCGCGGGACCAGGACCAGTACCGCAGGGTCAGCCCGTCCTCGGTGTGCAGCTCGGTGGGGTGTCCGGTGTCCAGTGGGGTCGTCATGGCACGAAAGTACGTCGGGGGCCGGCCGGCGCACCGGAAGGTGTGCGCGCGCACAACCGGGAGGCCGTTCCCCTGGGACGGCGCACCGCACCCGGCCGTTCGGGCCGAAGGAGCGGACGCGCGTCTTCCGGCCCTGTTTACGCGGAAGTAACGTGCCGGTGTGACTCACTCGACGACCGTGCACAGTCCGCTCCGGCTGTACGGCCGCAGCGGTGAACTCGCCATCGTGGAAACCCTCTTGGGGCGCCTCGCGCAGGGAGACGGCGGCGCGCTCGTGGTGACCGCGCCGCCCGGCCTCGGCCGCAGCGCCCTGCTGGACGCGGCGGCCGAGGCGCACCGCACCCGGAGCGGGGGACCCGTGCTGCGGGCGACGGCCGTTCCCGCCGAGCGCGGTCTCCCGCACAGCGGGCTGCACGCCCTGCTCTGCTCGGCCCCCGGCCCGCTGTCCGTACCGCCCGAGCGGGTGCTGCGCTCCGGCATCACCCCCGACGCGCTGCTCGCCCTGCTGCGGGAGACCGGCGCGGAGCGGCCGGTGCTGGTCTGTGTGGACGACGCGCACGCCTGGGACCCCCGGTCCCGGGAGGCCCTCGGCTTCGCCGCCCGCCGGCTCGGGGCGGGCAGCCGGGCCGCCGTACTGATCGCCTCGGCCGACGAGACCAGCTTCGCCGGGCTGCCCGCGCTGCGCCTCGGCCCGCTCGACGACGAGGCGCAGGCCTGCCTGCTGGAGCGGTTCACCGGCCGGACGCCCGACATCGACCCGGTGGTCCGCGGCGAGCTGCTGCGGGAGGCGGCGGGCAACCCGCGGCTGCTCGCCGGGCTCGTCGGGCACCTCACCGCGGACCAGCTGGCCGGCCGCACGGTGCTGCCGTTTCCGCTGCCCGGCGGTGAGAGCGTGCTCGACGCCCATGCCGCCCAGCTGGACGGGCTCACCGCCGAGACCCGGATGCTGCTGCTGCTCGCCGCCGCCGCCCAGGAACACGAGCCGGAGGGCACCGGGGCGGACGCCGGACTTCTGCTGCGGGCCGGCAACCGGGCCGGGCTCGGCGCCGCCCTGCTCGACCGCGCGCTCTTCGGGCCCGGCGGCATCCCCGGAGTCCTCGAACGCACCGGCAGCCGCGTCCACTTCAGCCACCCCCTGCTGGGCCGCGCGGTGCTGCGGCACGCCCCGCCCGCGCATCGGCGGGCCGCCCACGAACTCCTCGCCGCGCTCCTCGGGCAGGTCTCCGCGCACCCGCTCCCCGCCCTGGTGCAGCGCGCCTGCGCGGCCCCGGCACCGGACGCCGTCCTCGCGAGCGCGCTGGAACGGGCCGCCACCGCGCCCCGGCCGCACGCCGAACGCGCGGCCGCCCTCACCCGCGCCGCGCTGCTCTCCACGGACGAGGCGCACCGCGCCCACCGGTTCGCCGAGGCCGCCGAGCACGCCCGCCTCGCCGGGGACACCGGCCGCGCCCGCGCCCTCCTCGCCCGCGTCGCCCAGGACCCCGGCGGCGGGCCCCGGCCCGTACCCGGGAGCGGGCCCGCCCCTTACACGTACGGGATGCTCGCCCTGTGCGACGGACCGGCCACCGACGCCCGCGAGGCGCTGCTCGCCGCCGCGGCCGGCCTCGCGCCCCACGACCCGGCGCGCGCCCTCGCCGCCCTGCTCGCCGCCGCCGAGGCCGCCTGGGCGAGCGGCGACGCCATCGCCTACCTCGACGCCCTGAACCGGGTCCCCGACCGCCCGCACGACCCGGCCGTCGTGCCCTATCTCGCGGGCATACGGGCGGTGTTCGCGGGGCGGATGGCCGAGGGCCACGAGCTGCTGGCCCAGTGCCTGCGCGCCGCCGAGGCCGACGAGGAACCCCAGGCGCTGCTCCGGGCGGGCGCCTGCGCGCTGGTCGTCGGCGAGGCGGAGAGCGCCTGCCGGGCCGGCGCCCGCGCCCTCGCCGCCGTACGGAGCAGGGGCCCCGAGGTCCTCCTCGCGCACGCCCTCGAACAGCTCGCCTACGCCGAACTCCGGGCCGGCCGGCACGCCAGGGCGCGGGCGCACGCGCTGGAGGGTCTGCACGCGGCCCGCCGCACCGGGCAGTCCAACGCCACCACCCACCTGCACGCGGTGCTCGCGCTCACCGCGTCGGTGGAGGGACCCGCCGAAGCGTGCGCGGCCCACGCGGACACCGCGCTGGCGGGGGCCGGACCGCACGGACTCGCCCAGGCCGCCACCCTCGCCACCTGGGCGGTCGCCCGCGCCGACCTGGCGGCCGGCCGCACCGGTGAAGCGGCCGCCCGGCTCGCCCCGCTGGTACGCCCCGGGCCGCGCCACGGCCACTTCGGCATCCGGATGCTCGCCCTGCCGTGTTACGTCGAAGCCGCCGTACTGGCCGGCCGCGGAGCCGAATGGGCCGACGAACTCGCCGACGCCGTACGCGAGTTCGCCATCTGGACCGGCCGCACGGTCGATCCGCACGCCCTCGCCCAACTCGCCCGCTGCCGCGCTCTGCTGGCCCCCGCCGACGAGGCCGAGGCGCGGTACGCCGAGGCGCTCGCCCATCACGACCGGGCCGGCGGCGACTTCGAGCGCGCCCGCACCCAACTCCTCTACGGCCAGTGGCTGCGCAGACGGCGCCGCACCCGGGAGGCACGCGGCCCGCTGCGCGACGCGCTCGTCGGCTTCGAACGCTGCTCCGCCCGCGCCTGGGTCGACCGGGCCACCGGCGAACTGCGCGCCGCCGGCGAGGCGGTGGACGCCCCGGCCGCCGAGACGGGGCCGGCGGACGCGCTCACCCCCCAGCAGCAGCGCGTTGCCCACTGCGTCGCGGAGGGGGCCACCAACCGGGAGATCGCCCGGCGGCTCTCGGTCAGCCCGCGCACGGTCGACCACCATCTGCGCAACATCTTCGCCGCCCTGGGCGTCCGCTCCCGCACCGAACTGGCCCGGGTGATGGGGAGTTGAACCGGTGCACAGGCCGGAAGACGCCTGAGCGGAAGACGCCCGAGCGGAAGACGCCCGAGCGGAAGGTGCCCGAGCGGAAGCGGTCGCCGGGCCGGCCGGACCGGCTGCGGGGCCAGGGTGCGGGAGTCGCGGGGGTGGGCCCGGCCACCGGACGGCGCCCCGGTCCTACTCCCCGGCGGCGGTCTCGGCCGGCGGCGCTTCGACGGGGAAGAGGATCGGGCTGATCAGGTACCGAGTACGGTCGGGTGCGGGTCCGTTGGCCAGGTGGGGCGCGATCGCTTCCCGCATTCCGGCGATCATCCCCTCCAGCTCCCCGGGGGCGAGCCAGACCGCGTGTTGCCGGTAGCCGACCAGGTCGGCGACCGGGTCGGCCGTGTCGTGGTCGAGATAGGCGGCGAATTCGGCGGTCAGGACCGCCAGTGCGGCGGCGAACGCCCTGCGATGGTCGTTGGGCGAGAGTGAGCCCGCTGTGTCCGCGTCGATCCCCGCGCGGTCGCGGCGCAATCGGTAGCGGCGCTCGACCGCGCCGCGCACGCGCCGTTCCCGGGCGACTTCCAGGACCCCGCCGGACGTGAGCAGCTCCACGTGCCGGTAGACCGTGGCCTTCGAGACGTCCCGAATACGGTCGCACAGCTCCGCGGTGGTCAGTTCTCTGCAGCCGCGCATCGCGTGAACCACGCGCAACCGCACTGGGTGGGCCAGGAGTTCGAAAGCATCCATCCCGTAATGATCTCACCTCGTGCTACCGTTCGCGCCACATGAGAAAGGTTGTGATGGGGATGCCTGACGGCGTGGCGACCGAGGTCGAGACCGGGGCCGGGACGGGCCCGGAACCCGTCTGGGCGCCGCCGCCCCGCGTCGGGACCGGCCGCTTCGACGAGCACGAGGTCACGGTCGGCACCGGTCCGCTCGCGGTGCGGGGAACGGTGAGCGTTCCCCGGGGGTGCGCTCCCGGGCCCGGAGTGGTGCTGCTCGCCGGGGGCGGGCCGTTCGACCGCGACGGGACCAGCGGGCCGAACAAGCCGCTCAAGGACCTCGCCTGGGGGCTCGCCTCCTGCGGCGTGACGGTGCTGCGCTTCGACAAGGCGACCCATGCCCACCGCGATGCCCCCGCGGTATCGGAGCTGACGATGACGCAGGAGTACGTGCCGTACGCCGTCGACGCGGTCGGCCTGCTCCGTGGCCACCGGTCGGTTGACCCCGAGCGGGTCTTCGTCCTCGGCCACAGCATGGGTGGCAAGGTCGCCCCCGCGGTCGCCGCCGCCGCGCCGGCGGTGGCGGGCCTGGTGATCATGGCGGGCGACACGCAGCCGATGCACCACGCCGCCGTCCGTGTCGTCGGCCACCTCGCCACCGTGCTGCCCGGCCAGGTACCCCCTGAGGTCGTCGAGACCTTCCGGCGGCAGGCCGCGCTGGTCGACAGCGCGGAGCTCACTCCCTCGACCCCCGCGGCGGATCTGCCGTTCGGTCTGTCCGCGCGGTACTGGCTCGAACTGCGCGACTACGACCCGGTCGCGATCGCGGCCGGACTCGGCAAGCCGATGCTCGTCCTCCAAGGGGGACGCGACTACCAGGTGACCGTCGCCGACGACCTGGTCCGCTGGCGGGAGGGCCTGGCCGGTCGCCCGGAGATCGCCGTCCGTGTCTACGAAGCCGACGATCACCTGTTCTTCCCCGGCGAGGGCCCGTCCAGCCCGGCCGACTACGCGACACCGCAACACGTCGACCCCGCCGTCGTCGCCGACATCGCCGGGTGGCTCGGTGGAACCCGCGACCCCGGCGAACGGCCGCCCGCCCACAACGCCTGAGGCGGCGCCGACGTGCCGGCGGGAAGCCGTGGGCCGGCCGATTCGCGCCACCCGTTCCCGTCCGGACGCTCTGGTCCGCCTCCGTGTCCCGCTCGTCCCGGTTTCCGGATGTGTCCGACAGGTTGCCGGACCGTGATGATAAGAACGACGCACACCTCTAGGTACCGACTGGCCGGTATGCCATTCTGCGGGCGTCAGGATCGTTCGGTTGCGCTCGCGCCCCTGCCGGGCCGGGTGCCCGGGCCGGCGCCCCCGGGCCCGGCCGATTCCCGGTGGAGGCCCCCATGCCACAGGTCGTACGTCCCCGGATCAGGGCGCTGCACACGGCGCCCCCCGCGGCGCCGCTGCCCAAACGCTTCCGCTCCCTCGCCGACCGGGAATCGGTCGAGGTGCTGCACCGCTCGGCCCGGGTACTCCTCGAAGAGCTGCCCGAACTGACGGAACGGCTGGTCGAGGCGTTGTACGAGCAGGAGCCCGGCTACCGTACGGCGATCGAGTCCTCGCGCGCCGACATCTGGCAGGAGGTCCACCACTCGCTGCGCCACAACGTCGGCTCGCTGATCCAGCCCCGCGAGTTCCGCGACGCCGCCCACCGCACCACCCGCTGGATCGGCGAGATCAGGGCCGAGCAGGACGTACCGCTCGACGCCGTCCTGCACGCGTTCCGCCTCGGCGGCGCGATGGTGTGGCAGGGCCTCGTGGACGAGACGGCCCGCCGCGACCCCGAGGACGTCCGGCTCCTCGTCCATGTCGCCGCCGACGTGTGGAACTTCGTGGACGAACACTGCGGAGTCCTCACCGACGCCTACCGGCAGGCGGAGCGGCGGATCGGCTGGCGCCGCGAGAACCGGCAACGGCTCATGACCGCCGCACTGCTGGACGGCACCGCCCGCATCGCCGACCTGCCCGACGCCTCGGCCATGCTCGGACTGCCGGAGGACGGCCGGTACGCGGTCCTCGCCGTACGCACGGCCCGCCGCGCCCCGCATGCCGCGACCTCCCCGCCCGTGGTCCTCCCGGACGGGGTCCTGGCGCTCTGGCACACCGGCCCGGACGCCGAACTGGCCGTCGTGGCACTGGAATCCGCGGACGTGCCGCAGAGGGGAGCCGCCGGAGGGGATGCGGGAGAAGCGCCGAGGGGAAGCGCCGGATCAGGTGCGGGAGGCGAACTGGCCCGTCTCGCAGCCGACATGGCCGTCCCGGCCGGTACGGGCGTCGGGGTCAGCTCCGCGGTCGAGGGCCTCGCCGCGCTCGGCGAGGCCCGCAGGCTCGCCGAGACCGCCCTGCGGGCCTGCCCCGCCTCCGGCGGGCTCGTCCTGCTCGACGAACACCTGCCCGCCGCGCTGGTCGTCTCCTCGCCCGCACTCGGCACGGCGCTCGCCGACCGGGTGCTCGGCCCCCTCGACGGCATCGACCCCGCCGACCGGGACGTCCTCATCGAGACCCTCACCGCCTGGCTCGACGCCGACGGCTCGGCCCAGCGGGCCGCGGCGCGGCTCTACTGCCACCGCAACACCGTGCTGAACCGGCTGCGACGGTTCGAGCAGCTCTCCGGGCGCTGCCTGACCCGCCCGACGGACGCCGTGGAGGTCTGCCTGGCGCTGGCGGCCCGGCGGCTGCTGGACGGCTGACAGTGCGGCAAGTGGGGCCGACGAGTCCACTGGAGGGGCGAGGTGCGGCGGGGCGGGTGTGACCGCGCACAAGGTGCGGGCCCGCCCCCTGTACCGGCGCATCCCCGGACGCCCGTGTCCTGTACGGAGTCCGGGCCCTCTGGTGGCGTACCACCATGTCCACCTTTGCCGATGCGCGGTCCCTCGCAGTGGTGATCTTCCTCGGGTTCGTCGCACTCTCCCTGCTGCTCTGCGGCCTCGCCGCCGCCGACCAGGACGACCCGGAACACTTCTACGCCGGCGGTGGCGCCGCCCTCGGGCCCGCCGGCGGGGGACTCGCGGTCGCCGGGGACTACATCTCCGCCGCCACCCTGCTCTCCACCACCGGCTCCGTGGCACTCGCCGGGTTCGACGGGATCACCTTCGCCCTCGCGACCGTCGCCTCATTGGTGCTCGTCCTGCGCGTCCTCTCCGAACGGCTGCGCGCCGCAGGGGTGTTCACCCTCGGTGACTTCCTCGCGAAACGGCTGCGGGATCCCTCGGCCCGCAGGGCGACGGGCATCGCCACCCTGGCCGTGCTCGCCCCGCTCCTGCTCGTGCAGCTCACCACCGCGGGCAAGGTGATGGCGGCCATGTTCGGACTCCCCGAGGGCGCGGTGACCGGATGCACCGTCGCCGGCGGGGCCCTGATGGTCGGCTACTCCGCCCTCGGTGGGATGCGCGGCACCGGGTACGTCCAGATCCTCAAGGTCGGCGTGGTGGTCGCGGCCGTCACCCTGCTCGCCGGACTCGTCCTCGCCCGGTACGGCTGGTCGCCCCTCGCCCTCTTCGACGCCGCGCGCGAGGGCAGCGGCGCCGGACCGGAATACGCCTCGCCCGGCGGCCAGTTCGGCCGCACCGGCACCGGGGTGCTGGACCTGATCGGGTTCCAGATCACCCTGCTCCTGGGGGCCGCCTGCATGCCGCACCTCACGATGCGGCTGCACCCGCTGCGCGACGCGCGCACCGCCCGCCGGGTGCGGGTCTGGGCCGTCGCCCCGGTCGCCGTGCTCTGTGCCGGGATCGTCGTCGTGGGACTCGGCGCCTCGGCCCTGCTCGGCGCGGACGCGCTGCGCGCCGGGGACCCGGGCGGCAACACCGCCCTGCTGATGGTGACCGGCGCGCTCGACCCCGGCGCGGCCGGTCCCCGCCAGAGCCTGCTGTTCGCCCTGGTCGCCTGCGCCGCCTTCGCGACCACCCTCGCCGCGGTGGCCGGCATCACCCTCGCCGCCGCCTCCAGCGTCGCCCGGGACTTCGCCGCGCACGCGGGTACCCACGGGGAGGGCCGGGCGTCCGCCCGGGAGATCCGCCGGGCCCGCTGGGCCGTCGTCGTGATCGGCGCGCTCGCCGTCCTCGTCTCCGCGTACACCCAGGAGGGCAACCCGCAGGTCCTGCTCTCGCTCTCCTTTGCCGCCGCCGCGTCCGTGCTGCCGCCGGTCCTGCTGAACGCCCTCTTCCGCCCCGGCTTCACCGCGCGCGGGGTGCGCTGGACCGTCTACGGGACCCTGCCGCTGATCGTGCTCCTGATGGCGTTCTCACCGGCCGTCTCGGGAACCCCGATCGCCCTCTTCCCGGACCGCGACTTCCACTGGTTCCCGCTGCAGACCCCGGGGCTCGTCACCGTCCCGGCAGGCTTCCTGCTCGCCCGCCTCGGCTCCCGGCGCCCCGCCCGGACCCGCCGCGGGAACACCACCGGACGGGCGGCACGCCACGGGGCGCCGGCCACCGCGGTGTACGGCCGTGGCGGCGCGCCCCGGACCTGAGACGGGCCCGCCACGTGCGAAGGCCCGCCCGGCCCTCACATCCCCAGCTGCGACAACTGGAGCCGCTCCACCGCCTCCTCGTCGCCTTCCAGTCCCACCGTCGTCGCCGACTGCCGCCCGAACGCGAAGAGCAGCAGCTCGCCCGGCTCCCCGGTCACCGTCACCACCGGGGTGCCCTTCCGCGCCACCGCGGTCCGCCCGTCCGGGCGGCGCAGCACCAGTCCCACCGGGGAGCGGTGCCCCAGCATCCGGGCGGTCCGCTCCATCCGCGACCACAGCAGGTCCGCGAAGACCGGGTCCAGCTCCCGCCGCGACCAGTCGGGCTGCGCCCGGCGGACGTCCTCGGCGTGCACGTAGAACTCCACCGTGTTGGCCGCCTCGTCCACCTGCTTCAGGGCGAACGGGGAGAAACGCGGCGGACCCGTGCGGATGAGCTGGATCAGCTCCTCGTACGGCTTCTCCGCGTACTCCTGCCGCACCCGCTCCATACGGCTCTTCAGCGGCCCCACCACGATCCCGGCCGCCGCGTCCGCCCGGCGCTCGCGCACCACCACGTGCGCGGCCAGGTCGCGGGTCAGCCAGCCCTCGCACAGGGTCGGTGCCCCGGGGCCCGCCGCCTCCAACAGGTCGGCGAGCAGAAGACGTTCACGCTTCGCATGGGTCGACATGCAAGCCAGCCTACGACCGCGGCACGGGGTCCGCCCAGTGGACCGGGCGCCGTCCGGCACCGGTACGCGCGGCACAATGGGGCGCATGAGCAGCACGCCCCCGCCCGGTACGCCCGGTACCCCGCCCGCAGGAAACCTCGATCCCGCCGTGGCCGCGCGCCTCAAGCGCGGCGCGGACGGGCTCGTTCCCGCCATCGCCCAGCAGTACGACACCGGTGAGGTGCTCATGCTCGGCTGGATGGACGACGAGGCCCTGCACCGCACCCTGACCACCGGCCGCTGCACCTACTGGTCCCGCAGCCGCCAGGAGTACTGGGTCAAGGGCGACACCTCCGGCCACACCCAGCGCGTCGTCTCCGTCGCCCTCGACTGCGACGCCGACACCGTCCTCGTCAAGGTCGACCAGACGGGCGCCGCCTGCCACACCGGTGCGCGCACCTGCTTCGACCGCGACGTCCTGCTTGACACCGACACCCCGTGAGGCCGGCCGACATGGATCTCGACACCTTCCGCAAGCTGGCCGTGGACCGCCGCGTCATCCCCGTCGTCCGACGGCTCCTCGCGGACGGCGACACCCCGGTCGGCCTCTACCGGAAACTCGCCGCCGAGCGCCCCGGCACCTTCCTGCTGGAATCCGCGGAGAACGGCCGCACCTGGTCGCGGTACTCCTTCATCGGCGTCCGCAGCCACGCCACGCTCACCGCCCGCGACGGCCAGGCCCACTGGATCGGCACCCCGCCCGTCGGCGTCCCCCTGGACGGCGACCCGCTCCAGGCGCTCCGCGCCACCACCGAAGCGCTGCACACCCCCCGCGACCTCGCGGGCACCGAGGGCCTGCCGCCCTTCACCGGCGGCATGGTCGGCTACCTCGGCTACGACATCGTGCGCCGCCTGGAACGCATCGGCGACCACGGCGGCGACGACCTCGGCCTCCCCGAGCTCACCATGATGCTCACCTCCGACCTCGCCGTCCTCGACCACTGGGACGGCACCGTCCTGCTGATCGCCAACGCGATCAACCACAACGACCTGGAGAGCGGCGTCGAGGAGGCGTACGACGACGCCGTCGCCCGGCTCGACGCCATGGAACGCGACCTGCGCCGCCCCGTCGAGAACGCCCCCGCCGTGCTGCCCCCCTCCGAGCTGCCGCCGTACACCGCCCTCTGGGGCGGCCCGGCCTACCAGAGGGCCGTCGAGGACATCAAGGAGCGCATCCGGGCCGGCGAGGCCTTCCAGGTCGTGCCCTCCCAGCGGTTCGAGACGCCCTGCACCGCGAGCGCGCTCGACGTCTACCGGGTGCTGCGGGCCACCAACCCGTCCCCGTACATGTACCTCTTCCGGTTCGACGGCTTCGACGTCGTCGGCTCCAGCCCCGAGGCCCTCGTCAAGGTCGAGGACGGCCGCGCGATGGTCCACCCCATCGCCGGCACCCGGCACCGGGGCGCCACCCCGCAGGAGGACCAGGCCCTCGCCGAGGAGCTCCTCGCCGACCCCAAGGAGCGCGCCGAGCACCTCATGCTCGTCGACCTCGGCCGCAACGACCTCGGACGCGTCTGCGAACCCGGCAGCGTGGAAGTGGTCGACTTCATGTCCGTCGAGAAGTACTCCCACGTGATGCACATCGTCTCGACCGTCACCGGCCGTGTCGCCGAGGACCGCACCGCCTTCGACGTCCTCACCGCCTGCTTCCCCGCCGGCACCCTCTCGGGAGCGCCCAAGCCGCGCGCCATGCAGATCATCGAGGAGCTCGAACCCAACCGCAGGGGGCTGTACGGAGGCTGCGTCGGCTACCTCGACTTCGCCGGCGACTCCGACACCGCCATCGCCATCCGCACCGCCCTGCTCCGCGACGGCACCGCCTACGTCCAGGCCGGAGCCGGTGTGGTCGCCGACTCCGACCCGGTGGCCGAGGACAACGAGTGCCGCAACAAGGCGGCCGCCGTGCTCCGCGCCGTCCACACCGCCAACCGGCTCCGCGACCACGGAGCGCCCCTCGGGTGACCCCCGGCGGAGCGGGGGCCGACCAGGGGGCACCCGACGGCCTCCGGGGCGGTAGGGGATAGTGGAAGGCGTGAGCGCCGTCCCCGTACCCCAGCCCCGTGCCCGTACCACCGCGTCCGACGCCCCCGGCAGCCGCCGGAGCCTGGCCCTCGGGCTGCTCCTCGGCGCGGTCGGGGCCGCCGTCGTCCTGCTCGCCTCCGGGCAGACCTGGGCCCGGGGCGAGGCGGCCATCGCCGGCGGCAGCCTCCCGCTGACCGCCGACGGCCAGGACGTCACCGGCGTCCCCGCCGCGCTGGCGATCGTCGGGCTCGCCGCGCTCGTCGCGGTCTTCGCCGTCCGGGGCACCGGGCGCTACGTCGTCGCCGGGCTGCTGGCCGTCAGCGGCCTCGGCGCGGGCCTCAGCTCCTGGATCGGAGCCTCGGACAGCGCCGCCCTGGACGAGAAGGCCGCCGCGACCACCGGCGACGCCGCCTCCACCATCGACGCCCTCAGCCACACCGCGTGGCCCTTCGTCACCGCCCTGGGCGGCCTGTTCATCCTGGTCGCCGGGGTGCTCGCGCTGCGCTTCGGGAGCCGCTGGCCCACCATGTCCGGCCGGTACGAACGCGACGGCACCCCCAGCCCCCGCAAGGCCCCCGCGACCCCCCGGGACCCCGACCGGCCCGAGGAGCTGTGGAAGGCGCTGGACCGGGGCGAGGACCCGACCGGCTAGCGCACCGCCCGGTCCGCCGCCCGGAAGCCCCGGACACGACGGGGAACACCGGCACCCCCAGCTCACGTCCCGCCTCCGCGTACGGGACAATGGGGGCGGGCCTCATCACCGCAAGCCCCGGTACACACCGCGCAACACCAACGAGGAGCAACTCATGGCGGGCAGCAGCCACGGACACACCCCGGCCGCCTGGACCGGTGTCATCATCTCGTTCATCGGCTTCTGCGTCGCAGGCGTCTTCATGGTCGCGGCCAACCCGGCCGGATTCTGGGCCGGCATCGGCGTGACCCTCCTGGGCGCCGTCGTGGGCCTGGCGATGAAGATGGCCGGACTCGGCATGCCGAAGGAGAGCCCGGAGTACGCCGCCGCCCGCGCCCGCGCCGGCGAGGCCCAGCTCAGCCACTGACGCCGCCCCCCGGAGCAGGGACCCCGCCCGTACGGGCAGCGGTCCCGCCCCGACAGGAGCGGCCACGCGACACGCGAAGAGGCGCAGCCCGTCCCGGGCTGCGCCTCTTCGCGTACCGGGGGCACAATCGTGCGGGTGGACGCCTCTTCCCTCCCCGCCGCGACCCCGCCGCCCCCGGGCAGCGGGGCCCCCGCCGGGCACGTTCCGGCCGGGCCGGACCCGTACGCGCTCCCTTCCCCGGACGCCGGGGCCCCCGCCGGGCACGGTCCCGTCGGGCCGGGCCCGTACGCGCCCCCGCCCCCGTACGCCCGGCGCCGCCCGGCGCACGGCCTGCGGCGGTTCGCGGCGCCGGCCGCCACCCTGGCCGCCGTCGCCGGCGCCTTCGGGTACGTCGCCGGCGTCGACCCCAACGAACCCGGCCACTACCCGGTCTGCCCGCTCTTCCGGCTGACCGGCCTGCTCTGCCCCGGCTGCGGCGGACTGCGCAGCGCCCACGCCTTCGCCACCGGCGACTTCGCGACCGCCCTCGGCGACAACGCCCTCGCCGTCACCGGCTACGTGCTCTTCGCCGCCTTCTGGTCGCTCTGGATCGTGCGCACCGCCCGCCGGCAGCCCCTGCGGACGAGCGTCCCGCCCCGCTGGTGGTGGGGGATCGGCGCGGTCGTGGTGGTCTTCAGCGTCGTACGGAACCTCCCGTTCGGCGCCGCGCTGGCCCCCTGAACGACCACCTGCTGGGACGCCGACCGGCCGGATGCGAGCCCGCCGCCCTCCTGCGGATACCATCGAGAGGGTTGATCCTGCTCCATCATTCGTTCGTTCCGGAAGGGGGCCGCTCGCGTGAGTGTGCTCGACGAGATCATTGACGGCGTCCGTGCGGACCTTGCGGAGCGGCAGGCGCGCGTCAGCCTCGACGAGCTCAAGGACCGCGCGGCACGCGCCCCCCGGGCCAAGGACGGAGTCGCCGCACTGCGCGGCGAGGGCGTCAACGTCATCTGCGAGGTCAAGCGCTCCAGCCCCTCCAAGGGAGCCCTGGCGGCCATCGCCGACCCGGCCGCGCTCGCCGCGGACTACGAGGCCGGCGGCGCTTCCGTCATCTCCGTCCTCACCGAGCAGCGCCGCTTCGGCGGCTCGCTCGCGGACCTGGAAGCCGTCCGCGCCAAGGTCGACATCCCCATCCTGCGCAAGGACTTCATCGTCACCTCCTACCAGCTGTGGGAGGCCCGCGCCTACGGCGCCGACCTCGCCCTGCTGATCGTCGCCGCCCTCGACCAGGAGGCCCTCGTCTCCCTGATCGAGCGGGCCGAGTCCATCGGCCTCACCCCGCTCGTCGAGGCCCACGACGAGGAGGAGGCCGAGCGCGCGGTCGCCGCCGGCGCCCGCATCGTCGGCGTCAACGCCCGCAACCTCAAGGACCTCAAGGTCGACCGCTCCACCTTCGAGCGGGTCGCCCCCGAGATCCCCGACCACATCGTCAAGGTCGCCGAATCCGGCGTCCGGGGCCCGCACGACCTGATCGCGTACGCCAACGCCGGCGCGGACGCCGTGCTCGTCGGCGAGTCGCTCGTCACCGGCCGCGACCCGCGCGCCGCCGTCGCCGACCTGGTCGCCGCCGGCACCCACCCCGCGCTCCGGCACGGACGGGGCTGAACCCCCGCCGTGACCGTCTCCGTGCCGCCGGGGCCCCCGCGCTCCGCACCGCCGTCCCCGCAGGGCACCCGCCCCGCCGGGGCGCCGGTGCGTGAGCCGCGCGCGCTCCCGGCGCACGGCGGCGGCCGGCCCCCGCTCCTCCCGCTCGACCACCCGCAGCCCCGCCGCTGCGCCCCGCCGTTCTGGCACCGGGGCTGCCGCGCGCCCGCCCGCCGGGTGCACGGCCGCCGGGTCCGCTACGTCATCGGCGACGAGCCGGGACAGGTCAACGGCATGCGATGGCGCACCGGCTGAGCGCCGCAGCGAGCCCGGCCGGCCGCGTCCCGCGCACCCACCCGTAAGGGTCCGTGCCGCGTCGACGCATCGCGCCGTACCCGCCCCGACCGAATCCGGTCGCGGCGGTCTTCCGCTCCGCCCCGGCGCATCCGGTGAACCCACCCGTTGCCATCTCCAGGAGCATGTCGGATGTCCTCTGACTTCTTCGTTCCGGACCCCGAGGGTCTGATCCCCAGCGCCGAAGGCTACTTCGGCGCCTACGGCGGCAAGTTCATCCCGGAGGCGCTCGTCGCCGCCGTGGACGAGGTCGCCGTCGAGTACGACAAGGCCAAGGCCGACCCCGCCTTCGCCGCCGAGCTCAACGAGCTCATGGTCAACTACACCGGCCGCCCCAGCGCCCTGACCGAGGTCTCCCGCTTCGCCGAGCACGCGGGCGGCGCCCGCGTCTTCCTGAAGCGCGAGGACCTCAACCACACCGGCTCGCACAAGATCAACAACGTGCTGGGCCAGGCGCTCCTCACCAAGCGCATGGGCAAGACCCGGGTCATCGCCGAGACCGGAGCCGGTCAGCACGGCGTCGCCACCGCGACCGCCTGCGCGCTGTTCGGCCTGGAGTGCACCATCTACATGGGCGAGATCGACACCGAGCGCCAGGCGCTCAACGTCGCCCGCATGCGGATGCTCGGTGCCGAGGTCATCGCCGTGAAGTCCGGCTCCCGCACCCTCAAGGACGCCATCAACGAGGCGTTCCGCGACTGGGTCGCCAACGTGGACCACACCCACTACCTCTTCGGTACGGTCGCGGGACCGCACCCCTTCCCGGCCATGGTCCGCGACTTCCACCGGGTCATCGGGGTGGAGGCCCGCCGCCAGATCCTGGAGCGCGCCGGCCGGCTGCCGGACGCCGCCATCGCCTGCGTCGGCGGCGGCTCCAACGCCATCGGCCTCTTCCACGCCTTCCTCCAGGACGACTCCGTCCGCCTCATCGGCTGCGAGCCCGCCGGGCACGGCGTCGAGACCGGCGAGCACGCGGCGACCCTGACCGCCGGCGAACCCGGCATCCTGCACGGCTCGCGCAGCTACGTCCTCCAGGACGACGAGGGCCAGATCACCGAGCCGTACTCCATCTCGGCCGGCCTGGACTACCCGGGCATCGGCCCGGAGCACTCGTACCTCAAGGACGTCGGCCGCGGCGAGTACATCGCGGTGACCGACGCCGCCGCGATGTCGGCCCTGCGGCTGCTCTCGCGCACCGAGGGCATCATCCCGGCCATCGAGAGCGCCCACGCGCTCGCCGGTGCCCTGGAGATCGGCAAGCAGCTGGGTGAGGAGGGGCTGATCGTCATCAACCTCTCCGGGCGCGGCGACAAGGACATGGACACGGCGGCCCGCTACTTCGGGCTGTACGACACGGACGCGGCCGTCGAGGCGGACGCGGCCGGCACCGGCGCGGAGATCGAGGGGGACGTCAAGTGAGCGGCACCACCGGCACCACCGGCCACACCGGCACCATCGAACTGCTGAACACCACCCTCGCCGCCGCGAAGGCCGAGAACCGCGCGGCCCTCATCGCCTACCTCCCGGCCGGCTTCCCGACCGTGGACGGCGGCATCGAGGCCGTCAAGGCCGCCGTCGCGGGCGGCGCGGACGTCGTCGAGGTGGGCCTGCCGCACAGCGACCCGGTCCTCGACGGCCCGGTCATCCAGACCGCCGACGACATCGCGCTGCGCGGCGGCGTACGCATCGCCGACGTGATGCGCACGGTCCGCGAGGCGTACGAGGCGACCGGCGCCCCGATCCTCGTGATGACCTACTGGAATCCCATCGACCGCTACGGCATCGAGCGGTTCACCGCCGAGCTGGCCGCGGCGGGCGGCGCCGGCTGCATCCTGCCCGACCTGCCGGTCCAGGAGTCGGCGGTGTGGCGCGAGAACGCCGAGAAGCACGGCCTCGCCACCGTCTTCGTCGTCGCCCCCAGCAGCCGCGACGAGCGCCTCGCCACCATCACGGCGGCCGGCTCCGGCTTCGTCTACGCCGCCTCCCTCATGGGCGTCACCGGCACCCGCGCGTCCGTCGGCGACCAGGCCCAGAACCTGGTGGCCCGCACCCGCGCCACCACCTCGCTCCCGGTCTGCGTCGGCCTCGGCGTCTCCAACGCGGCGCAGGCCGCCGAGGTCGCCGGGTTCGCGGACGGCGTCATCGTCGGATCGGCCTTCGTCAAGGCCATCCTGGACGCCCCCGACGCCGCTGCCGGAACGGCCGCGGTGAAGGCGCTCGCGGGCGAACTCGCCGAGGGTGTTCGAAAGCGCTGACGCATGACGTCACCCGTACGGGTGGAGTGGGACCGGGGAGGCACGCGAGTGCCTCCCCGGTTCGTTGCTGCGGGTGTGAGCGAGAACCATGAAGGAAGAAGGGCCGCGCGTGACCGGCTCGTCCAGCAGCGTGAGCAGGAGAAGGCGCGCGAGCGCCGCCGCCGCACCCTGATCGTCGCGGGCGCGGTGGTCGGTGTGCTGGCGCTGGCCGCCGTGATCGGCCTGATCGCGGCCAACGCCGGGGACGACGACGACAGCACCGCGGCCCCCGTCGTCGCCCCCTCCGGAGCCACCGGCAAGGACGACCTCGCCATCCCGGTGGGAGCGAGCGACGCCCCGTCCACGCTCACCATCTGGGAGGACTTCCGCTGCCCCGTCTGCGCCCAGTTCGAGAGCGCGTTCCGCGCCACGATCGGCGAGCTCACGGACAGCGGACAGCTCAGGGTGGAGTACCACCTGGCCACGATCATCGACGGCAACATGGGCGGCACGGGCTCGGTGCGCGCCGCGAACGCCGCCGCCTGCGCCCAGGACGCGGGCAAGTTCAAGGCGTACCACGACGTCCTCTACAGCAACCAGCCCGCCGAGACCGACGACGCCTTCGGCAAGGACAGCACCCTGATCGACCTCTCCAAGAAGGTCCCCGGCCTCGACACCCCGACCTTCCGCAGCTGTGTGGAGGACGGCAAGCACAACGCCTGGGTCGCGAAGTCGAACGCCGCGTTCAGCGAAGGCGGCTTCCAGGGCACCCCGACCGCCCTGCTGAACGGCGAGTCCATCTTCCCGAAGAAGGGCGACGAGCAGATCTCGGTCGCCAACCTCAAGAAGTGGGTGGAAGAGGCGAACAAGGGCAAGCCGGCCGGCACCCTCACTCCGACACCCCCGGCCTCCTGATCACGGTGGAGCGGAGGACGGTGGATTCCAGCCCTGTTACCCAGACGTTGCCGGGCGACGTGCCGCCCGCGCGGCCCGGCAGGGTAGCGTCGGTTCCGTCATGAACCTTGCCTTCATTCCCAGCCCGTCGACCGGCGTGATCGATCTCGGCCCGATCCCGCTCCGCGGCTACGCGTTCTGCATCATCATCGGTGTCTTCGTCGCCGTCTGGTTCGGCAACAAGCGCTGGATCGCCCGGGGCGGCAGAGCCGGCACCGTGGCCGACATCGCCGTCTGGGCGGTGCCCTTCGGCCTCGTGGGCGGCCGGCTCTACCACGTCATCACCGACTACGAGCTGTATTTCGGTGACGGCCAGAACTGGGTGGACGCCTTCAAGGTGTGGGAGGGCGGCCTCGGTATCTGGGGCGCCATCTCCCTCGGCGCGGTCGGTGCCTGGATCGGCTGCCGCCGCCGGGGCATCCCGCTGCCCGCCTGGGCCGACGCCCTCGCCCCCGGCATCGCCTTCGCCCAGGCCATCGGGCGCTGGGGCAACTGGTTCAACCAGGAGCTCTACGGCCGCAAGACCGACCTGCCGTGGGGCCTGAAGATCAGCGAGGCCCCGAACCGGGTCGCCGGCACCTACCACCCGACGTTCCTCTACGAGTCGCTCTGGTGCGTCGGTGTCGCCCTCCTGGTCATCTGGGCGGACCGCCGCTTCCGCCTCGGACACGGCCGGGCCTTCGCCCTGTACGTCGCCGCGTACTGCACCGGCCGGGCCTGGATCGAGTACATGCGGGTCGACGAGGCCCACCACGTGCTCGGCCTGCGGCTGAACGTGTGGACCGCGATCATCGTCTTCCTGCTGGCCGTCACCTACCTGGTGATCTCGGCCAAGGTGCGTCCCGGCCGCGAGGAGATCGTGGAACCCCGGGCGGCGGACGAGGACGGCGACGCGGACGCGGGCACCGGAACCGAAGCCGCCACCGACGCGGAGCCGGACGCGAAGGCCGACGGCACGACCGACGCGACCGATACCACCAAGGCCGACCTGGTGAAGGCCGATACGACGAAGGCCGACGCGACGGAGGCCGACCGGGCGGACGAGCCCGTCGTGACCGACGCCGCGGACGAGCCGGAGACCGACGGCGCCGCCCGTACCGCCGGTACGAGCTGAGCCCCAGGACACCACGAGGCCGCCGCACCCCCACCGGGTGCGGCGGCCTTCCTCGTGTCCGGGCCCGTGTCCGGGTCCGTGTCCGGGCGGCGGGAACGTCAGCCGACCGGTGCCCCCGCCGCCCCGGCCGTACGCCGCCCGAGGGCCAGGGTGCGGTGCGCGGCGGCGGCGACCGCCGCGTCCACGAACCGGCCGTCCGGCAGCGCCAGCGCGCCCGCGTCCGTACGGGCCGCCGCCACGATCTCCTCGGCGGCCTCCAGCTCCTGGTCGGTCGGCCGGAAGGCCCGCTCGATCACCGGCAGCTGGCGCGGGTGGATCGCCGCCCGCCCCAGCATCCCCAGTGCCCGCCCCCGGCCGCACGAGGCCCAGAGCCCGTCCAGGTCGCGCACGTCGGGGAAGACCGACTGCGTCGGCGGCTCCAGCCCGGCCGCCCGCGCCGCCACCACGATCCGGCTGCGCGACCAGTCGAGCCCGACGTCGTCCCGTACGCCCAGATCGGCGCGGAGGTCCGACTCCCCGAGCGCGATGCCCCGCACGTCGTGGTGGGCCGTCGCGATCGAGTAGGCGTGCTCGATCGCGAGCGCCGATTCGAGCAGCGGATAGAGCGGAACACCCGGGGCGAGCGCCGCCACATGGTGCACCGACGCCGCGTGCGTGACCTTGGGGAGCCGTATGCCGGAGAGCCCCGGCAGCCCCGCGAGCGCCCGCACGTCGTCCTCCCCGTGCACCCGCACATGGACAGGCACGGCGTCCTCGGCGCAGGTCACCGGATCGGTGAGCAGCTCGGCGGTCGCCGACCGGGCGTACTCCTTGCGGCCCGGGGCGACCGCGTCCTCCAGGTCAACGATCACCACGTCCGCCCCCGCGCCCAGCGCCTTGAGCACCACCTCCGGCCGGTCCCCGGGAACGTACAGCCAGGTCAGCGGCACCGGAGACGTGTCGTACGCGCCGTTGGAGGAGGTGTCGCCCGGCGCGAGGGACGCGGCGGGGCGCGGGCGCGCCTCGGCCGCCGTCACAGCGCCCCCTGAGAGCGCAGCGCCGCGATCCGCTCGCCGGTGAGGCCGAGTTCGGTGAGGATCTCCTCGGTGTCGGCCCCGTGCGGGCGGCCCGCCCACCGGATGGAGCCCGGGGTCTCGGAGAGCCGGAAGAGGACGTTCTGCATCCGCAGCGGTCCCAGCTCCGGGTCGTCCACCTCGGTCACGCTGTCCAGCGCCCGGTACTGCGGGTCCTCCATCACGTCCCGCACGTCGTAGATGGGGGCGATGGCCGCCTCCGCCTTCTCGAACTCGGCGAGCGCGTCGTCCCGGGTGTGCCGGGCGATCCACGAACCGACCGCCCCGTCCAGCTCGTCCGCGTGCTCCGCCCGGGTCGCACCCGAGGCGAACCACGGCTCCTCGATCAGCTCCGGACGCCCGACCAGCCGCATGACCCGCTCGGCGATCGACTGCGCCGACGTGGAGACCGCGACCCACTGGCCGTCCGAGGTGCGGTAGGTGTTGCGCGGCGCGTTGTTCCGCGAGCGGTTGCCGGTGCGCTGCTGGACATGGCCGAGCTGGTCGAACCAGAGCGGCTGCGGGCCCAGCACCGTCAGGATCGGCTCGATGATCGCCATGTCGACCACCTGCCCCCGCCCGGTGCGGTCGCGCCCCGCGAGCGCGGCCATCACGGCGTACGCGGTGGCGAGCGCCGCGATCGAGTCGGCGAGGCCGAACGGCGGCAGCGTCGGCGGCCCCTCCGGCTCACCGGTGATCGACGCGAAACCGCTCATCGCCTCGGCGAGCGTCCCGAACCCCGGCCGGTGCGAGTACGGGCCGAACTGGCCGAAGGCCGTCACCCGGGTCAGCACCAGCCGGGGGTTGACCGCCTCCAGCTCCTCCCAGCCCAGACCCCAGCGCTCCAGGGTCCCGGGCCGGAAGTTCTCGATGATCACATCGGTCTCCGCCGCCAGCCGCAGCAGCACCTCCCGCCCGCCGGGGCTCGACAGGTCCAGGGTCAGGTTGCGCTTGTTGCGGCCCAGCAGCTTCCACCAGAGGCCGACCCCGTCCTTCGCGGGACCGTGGCCGCGCGAAGGATCGGGTTTGCGCGGATGTTCGACCTTGATCACCTCGGCGCCGAAGTCACCGAGCATGGTCGCCGCGAGCGGACCGGCGAAGAGGGTGGCGAGGTCCAGGACCCGCAGGCCCGACAGAGGAGTGTGCGTGGGGGTGGTCCCGGATTCGGTCATGAGGCATCGATCTCGCTTCGGTAGGGCATGGACGTGGACGCGCCCGGCTTCTGGACGCAGAGGGCGGCCGCCGAGGACGCCCAGGCGACCGCCTCGGCCACCGGACGCCCCTCGCCGAGGGCCACGGCCAGCGTCCCGACGAAGGTGTCGCCCGCGCCGGTCGTGTCGACCGTGGTCACTTCGAGGGCGGGGAAGCGCACCGGCTCACCGCCCCGGGCCGCGTACAGGCAGCCCTTCGAACCGAGGGTGATGACGACCTCCGGCACCCGGCGGAGCAGGACCCGCGCGGCGGCCTCCGGGTCCTCGTAGCCGGAGAGCTGCGCCGCCTCGTGCTCGTTGGGGACCAGCAGGTCGACATGGTCCAGGAGCTCGTCCGGCAGCGGCTGGACGGGAGCCGGGGTGAGGATGGTGCGTACGCCCCGGGCGTGCGCGGCCCGCGCCCCCTCGGTCACCGCGGAGAGCGGCAGCTCCAGCTGGAGCAGCAGCAGATCGGCCGAGGCCGCCGCCTCCCGCTCGTCGGGGCCGAGCGTGGTGACCGTGCCGTTCGCGCCGGGCACCACCACGATCGCGTTGGCACCGGAATCGTCGACCACGATGTGCGCCGTGCCGCTCGCGCCCTGGGCCGTACGCACGAGACGGGTGTCGATCCCCGCGCTCTCCAGGCCGCCCCGCAACTGCGAGCCGTACGCGTCGGCGCCGACCGCGCCGATCATCGTGACCTCCCCGCCCGCCCGCGCGGCGGCGACCGCCTGGTTGGCGCCCTTGCCGCCGGGGACCGTACGGAACTCCTTCCCGGCGACGGTCTCGCCGAGTGCGGGCGCCCGTGCGACATAGGCGACGAGATCCATGTTGATGCTGCCGAGCACCGCGATGCGGGTCATGGGCGCAGAGCCTCCTGATAGGTCTGTTCGGCGAGAGTGTCGAAGCCGATGCCGTCGAATCCCGGCACCGAGGTGGCGAGCCGGTTCTTCAGCGGGACGGTCCAGCGGTCCGGCAGAGCGCCCGGACCGCCCGCCAGCAGTCCGGCGAGCGACCCGGCGGTCGCCCCGTTCGAGTCGGTGTCCCAGCCGCCCATCACCGCGTTGCCGATGGACCGGGTGAAGTCGCCGTCGGCGTGGGTGAGGGCGGCGGCCAGCAGCGCCGCGTTGGGCAGCACGTGCACCCAGTGGTGCGTGGCGGCGTAGACCTCGTGCAGCCGGTCGACGACGGCGTCGAAGCCGCCCGCCGCCCCCGCGCCCCCAGGCGTCCCCGCGCCCCCGGACGGCCCCACGACCCCAGACGTCACCGCGCCCCCAGGCGTCCCCGCGGCCTTCGCCGCCTCGGCCGTTTCGATGCCGAGCCGCACCGCGCGCGCGTACCGGGACCCCGGCGGCACCACCCGCAGCCCGGCCGCCAGGCACCCGTGCACGTCGCTCGCCCCGCCGGCCGCCTCCGCCAGCGCGGCCGCCGTGAACATCGCCCCGTACACGCCGTTCGCCGTGTGGGTGAGGACCGCGTCGCGGTGCGCCTGCTCCGCCGCCGCCCCCGGATCGCCCGGGCAGGTCCAGCCGTGCACGTCGGCACGGATCTGCGCCCCGATCCACTCCCGGAACGGGTTGCGGTACCGGGCCGTGCCGGGCGGCTCCACCCCGTCCAGCAGATTGCGGTACGCGATCCGCTCGGCGGTGAACACCCGGCCGGCCGGGAGCTCGTCCAGCCAGAGCCGGGCGAGGTCGTCCGTGGTGAAGCCGCGCCCGTGGCGCCGGAGCAACAGCACCGTCAGCAGCGGGAAGTTGAGGTCGTCGTCCTCCGGCATCCCGTCGATGTTCTCCGCCAGCGAGGTGGGTCCCGAGCGGCGGTTCCAGGGATACGAGGCGAGCAGCCCGGCAGGCACCCCCCGGGCGGTGAACCAGTCGGACAGCGGCCAGTTGCCGGTGGCCCGGGCGAGCGCGCGGATCCCCTCCAGCGGCAGCTTCTCCACCGGCTTGCCGAGCAGACAGCCCGCCGCCCGGCCCAGCCACCCGGCGTGCAGCCGGGCCCGGTCGGGGACGGGCCGGGTGACGGGCGGGGTGGGCCACCGCGGGCAGAGCGCCCGGATCTCCGCCAGGTCCGTCGGCTCCTGCTCCTCCAACGGGCATTCCAGTCCGGCGAGTTCGTCGAGCAGCCGTTCCGCGAGGGCGCGCAGCCGGGGCGGTGCGGGCGGCTCGGAGGCCCCGGCCCGCTCCGGGGCGGGCGGGCCCCCGGCCGCGTACCACCGTGCCGCGATCTCCGACGCGTCGCGGCCGTCCTGCCCGGCCTGGCGCAGTTCGTGCCCGATCAGGTCCTCGGGCTGGACCCAGGTCAGCCGTACGTTCACCGCTCACCCGCCAGGACCGCGAAGGCCGCCTCGTGGGCGCGGCGGCGGGCGGTGTCGGCGGCGAACACCTCGCGCGCCACCGCCGTCAGGGTGCGCGCCGGGGCGTGCAGGTCGAGCCGGCTCGCCCCGGCGACCGTCTTCGCCCACTCCTCGGGCACCGCCGCCTCGCCGTACAGTGCCCCGACGATCGCCCCGCTCATGGTGGCGATCGAATCGCAGTCGCGACCGTAGTTCACCGAACCCAGCACCGTACGGCGGTAGTCGCCGCCGCCGGCCAGCAGCATGCCCAAGGCGACAGGCAGTTCCTCGATCGCGTGCAGCCGGGACGGCCTGCGGGCGCCCAGCGAGGGGGAGCGGTAGTCCGGGCCGACCGTGTCGAAGGGGGCGACCGCCTCCCGCAGCGGCACCAGCGCCGACTCGGGATCGCCGTGCCGGGCCGCCTCCTCGCACACCGCCTCGATCGCCGCGCGGGTACCGTCCTTGGCGAGCGCCAGGCACGCCTCCACCACGGAGACGGGCGTGGCGCCCGGCGTGCACGCCGCGGCGACCGCCGCCGCGAACACCCCGGCCGCCTCCCGGCCGTAACTGGACTGGTGCGGCGCCGCCACCTCCAGCGCCTCCGCGTAAGCCGCCTCCGGATGGGCCGCGTTGACCAGTCCGACCGGCGCCATGTACATCGCCGCACCGCAGTTGACGATGTTTCCGCTGCCCGCCTCGCGCGGGTCGACGTGCCCGTAGTGGACGCGCGCCACGAGCCACTTCTCCGCGAGGAAGATCCGCTGCAGCGGCAGCGCCTCCGCCTCCAGCTCCGGAATCCAGCGCGGGGTGGAGATCAGGTCCGGGACCAGGTGCGTGGCGACGGAGTACGCGTCCAGGTGGTCGCGGACCTTGTCGTAGACCCGCACCAGCGCGTGGGTCATCAAGGTGTCGTCGGTGACGTGCCCATCGCCCTTGTGGTACGGGGCGATCGGGCGGGCGGTGCGCCAGTCGTCGCCGTACCAGGGGCCGACGATCCCGTGCACCCGCCCGCCGTGCCGCTCCGCGATCTGCTCGGAGGTCCAGCCTTCGACGGGGCCCCCGAGGGCGTCGCCGACGGCGGCGCCGACGAGGGCGCCGCTCACTCGTTCATCGAGGGAAAGCGTGTCCGATACGGGGTGTTGAGTACTCACTGTGTGCATCATGGCTGAATTGTCCACCCGGGGCGGCCTGTTCCGTGGCTGCGAGCAGCCCGGCGAGTTCGATCAGATCCATGCCCGCGAGCCGGGGCAGCGCGCATCCGGCGAGCGTCCGGCACGCCTCCCGCCACCCGGACGGTACGGTCCGGATGCCGCCGAGCGCCCCGGTCAGCGCCCCGGCGAGCGCGGGCGCCGAATCCGCGACCCGGGACAGGCACGCGGCGGCCGGGACCGCCTGCGCGATCTGCCCCCGAGCCGCGGTGGTCAGCGCCAGCGCCACCGGCACCGTCTCGGCGGCCGCGATCCCGTAGCTGTAGACGTGGTCGACGATTTGATGCTCCAGCACCGGGACGAGCGAGAACGCCCCGGCGGGCTCGTCCGCGAACTCCCGTGCCAGGCGCACCGCGTGCACCGCGTTGCGGGCGATCTCGGTGCCCTCGGGCAGCTGCGCGAGCGCCGCGTCGACCACCGTCGTCACGTCCGCCCCGGCGAGCGCCTCGGCGATCGCGGCGGCGATGGCCCGCGCGCCGTGCACCCCGTCGCCGTCCTGCGTGTAGCGGGCGTCGAACTCGGCCAGCGCCGCCGCGGCGGCCGGATCGCCCGGGTGCACCACCGCGAGCACCGCGGCCCGCACGCAGGCCGCGTCGTCGAAGTAGTGCGGGTTGTCGTGCCCGGTGGCGGGGGGCCGCAGCCCGGCGGCGAGGTTGCCGAGCCCGGCGCGCACCGAGATCCGGGCGCGCAGCGGCAGCACCGCCGCCTCCACCTCCGGCGCCCGCTCGCTGGCCGCCGCGACCTTGGCGGCCAGCGCGTTCCAGGCGCGGTCCACCGCGTCGCGCATCCGGCGGGAGGGAGTGAGCCCGTGCGCCTCGTCGGCCGCCGCCGCCAGCACCGTACCGGCGGCGAACGCGGCCCACTCGGCGTCGTCCGACGGGCCCAGTCGCAGCGGCTCGGGCGGCTGGTTCAGCGCGATCGGCACCGGCAGTGTGGTCGTCGCGTTCTGCTCGGCGAAGGTGTCCAGCTCCCGGGTGAGCCGCCGGGTCCACTCGGGCATCCGGGCCGCCCGGTGCCGGGCGGCGGGCCAGCCGGCCGCGTCCCCGGCGGCGAGCCCCAGCAGCAGGCCCTCGATCCGCGCCCGCCGGGTCATCTCCCGGTGCTCGATCCCCGGGCGCGCGGCCTCCGTACCGGCGGCGGTCATCGGAGCGCCCCTTCCGCGTGCAGCAGGGAGACCGGCGCGGGCTCGTCCGCCCGGTCCGGCTGCTCCGGGCCGGTGGCCCCGGGGTCCGGAACCGCCGGGGGAGCGGCCACCGGCCGCGCCTCCTCCGGCGTGCCCGCGGGGTCGCCCGCCGTCAGCAACTCCGCCACGTCCAGCACGTGGTAGCCCCGCATCGAGGGCAGACAGCTGCCGCGCACCGGGCCGATCGCTGCGGCCCACTCCGGGGGGATCGCCGCCGTCCCCCGCCAGGCCCCGGCCAGCGCGCCCGCCACCGCCGCCGTGGTGTCCGCGTCCCGCCCCATGTTGACCGCCATCAGCACCGCCGTACGGAAATCGCCCCGCGCGGCCGTGAACGCGCCGAACGCCAGCCCCACCGCCTCCGGCGCCAGGTCCGTCCAGGGGTAGCCGCCGATCACCACCGCCGACCGCACCGCGCGCTCGGCCGTGAGCCGGTCCGGGTAACCGCGCTGGGCGGCGGTCACCGCCCGGCGCAGGGAGCGCGCGGTCCACGAGTCCATCGGCACCACCGAAAGCGCCGCCGCGATCACCGAGGCCGGGCCCGCCCCGACCATCGCCGCCGCCACCCCGGCCGCGACCGCCTGGCCGCCGTAGATGCCCTCGCCGTCGTGGCTGACCTGCCCGTCGATCGCCACCAGCCGGGCCGCCTCGGCGGGCCGCCCGGCCGCGAACACCCCGAACGGGGCCGCGCGCATCGCGAGTCCGTCGCTCCACGCGTGCCGGTGCTGCGCGGAGATCGGCGCGGCCAGCCCCCGGCGCAGGTTCTCCAGCGTGCCGCGCTCGCTGAACCCGGCGCCCCGGAAGGGTCCTTCGTCCAGATCGGCGATCCAGTGGTGCCAGGCCCGGTCCACGTCGGCGACGGTGAGGGCCGAACCGTGGCGGGCCAGCAGCAGCGCGGAGAAGATCGCGTACTCGGTGTCGTCCGTACCGGCCGGGTCGTCGCTGACGAAACCCTCGATCCGGCCCCACCGGGCGCGGATCTCCGACGGTCTCAGGTTCTCCGCCGGGGCACCCAGCGCGTCCCCGACGGCCAGCCCGAGCAATGCGCCCCGGGCCCGGTCCTTGCCCGTGATCGGTTCCATCGGTCGACCCTTCGTCCGTACACGATTTCCCTCTGTCCGATCTGTGCCACGCCCGACGGCCGGGAAGGCTGACAACCGGAATAAAAGGGCCATGCGGATGAAGCTAGACGAAACGAAGCGCGGTGCTGGACGGAGGAACGGGAAAACCAGGCAAGGACGGGGATCCGCCTTCCAAAGCTCTACCCGAAAGGATGACGGGCGCCACCGGCGGAGCAGCCGGACGGGTGAACGGGGACGGACCCGCCCGAAAGGGCGCCGACCGGACCCCGCGAAGGCGCCGACCGGGCCCCGCGAAGGCTCCCCAAGGAAGGTGAGCCATGCCTGTCTTGCCTGGTCAGAGCGGTGGTAAGTACGGCCTGCCTTGCTGGCGGGCGCCGATTTTCGTGCGTACTTTCGATGGTGTCGGGCGGCGGCGGAGGGGCTGCGGAGCCGCCGGCGGATAGGGGAGCACTGTGTCCATCATCGAGACCGACGCCGCACTGCACGAGGCGCACCGCGACAACCACACCCACCGGGACGTCAACGGCGGCTGGCTGCGCCCGGCCGTGTTCGGCGCCATGGACGGCCTGGTCTCGAACCTCGCGCTGATGACCGGGGTCGCGGGCGGTGACGTCTCGCACCGCACCATCGTCATCACCGGGCTGGCCGGCCTCGCCGCGGGCGCCTTCTCCATGGCGGCCGGCGAATACACCTCGGTCGCCTCGCAGCGGGAGCTGGTGGAGGCCGAACTCGACGTGGAGCGGCGCGAGTTGCGCAAGCACCCGTACGACGAGATGCGGGAGCTGGCAGAGCTCTACGTCTCCCGGGGCGTCGAGCCGCACCTGGCCGCCGAGGTCGCCCGCCAGCTCTCGAAGGACCCGGAGCAGGCCCTGGAGATACACGCCCGCGAGGAGCTCGGCATCGACCCCGGCGACCTGCCGTCGCCGCTCGTCGCCGCCGGTTCCTCGTTCGCGGCCTTCGCGCTGGGCGCCCTGCTGCCGCTGCTGCCGTACCTGCTCGGCGCCACCGCGCTCTGGCCCGCCGTCCTGCTCGCTCTGCTCGGACTCTTCGGCTGCGGCGCGGTGGTGGCCCGGGTGACGGCGCGCAGCTGGTGGTTCAGCGGGCTGCGGCAGCTGGCGCTGGGCGGGGCCGCCGCCGCGCTCACCTACGCCCTCGGCGGGCTCTTCGGGGTGGCGGTCGGCGGCTGACCCGCCGGGCGGTCGTCCCTCGGGCGGCCGGGATTCCTCGGCAGGGCGCCGTCCGACCGGTGAGGCCACAGGGCGCCGCCCGACCGGTGAGCGGAGAGCCTCGGACCGTTCACCCGTGCGGCCCATCCACACAACGCCCCGGAAAGCAACCCGCAATACCCCGGAAATACGTGTGACGTACGTCCCGGTTTCCGCCTCTGGGCGGATGTGGCCCACGCAACGTAAAATGAGAGCCTATGCGAGACTCCACATAAGTAATCGTTACTTCCTGGTTTCGAACGCATGGCTGCCGGGCATGAGCCTCAGACACCGCAGGCAACGGCGCCTGCTCCCTGTGGCTCCCCGGGCGTTGATCTCTCCGACTGCGGCCCCATCCTCAGCGATGCAATGTCCGCATGTTGGAACGGGCCTTCCGCTTATCGAGAAGCGCCCCATCATGTAACCTGCACGAAATTTCGCAGAGGGCCAACGTCGTCCCTCGGCAATGCATATGCCACGACGACGACGGGAGAGCCGATGCGCATCCACGCCTGGTCGCCCATGGACGGTCGCCCCGCCCAGCAGGGGATGTACGACCCCCGTAACGAACACGACGCCTGCGGTGTCGGGTTCGTCGCCACCCTGACCGGTGTGGCCAGCCACGCGCTGGTCGAGCAGGCGCTGACCGTACTGCGCAACCTCGAACACCGCGGCGCCACCGGCTCCGAGCCCGACTCGGGCGACGGCGCCGGAATCCTCCTCCAGGTCCCGGACGCCTTCCTTCGCGAAGAGACCGGCTTCGACCTCCCGGAAGCCGGCGCGTACGCCGTCGGCATCGCCTTCCTCCCCGCCGACGGCTCCACGGACGCCGTCGCGGAGATCGAGAAGATCGCCGGCGAAGAGGGCCTCACCGTCCTCGGCTGGCGCGAGGTCCCGGTCGCCCCGGCCCTCCTCGGCAACGGCGCCCGCGCCACCATGCCCGAGTTCCGCCAGATCTTCGTCGCCGACGGCACCAGCACCGGCATCGCTCTCGACCGCAAGGCCTTCGTCCTGCGCAAGCGTGCCGAGCGGGAGGCCGGTGTCTACTTCCCGTCGCTCTCCGCCCGCACCCTCGTCTACAAGGGCATGCTCACCACCGGACAGCTGGAGCCGTTCTTCCCCGACCTGTCCGACCGCCGGTTCGCCACCGCCGTCGCACTCGTCCACTCCCGCTTCTCCACCAACACCTTCCCCAGCTGGCCCCTGGCACACCCGTACCGCTTCGTCGCGCACAACGGCGAGATCAACACGGTCAAGGGCAACCGCAACTGGATGAAGGCCCGCGAGTCGCAGCTCGCCTCCGGACTCTTCGGCGAGGCCGCGCTCGACCGCATCTTCCCCGTCTGCACCCCGGACGCCTCCGACTCGGCCTCCTTCGACGAGGTCCTGGAGCTCCTCCACCTCGGCGGACGCTCGCTGCCGCACTCGGTGCTGATGATGGTCCCCGAGGCGTGGGAGAACCACGACTCCATGGACCCGGCCCGCCGCGCGTTCTACCAGTACCACTCCACGATGATGGAGCCCTGGGACGGACCCGCCTGCGTCACCTTCACCGACGGCACCCAGGTCGGCGCGGTCCTCGACCGCAACGGACTGCGCCCCGGCCGCTACTGGGTCACCGACGAGGGCCTCGTCGTCCTCTCCTCCGAGGTCGGCGTCCTCGACATCGACCCCGCCAAGGTCGTCCGCAAGGGCCGCCTCCAGCCAGGCAAGATGTTCCTCGTCGACACCGCCGAGCACCGCATCATCGAGGACGACGAGATCAAGGCCGGCCTCGCGGGCGAGCAGCCCTACGAGGAGTGGCTGGAGACCGGCGAGATCGAACTCGGCGACCTCCCCGAGCGCGAGCACATCGTGCACACCCACGCCTCGGTCACCCGCCGCCAGCAGACCTTCGGCTACACCGAGGAAGAGCTCCGCGTCATCCTCGCCCCGATGGCCCGCACCGCCGGCGAACCGCTCGGCTCCATGGGCACCGACTCGCCCATCGCCGCGCTCTCCGCCCGGCCCCGGCTGCTCTTCGACTACTTCACCCAGCTCTTCGCCCAGGTCACCAACCCGCCGCTGGACGCCATCCGCGAGGAGCTCGTCACCTCGCTGCGCTCCTCGCTCGGCCCCCAGGGCAACATCCTGGAGCCGAACGCCGCGACGTGCCGCAGCGTCACGCTGCCCTTCCCGGTGATCGACAACGACGAGCTCGCCAAGCTGATACACATCAACGCCGACGGCGACATGCCGGGCATGAAGGCCGCCACCCTGGCCGGCCTCTACCGCGTCAGCGGCGGCGGCGACGCCCTCGCCGCCCGCATCGAGGCCATCTGTACCGAGGTCGACACCGCCATCGAGGACGGCGCCCGCCTCATCGTCCTCTCCGACCGGCACTCCGACGCCGAGCACGCGCCGATCCCGTCGCTGCTGCTCACCTCCGCCGTCCACCACCACCTCATCCGCACCAAGCAGCGCACTCAGGTGGGCCTGCTGGTCGAGGCCGGTGACGTCCGCGAGGTCCACCACGTCGCCCTGCTGATCGGCTACGGCGCCGCCGCCGTCAACCCGTACCTCGCCATGGAGTCCGTCGAGGACCTCGTCCGCGCCGGTACGTTCATCGAGGGCATCGAGCCCGAGCAGGCCATCCGCAACCTGATCTACGCCCTCGGCAAGGGCGTCCTCAAGGTCATGTCGAAGATGGGCATCTCCACCGTCGCCTCCTACCGCGGCGCCCAGGTCTTCGAGGCCGTCGGCCTCGACGAGGCCTTCGTCGCGACGTACTTCAACGGCACCGCCACCAAGATCGGCGGCGCCGGCCTCGACGTCGTCGCCAAGGAGGTCGCCGCCCGGCACACCAAGGCGTACCCCGCCTCCGGCATCGCGGCCTCGCACCGCGCGCTGGAGATCGGCGGCGAGTACCAGTGGCGCCGCGAGGGCGAACCGCACCTGTTCGACCCGGAGACGGTCTTCCGCCTCCAGCACGCCACCCGCAACCGCCGGTACGACATCTTCAAGAAGTACACGGACCGGGTGAACGAGCAGTCCGAGCGGCTGATGACGCTCCGCGGCCTGTTCGGCTTCAAGTCCGACCGCGCCCCGATCTCCGTCGACGAGGTCGAGTCCGTCGCCGACATCGTCAAGCGCTTCTCCACCGGCGCCATGTCGTACGGCTCGATCTCCCGCGAGGCGCACGAGACGCTCGCCATCGCGATGAACCAGCTCGGCGCCAAGTCGAACACCGGCGAGGGCGGCGAGGACGCCGACCGTCTGTACGACCCGGCGCGCCGCTCGTCCATCAAGCAGGTCGCCTCCGGCCGCTTCGGTGTCACCAGCGAGTACCTCGTCAACGCCGACGACATCCAGATCAAGATGGCGCAGGGTGCCAAGCCCGGCGAGGGCGGCCAGCTGCCCGGCCACAAGGTCTACCCCTGGGTCGCCAAGACCCGGCACTCCACCCCGGGCGTCGGCCTCATCTCGCCGCCGCCGCACCACGACATCTACTCCATCGAGGACCTGGCTCAGCTGATCCACGACCTCAAGAACGCCAACCCGGCGGCCCGCATCCACGTGAAGCTGGTCTCCGAGGTCGGTGTCGGCACGGTCGCGGCCGGTGTGTCCAAGGCCCACGCGGACGTCGTCCTGATCTCCGGCCACGACGGCGGAACGGGCGCCTCCCCGCTCACCTCCCTCAAGCACGCGGGCGGCCCCTGGGAGCTCGGCCTCGCCGAGACCCAGCAGACCCTGCTCCTCAACGGCCTGCGCGACCGCATCGTCGTGCAGACCGACGGCCAGCTCAAGACCGGCCGCGACGTCGTCATCGCCGCACTGCTGGGCGCCGAGGAGTTCGGTTTCGCGACCGCCCCGCTCGTCGTCTCCGGCTGCGTCATGATGCGCGTCTGCCACCTCGACACCTGCCCGGTCGGCATCGCCACGCAGAACCCCGTGCTGCGCGACCGCTTCTCCGGCAAGGCCGAGTACGTCGTGAACTTCTTCCAGTTCATCGCCGAGGAGGTCCGCGAGATCCTCGCCGAGCTGGGCTTCCGCACGATCGAAGAGGCGGTCGGCCACGCCGAACTCCTCGACACCGACCGGGCGATCACGCACTGGAAGGCCCAGGGCCTCGACCTGGCGCCGCTGTTCCACGTGCCCGAGCTCCCCGAGGGCGCGGTCCGCCACCAGATCCACGAGCAGGACCACGGCCTCGCCAAGGCGCTCGACAACCAGCTGATCAAGCTCGCCGCCGACGCGCTCGGCGCCGACAGCGCGGAAGCCGCCCAGCCGGTCCGCGCCCAGGTCGCCATCCGCAACATCAACCGCACCGTCGGTACGATGCTCGGCCACGAGATCACGAAGAAGTTCGGCGGCGCGGGCCTGCCCGAGAACACCGTCGACATCACCTTCACCGGCTCGGCCGGCCAGTCCTTCGGCGCCTTCCTCCCCGCCGGAGTCACCCTCCGCCTGGAGGGCGACGCCAACGACTACGTCGGCAAGGGCCTCTCCGGCGGCCGGATCATCGTCCGCCCGGACCGCGGCGCCGACCACCTCGCCGAGTACTCCACCATCGCGGGCAACACCATCGGCTACGGCGCCACCGGCGGCGAGCTGTTCCTGCGGGGCCGTACCGGCGAACGCTTCTGCGTCCGCAACTCCGGTGCCACCGTCGTCTCCGAGGGCGTGGGCGACCACGGCTGCGAGTACATGACCGGCGGCCACGCCGTCGTCCTCGGCGAGACCGGCCGCAACTTCGCCGCCGGCATGTCCGGCGGGGTCGCGTACCTCATCGACCTGAACCGCGACAACGTCAACTCGGGGAACCTCGGCGCGATCGAGGAACTCACCGAGGCCGACGCCCAGTGGCTGCACGACGTCGTGCGCCGCCACCACGAGGAGACCGGCTCGACCGTCGCCGAGAAGCTCCTCGCCGAGTGGGCCACCGCCGTGACCCGCTTCAGCAAGATCATCCCGTCCACCTACAAGGCAGTGCTCGCCGCCAAGGACGCCGCTGAGCTCGCCGGTCTCTCCGAGCAGGAGACCACCGAGAAGATGATGGAGGCGGCGACCAATGGCTGACCCCAAGGGCTTCCTGACCACCGGGCGCGAGGTCGCGCAGACCCGCCCCGTGGGCGAGCGCGTCAAGGACTGGAACGAGGTCTACGTTCCGGGCTCCCTGCTCCCCATCATCAGCAAGCAGGCCGGCCGCTGCATGGACTGCGGCATCCCGTTCTGCCACAACGGCTGTCCGCTCGGAAACCTCATCCCCGAGTGGAACGACTACGCCTACCGCGAGGACTGGACCGCCGCGTCCGAGCGCCTGCACGCCACGAACAACTTCCCGGAGTTCACCGGGCGGCTGTGCCCGGCTCCCTGCGAGTCGGCGTGCGTGCTCGGCATCAACCAGCCGGCCGTCACCATCAAGAACGTCGAAGTCTCCATCATCGACAAGGCGTGGGACAGCGGCGACGTCACCCCGCAGCCGCCCGAGCGCCTCTCCGGCAAGACCGTCGCCGTCATCGGCTCCGGCCCCGCCGGACTGGCCGCCGCCCAGCAGCTGACCCGGGCCGGCCACACGGTCGTCGTGTACGAGCGCGCCGACCGCATCGGCGGCCTGCTGCGCTACGGCATCCCCGAGTTCAAGATGGAGAAGTCGCACATCAACCGCCGCATCGAGCAGATGCGCGCGGAGGGCACCAAGTTCCGCACCGAGGTGGAGATCGGCGCCGACATGCCGGCCGACGCGCTCCGCCGCCGCTACGACGCGGTCGTCGTCGCGGCCGGTGCCACGGTCTCCCGCGACCTCCCGGTCCCGGGCCGCGAACTCAACGGCGTCCACTTCGCCATGGAGTACCTCCCGCTCGCCAACAAGGTGCAGGAGGGCGACCTGACGGTCTCCCCGATCAGCGCCGAGGGCAAGCACGTGGTGGTCATCGGCGGCGGCGACACCGGAGCCGACTGCGTGGGCACCGCCCACCGTCAGGGCGCGCTCTCCGTCACCCAGCTGGAGATCATGCCGCGGCCCGGTGAGGACCGGAACGCCAACCAGCCCTGGCCGACCTTCCCCATGCTCTACAAGGTCACCTCCGCGCACGAGGAGGGCGGCGAGCGGCTCTACTCCGTCTCCACCACCCACTTCGAGGGCGACGAGGACGGCAACGTCCAGTCCCTGCACCTCATCGAGGTGGAGTTCAAGGACGGCAAGCTGGAGCAGAAGGCCGGTACCGAGCGCGTCATCCCGGCCCAGCTCGTCACCCTCGCCATGGGCTTCACCGGCACCGACCAGGCCAACGGCCTCGTCGAGCAGTTCGGCCTCGGCCTCGACGAGCGCGGCAACATCGCCCGCGACGCCGACTACGCCACCAACGTCGAAGGCGTCTTCGTCGCCGGTGACGCCGGCCGCGGCCAGTCGCTCATCGTGTGGGCCATCGCCGAGGGCCGCTCCGCGGCACGCGGCGTGGACCGCTTCCTGACCGGGACCAGCGCCCTGCCGGCCCCGATCCGCCCGACGGACCGCTCCCTGATGGTCTGACCCCCGATCGCCGGAACCGGCCGCACTTCCGCGGCCGGCCCCGGAGCAGACGTCCCGTACAACGGCGTACGGAACTGAACGCGGCGCCTACCTCGTCCCCGACCGGACTTGGGTGGGCGCCGTGGCGCGTCCGGGGGCGGTAGCCGGAACACGGAAATGCCCGGCACGGACGACTCCGTGCCGGGCATTTCGCGCTTCAGGGGGCTCAGCCGCCCGTCAGCGCGTTCGTCTTCAGCACCACCACGAGCACCAGCAGACCCAGCAGCACCACGGCGGCGACGCTCTGCGCGAGGCCGTTGCGGAGCTTCGCGGGGGCGTACGCCAGCCCGGACATCACCAGGCCGCCGGTGAGGAGGCCGCCGAGGTGGCCCTGCCAGGAGGTGAAGAAGGCGGAGATCACCATCCAGACCAGGAACCCGGCCATGAAGCGGTTCAGCTGGCCCACGTCGCGGCCCAGCCGCCGGCCTATGACGTAGAGCGCGGCGGCCAGGCCGAAGATCGCGCCGGAGGCCCCCACGGTGTTGCTGTCGGGCGCCAGTACGTACACCAGCACCGAACTGCCCACCGCGGAGATCAGGTACAGGGCCGTGTACCGGACCTTGCCGAGCTGGGTCTCCACGTCCCGGCCGAGGTTCCAGAGCGCCAGCATGTTGAAGACCAGGTGCATCACGCCGATCGAGGAGTCCGGCGGCAGATGCAGGAACGAGCCGGTCAGCAGCCGGTACCACTCGCCGCCGGCCACGCCGATCGTCTCGAAACCGGGCGGCGTATAGCCGTCGTACACGTACATGGAGCCATCGGGCCCGAGGAGCACCGCCCCGAGCATCCCGAACCGGTCCAGGACCTCCGGCTTCACGACCTCGGCGATGTAGGCGAGGACGTTCAGGGCGATGAGCGCGTACGTGACCAGAGGCTTCGTGCCCGACGGGACCCGGCCGCCGAAGAGGCTCAGCGCCTGACGGACCGTGCGGTTGCCCTCCCGTACACACTCCGGGCACTGATGGCCGACCGCGGCCTCCCGCATGCAGTCCGGGCATATCCGGCGGTCGCAGCGGGTGCAGCGGACATGCGTCTCGAAGGACGGATGGCGGTAACAGGTGGGGGTGTCGGCGGGGGTGTCGGCCTCCATGACCGGCTCCTTCACTGGGCGAGGTGGTGCGCGGTGCCGAGGTGACGGCGGCGATCAAGATAGCGAACCCGGAATTCGGGCCAGGCGCCCGGGTGCCGGATGGCAGCCTGGGGTGGCGGCGGTACCGTCAACCCCCTTGCCGGGCAGGCGTGGAGCGGTGAGCCGGTGTCCGGCGGGACCGGACCTGGTCGCTCGGGGTCGGACCGGATCGGACCGGATCGGAACAGAACGGAGACAAGCATGATCGGATCACCCACGGGCACGGGCACGGGTGTGGATGCGGGCACGGGCCCCGCGCTCTCCCTCGACAAGGTGGCGGCGCGTGCGCCCGGCCTCGTCAGCCTCTACAAGAGGGCGGGCGTCTCCCTGCGCAAGCGCGGTATGGACGGCGCCAGGGCGGCGGTCTACCTGGTTCTCGACTACTCGGGCTCGATGAAGGACTACTACAAGGACGGCAGCGTCCAGGCCCTCGCGGACCAGGTCCTCGGGCTCTCGGCCCATCTCGACGACGACGGACGCGTCCCCGTCGTCTTCTTCTCCACCGACATCGACGCCGTCACCGACATCGCCCTCGACAACCACCAGGGGCGCGTCGACGCGATCGCGGCGAGCCTCGGACACATGGGGAAGACCAGCTACCACCTGGCGATGGACGCGGTCATCGACCACTACCTCGACAGCGGCTCCACGGCCCCCGCTCTCGTCGTCTTCCAGACGGACGGCGGCCCGATCAACAAACTCGCGGCCGAACGTTACCTCTGCAAGGCCGCCGAACTTCCGCTGTTCTGGCAGTTCGTCGGGTTCGGCAACACCCGCAGCACGCAGTTCGACTTCCTGCGCAAACTCGACGAACTCGCCGTCCCCGCCAAGCGCGTGGTCGACAACGCCGGGTACTTCCACGCCGGGCCCGACCCCCGTACCGTCCCCGACGAGGAGCTCTACGACCGGCTCGTGGCCGAGTTCCCGCTGTGGCTCGCGGCGGCCCGGGAGCGCGGCATCGTGGGGTGACCCGGGGAGGCGTCCCGCGCAGGGGCGCTTCGAGGGTGCGCGGCCGGACGCCCCCGGCCTCCGCACCCGTTGCGGTGACCCGCCGGAAATCCTGACAGAAGGTGTCGGGATGAGGCGCTTCGATGGGAGGCATGACACCGAACACTCCCGCCCCCGCCCCCACGACCCCCACCACCTGGGCGGACTTCCACGCGGCCGAGCCCGGGTTCGCCGCCACCGCCGAGAAGCGCTTCCGCCTCTACCGCCACCAGGTCCTGGCCACCCTCCGCAAGGACGGGTCGCCGCGGGTCTCCGGGCTGGAGGCCGACTTCCGCTTCGGCGAGATGCTGCTCGGCATGATGCCCCGCTCCCGCAAGGCCCTCGACCTGTTCCGCGACCCCCGCTTCGCGATCCAGGCGAACCCCGGACCGGACGCCGAGATGGCCGACGGCGACGTACGCGTCGCCGGCCGCGCGATCGAGGTCACCGACCCCGCCCTGCTGGCCCGCTTCATCGAGGAGGCCACGCCCCCCGAGCCGTTCCACCTCTTCCGCGTGGACATCACCGAGGTGGTCCACACCGGCATGGACGGCGAGGAGCTCGTCGTCCGCTCCTGGACCCCGGGCCGCGAGCTGCGCACGGTCCGCCGGGGGAACGAGGGGCCGGTGGGCTGAGGCCTGGCGTGGTCTCCGGCGTCGCAGGGGGAGGGGCGGCCGGAGAGGGGGCCGGGGGTCGGCACCGTCCGGCCGCCCCTCGTCCCAGTCCGGTCCCCCCCGGCCCAGACCGTTCCCCCTGGCCCCGTCCGTTCACCCCCGGCCGAGTCCGGCCGCCCGGGCGGCCCGGCGCGCGTGCACCGCGTCCGCCGACACGGCCATCTCGCGCAGGGCCGACTGCCGCTCCCGCCGGGCGAGCCGGTCGAGGTAGAGGCGGCCCTCCAGGTGGTCGGTCTCGTGCTGGAGGCACCGTGCGAAGTACCCCCGGCCCTCGATCACCAGCGGCGCACCGTCCTTGTCCGTCCCCCGTACGACGGCGAGGTCGGGGCGGGGCACCGTCCGGTAGGGGCCCGGCACGGAGAGGCACCCTTCCGCCTCATCGGCCAAGTGGCGCTGCCCGGCGGAGAGTTCGTCGAGTACGGGGTTGGCGATATGGCCCACGTGCCGCACGCCCCAGTCGTCCGTGATGTCCCACACGAAGAGCCGCAGGTCCTCGCCCACCTGATTGGCTGCCAGCCCCGCGCCCTCGGCCACCTCGTTGGTGGCGAACATGTCGTCGATCAGGCGGGAGAGCCCGGGTGTGCCGAAGGCGGTGACTTCCCGGCAGGGGCGGTGCAGTACCTCCTCGCCGACGACGGTGATCCGCCGCACCTCACCCCGCACGGCTTCCGGGACCCGCCGGGGATACGAGGCGACGGGCACCCCCTGCACGCGTACCCCGCCGCCCGGACGGGGCCCGTCGAACGCGTCCGTCATGAAGATCAACGCCCTTCGCGTCTGTGGCGCCCGCCGGGCGCACGCCACGGCCGAAAGCGCTTGACCAGATGCTTTGCAAAGTAGCAGACTTTGCAAAGTGACCGACGAGGACATTGCAGAGAACCGCACCCCGCGCAAGGGCGCCCCGGCCGAGGCCGCCCCAGTCGTGGAGGTCCCGCGCGAGGGTGCCGGGGAGTCGCTCCCCGACCACCCGCTACGCCTCGCCCTGCTGGACCTCCTCGCCGAGAGGGGGACGCTCACCTCGACCGAGGCCGCGAGCCGTCTCGGCCACAGCTCCGGCCTCTGCTCCTTCCACCTGCGGCAGCTCGCCCGTCACGGCCTGATCGAGGAGGTCCCGGACAGTCACGGCCGGGCCAAGCCGTGGCGGCTGCGGTGGGGGAGCGGTGAGCCCGCCCGGCCCGGCACGGACAGGCCGGCGGCCAAGAGGGGGGCGTCGAGTGCCGGGCCGGCCGGAGCGCCCGTGCCGGAGCCCTTCGACGTGCTCTCCCGCGGACTGGAGGACGAGAGCTACCGGCACTGGCTCGCCCACCGGGACGAGGCCCCGGCGTCCTGGCGTGGCGACCCGTCCTTCAGTGCCGTCGTCCACCTCACCCCGGAGGAGGCCGCCGAAGTCGCCGCCTTCGTCACCCGGCTGCTGGCCGGGTACCGGGAACGCGACCGCGACCCCGCCACGCGCCCCGAGGGCGCCCTCCCCGTCGCCGTCGTCACACGGCTCTTCCCGCTGCTGCCCGAGGGCGGCCCGGACGCCTGACGCCGGGGGAGGGGTGCGGTCGCCCGGGTGAGCCGCGTCTCTCCGCGACCCGCCACAACCGCCCGGTGGCGGGCGCGCGGGCCCCCGGCGGGCAAGTTTCCGAGATCCGGAGCCTCAAGATCCACCGCTCGCCGGGAGGACGTGCTACGGTGTTCCAGTTGCAGTTTTGGTACCCATGAACTTTATGTGCGCCTGACGGGAATGCTTCCTCAGGCGCATTATTGTTTTCCGGCTTTCTCCGGATGGGGCTCAATGCGGCGACTTGGAATTCGTAAAGTGCGGATTCTCGGCACTGCACCTCTTTTAGGAGAATGACATGGCTACTGGAACCGTGAAGTGGTTCAACTCGGAAAAGGGCTTCGGCTTCATCGAGCAGGACGGCGGCGGCGCCGACGTCTTCGCCCACTACTCCAACATCGCCACCTCGGGCTTCCGTGAGCTCCAGGAGGGCCAGAAGGTCTCCTTCGACGTCACGCAGGGCCAGAAGGGCCCGCAGGCGGAGAACATCGTCCCCGCCTAATTCGGCCGGACGCGTACCTCGCAGCCGGGGCTCGCACCTTCACGGTGCGGGCCCCGGTTTGTGCTGTCTCCGGGACGTCCTGTCACCGGAGCACCCGCCATGTGCCGCATCCTGGGGCGCACATGAAAGCGGTCCGAAGAGCATGTCGCAGCGACCCAGGAATCCCCCAGGAGGGAAATTCCGTATGACCCGCTTCGAACGCCAGGACCGCCCGGCCGGCAACCGTCAGCCGAGTGGACGGGGCCGTGGCCAGTCCCAGGCCGCCCCCGCCCGCCGGGGAGCCGGCAAGGCCCCCGCGCGCCGCCGCCCCGCCGCTCCGCAGGGTGGCGAGTTCGCCCTGCCGGAGACCCTCACCCCCGCTCTGCCCGCCGTCGAGGCGTTCGCCGAGCTGGACATGCCCGCCGCGCTGCTGAAGACGCTGGCCGCTCAGGGCGTCACCGACCCCTTCCCGATCCAGGGCGCCACCCTGCCGAACTCGCTCGCCGGCCGGGACATCCTCGGCCGCGGCCGTACCGGCTCCGGCAAGACGCTGGCCTTCGGCCTCGCGCTGCTGGCCCGTACCGCCGGACGCCGCAGCGAGCCCCGCGCCCCGCTGGCCCTCGTGCTGGTCCCGACCCGCGAGCTCGCCCAGCAGGTGACCGACGCGCTCACGCCGTACGCCACCTCCGTGAACCTGCGCCTGGCGACCGTGGTCGGCGGGATGTCCCTCACCAAGCAGGCCGCCACGCTCCGGCGCGGTGCCGAGGTGCTCGTCGCCACTCCGGGCCGCCTGAAGGACCTCATCGAGCGCGGCGACTGCCGCCTGGACGAGGTCTCCATCACGGTCCTCGACGAGGCCGACCAGATGGCCGACATGGGCTTCATGCCGCAGGTCACCGCCCTGCTCAAGCAGGTCGAGGCGGACGGCCAGCGGATGCTCTTCTCCGCCACCCTGGACAAGAACATCGACCGGCTGGTCAAGATGTTCCTGACCGACCCGGTCGTGCACTCCGTCGACCCGTCGGCCGGCGCCGTCACCACGATGGAGCACCACGTGCTGCACGTGCTGGACGACACCGACAAGAAGGCCGTCGCCACGAAGATCGCCGCCCGCGAGGGCCGCGTGATCATGTTCGTCGACACCAAGCGTGCCGCCGACCGTTTCGCCAAGCGCCTGCTGGCCGCCGGTGTCCGCGCCGCCGCCCTGCACGGCGGCCGGTCCCAGCCGCAGCGCAACCGCACCCTGGACCAGTTCAAGGACGGCCAGGTCACGGCGCTCGTCGCGACCAACGTGGCGGCCCGCGGCATCCACGTCGACGACCTCGACCTCGTCGTCAACGTGGACCCGCCCACCGACCACAAGGACTACCTCCACCGGGGCGGCCGTACCGCCCGCGCGGGCGAGTCCGGCAGCGTCGTCACGCTGGTGCTGCCCGAGGAGAAGCGGGACATGACCCGCCTCATGCAGGACGCGGGCATCGCCCCGCACACCACCCGCATCACCTCCAGCGACCCGGAGCTCAGCCGGATCACCGGCGCCCGCGAGCCCTCCGGCATCGCCGTCGTCATCGAGGTGCCGCAGCCGACCCCGCCGAAGCAGCGCACCCGCTCCGGCGGCCAGCCGGGCACCGGCACCACCACCCGCTCGGGCAGCCGCGGCCGCGGCCGCCGGGGTGGCGCGGGCGGTGCGGGTGCGGGTGGCGCGAGCGCCACCGGTACCACCGGCGGCGCACGCGGCACGGGCAACGGCGGCGGTCGCGGCGGAGCCTCCGCCGGGTCGCAGCGCGGCGAGTCCCGCGGTGCGGGCGCCGGGCGTACGGGCGCGAGCGCCGGCCGCACCGGTTCCGGCCGTACGGGCACGGGCGGCTCGGGCCGTACCGGCACCGGCTCCGGCCGTCCCGCCGGGGCGGGCCGGGGCAACGGCGGCAACGGCGGGGGCGCACCCCGCAGCCGCCGCGCCGCGTAAGGCTCGGCAGCCTCACCACTGAGCGACGCCCGGTCCGGTTCTCCGGACCGGGCGTCGTGCTGTGCGGGGGAGTGTGCTGTGCGAGGGAGCGCCGAGGCCGACCAGCCCGGAGTAGTACGGGCGAACGAGTGATCACCACATGGGGTGGCCGGCGCTTCCGCCGCCCTCCACCGGGGCAGCCTGCCCACCGAAGCGGCGCCGGAGCGGCGGCGCGCCGTACGGGAGGGGCGGGCACCCACATGACATCGGAGACCCGGGAGGACGGCGGGAGCGGGCCGGTCCTGCTCGCCGCCGGTCTGGCCGATCTGGCCCTGACCACCTGCGGCGCGGCCTGGACCGCCGCCCGCGGTCTGTTCGGCCGCTCCGACCTGGGCGACCTCGCCCAGCAGGGGGAGCAGGACCTCCGGGCGCGCGGCCGCCTGGCGCTCGACCGGGTGGGCACCGGCCCCGCGCACCTGGAGATCCTCGCGCGCCACGCCCGTACCCGGGGCGCGGGCGGACCCGGTGCCTGAGCCAGTACGCCTCGCCCCCGGTCCGGCCCCGCACACCGCGGCGGGGCCGCCGTCCCACGCCGTACCCCTGCCCAGGCCCAGGCAGCCCGCCGCCGCACCCTCGGCGGCCCCCCGCCCCGCCCCCGCCGCTCCCGCCGCCCCCGAGCCGTCGGAGCTCGCCGCGCTGCGGGCCCGGGTCGACCGGGAGCTGCGGCGGTTCACCGACGCGGAGACCGAGGCGCTGCTCGCCGTCGACGAGGACCTCGCCCCGCTCGCGGCCGTCCTGTCCGACGCCACCGCCCACGGCAAACGGCTGAGGTCCGCGTTCTGCTACTGGGGCTGGCGGGCGGCGCGGCAGCCGGACAGCGACGCCATGGTCCGGGCGGCGGCCGCCATGGAACTCGTCCACGCGGCGGCCGTCGTCCACGACGACATCATCGACGACAGCCGGCTGCGGCACGGCCTGCCGACCGCCCACGTCGCCCTCCGCTCCGCCGTTGCCCGGGGCACCCGGGTGAACCCGCGCGCCGCCTCGCTCGCGATGCTCGCCGGAGACCTGCTCATGTCCTGGGCCGGACAGCTCTTCACCGGCTGCGGCCTGCCCGGCGCCTACCTGACCCGGGCCCGCCCCCTCTGGGGCGTGCTGGCCCGCGAACTCGTCGCCGGAGAGGCCCTGGAGATCCTGCGCACCGCCGGACCGCCCGACGTACGGCAGTCCCTGAAGGTGATCCGGTACAAGACCGCCAAGTACACCGTGGAACACCCCCTGCACATCGGTGCCGCGCTCGGCGGCGGCGACGCCCCCCTGCGCGACGCCTTCACCGAGTACGGGCTGCCGCTCGGCGAGGCGTTCCAGCTCCGCGACGACCTCCTCGGCCTCTTCGGCGAACCGGAGCACACCGGCAAGGCCAACACCGACGACATCACCGGCGCCCGCCCCACCGCGCTGATCGCCCACGCCCTCACCGCGGCCGGCCCCGCCGAGCGCCGTGAACTCTCCCGGCTCCTCGGGCGGGGCAGCCTCACCACCGCCCAACTCGGCCTCGTACGCGCCGTCGTGGAGTCCACCGGCGCCCGCGCCCGCGTCGAGCGCATGATCGGCGACCGCGTCACCCTCGCCACCCGGGCGCTCGACGACGCCGGTCTCCCGGCCCCCGCGCACGCCGCCCTCACCCACCTGGCCACGGCGGTCACCACCCGCCCCGCCTGACGCCCCCGCAGACTCGCCCCACCCGAGGAGCCGCCCGTGTACCCGACCGAGCAGTCCATGAACGCGCTGCGCCAGTGCGGCGACGAACTCGCCGACGCCACGGTCGCCACCCTCTTCGAGCGCGGCGAGACGGGGAAGTTCAACACCCTGATGCGGTACGTCTCCGTGTCCGGACAGCCCCTCCCGGACGGGCTGCCGGACGTCGCCCGCGCGTACCTCCACGAGACGAGCAGCCCGCCCTCCTGGGTCGACTGGGAGGAGATGGAGAAGGCGCGGCTCTTCTTCATCGACAACAACGTGCACATCTCCACCGCTCTCTCCTTCGCCGCCATGCCCGCCTGCTACGTCGTCCCGCACATCGCGAAGCTCCTGTCGGCGACGCACTCGCTGAACTACCCCTCCAAGCGCATGGCGGAGACCGGGCAGTTCACCGTCTACCTCATGCAGCCCGACGCCTTCGAAGCCGGCGGACGCTTCCTCCCGGCCGCCCAGAAGGTCCGCCTCCTGCACGCCTCCATCCGCTACCACCTGCGGCGCGAGGGCCGCTGGGACACGGCGGCCCTCGGTACGCCGATCTGCCAGGAGGACATGATCGGCGGCCAGATGATGTTCTCGATGCAGGTGCTGGACGCCCTGCACCGGCTCGGCATCCACATGAGCGTCGAGGGCGCGGAGGCCTACCACTACGCCTGGCGCGTCGTCGGCGCGATGCTCGGCGTCGACCAGGAACACGCCCCCAAGGACCTCGGCCAGGCCCGCGCCTTCTCCGACCTCTACATGACCCGCCACATGGGCCCGAGCGACGAAGGCGTCGCCCTCACCCGGCAGTTGATCGACCTGTACGAGGAAGTGGTCCCCGGAACCCTGCTGGACCCGGTCGTCTCCGCGCTGATCCGCCACCTGATCGGCGACACCTGCGCCGACTGGCTCGGCGTCGCCCGCACCCCCTGGGACACCGTCGTCAAGGCCGCCCCCGCCCTGATGAACGTACTGGAGACCATCGAGGACCGCTCACCCCTGGGCGCGTGGGCCCTGGACCGCCTCGGCCACCTCACCACCCTGTTCGAACTCTCCTCGCTCACCCGGGGCCGGGTCATGCACTACGCGATCCCGGAACACCTCAAGAAGGACTACGGCCTCTCCACCGCCGTCCCCCGCACCCGGCGCTGGACCCCGCCCGCCCCGGTCGTCGGACCGGCCGTCTGACCGGCCTGTTCCGTCCGGCCGCCCGTCCGACCGGTTGGTTTCGTCAGGCGGCCTGTCCGGCGGGCTGTTTCGTCCAGCGGGCCCGTTCCGTCCGGCCGGCCGGGCCGCGCGCGACCCGGCTCACGTGTCGCACGCCCACTGCGTCCCGCACACCCCGCACCGCGCCCGGACCGGGCCGCGCACCGGAACCCGGAGCCGCTGATGGCAGGTCGGGCAGTCGAACAGCACCCGCCGCTCAGGACCGCCGCCCTCGAAGGCGTACGGAGCGCCGGGCGCCGCCACCGCCCGGTGCCGGTCCCGGGCGTACCGCATCCTGCTCATCCCGCCCGCCGCCCGCAGCGGCGGCACCCGCAGATCCCGCAGCGCCCTGGACCGGCCCTCGGTGTACGCCTGGTACGCCCGCGGGCTGGTGAACCACGGCGAGGGGTCCTCGCCGAACGCCAGCGACCTCTTCGCCAGCACGTACCCGAACTCCTCCGGCGTCAGATAACCCAGCTTCTGGCGGGTCAGCGCATCCTCGCGGAACGCGTCCAGCAGCAGCCAGCCCGCCCCGAGATACACCGCCACCGTGTCGGTCAGTATCTCGTTCTCCCGGGTGCCGGAGAACTCCAACCCCATCCGGTGCAAAAGCACATGGGTGACCTCGTGCACCAACGCCGCACCCACATCACGCCGGTTGGACCGAAAGCGGTCGTTCAGCTCCACGAAGTACTCGGGACCCGGCGTGAGTTCGACGGTCGCTGCGTGCTCCATCCGACGGAAACCGACGATCATCCGGGCATCGGGCAGCCGCAGATGCGACACCGCGGCCAGGGCCACCCGCTGCGCCCCGCCGTACAACTCCTCCGCGTCCCCGAACGCGACCTCGGCCGCCGGCAGGCTCCCCGCGAACGCACGTACCCCCGCGCCGCCCATCCGCCGGTACAGCGCGGTGATCGAATCCCTGACCGTGCCCAGATGCGGAAAGCCACGCACCACCGGCTCCCCGGGCCGACCGTCCTCCGTCACGTCCCCACCCCCCGGTAGGCGGCCCCCGTCGCCGCTCGCCCTCCACCGTACGGGGCCGGGTCCGTACGGGCACGCGCCGGCCGGACGGCCGGGGCCCGTGAGGTGCCGTCGCGGCGGCCCCGGGCCCGTACCACCCACCGACGCCCACCCTCCGGCGCGCTACGTCTAAGCTCGTCGACCATGAACGACATCGATCCGTCCGTACGCGCCGAACTGAACCGGCTGCGCGAGAGCATCGACAACATCGACGCCGCCGTCGTCCACATGCTCGCCGAACGGTTCAAGTGCACCCAGCAAGTGGGACACCTGAAGGCAGCTCACCAGCTCCCGCCCGCCGACCCGGCGCGCGAGGCGCGGCAGATCGAGCGGCTCCGCCAGCTCGCCGGCAGCGCCAAGCTCGACCCGGCCTTCGCGGAGAAGCTCCTCAACTTCATCGTCGCTGAAGTAATTCGTCACCACGAGCGGATCGCGGAGGAGGCTGTAAGCAAAGGGGAGGACGGCCTCTGAGTAAGATCAGATCCCGTTCCCAGGGGGCCGTTTAGGGGGAATTTAGGAGATCAACTTCCGGGCCAGATCTCCTGCCACCCCAACGTCTCCATGGCCCTGACGAAGCGACGCTCGAACGCATCCAGCCGATGCTGTCGCATCGTCGGCGTCGGGTGCTGGTAGGTGCCCTTGATGCCAGGGTACTTGTGCCCCGACTGCTCGTGGGCGAGCACTGGATTCACTTCGTCCTCGGCCTGCCACGTGTCGTGAGTGTGCCTCAGCGCCCGCATCGTGAGGCCCGGCATGATCGGGTCCCACCCTTCCTTCAGGGCGGTCCCCCGCGCCTTCGGCCGGGGGTCCCGCCCGTCGGCAGCAGGCCGGATGATCCGGAACCACTCGCTTCTCCACCACCACTTGCCCGTGGGCGTGCAGAACACCCACTCATACGGCCACTCCGCCAGATGCTTTTCCAGGAGGATACGGAGGAACGGCGCCACGTCGATGGCGCGCGCCGACTTCGGATTCTTGGGAGGCTCCAACCCGCGGAAGGTTTTCCGCTTCCCCTCCTCGGTCCGCTTGTAGTACTCGGCCAGGGCGCCCACATCGGGGTCGACCCGGATGATCGGACACGTGAACGTCCCGCCCGCGTACCGCTGCTGTCGCTCCAGAAGCGCGTTGTCGCGGTGCAGGCCGGCCAGCTCCTCCCACCGGAGGCCCGTGAAGGCAGTGGTCAGCACGTGGAGGCCGTAGGCGGGGCCGAGGCGTCGCGCCAGCTGGAGCACCACCTCGGTGGGTGCCCACAACTCCTCCTCGGACTTCTTCGGGGCGGGGTCAGGCGGTAGGCCGGTGAGGCGTCGGCCAGCCAATGGGTTGACCTGGAGGTACCGCTTGTCCACCGCACCGTTCAGGATCCTCGTGAGCAGCTGCACGCTGTCCTTCGTGGTGCTGCGGGCGCACGTCATGGTTCGGGCCCACGCTTCAACGTCGAACCAGTTGAACGCGATGAGGGGAGTGTGCTCCCACTTCGGAAGAATGTGTGCGTCGAGGCGTTCCCAGCGGTTCATCGTCGTCCGCCCGCGCGGGGTCTGCACCGCCATCCACTCGCGTACGAACTCGCCGAGCTGCGTCTGGCTGAGCTTGGGATCGACCCACGCCCCGGCGCGGATCAGAGTCTCCTGCTCCCCACCCCACTCCTTCGCCAACTTCGCGGTGGGGAAGCCGGGCCTGAATCCGGGCTTTCCGTCGGGCTTCTTGTAGACCGCCCGCCAGGTGAATGCCTTCGTCTTGACCCCGTTGCGGACCTTGTAGACCTTCTCCGCGTACGCCATCGCCGTCTCCCCTCAGCTCGCGAGGCGGAGGGAGCAGGGGCTGGCCGAGGCGAGGCTCTCGCCGCCGACTGCGGCGAGAGCCTGCTCGATGGCGACCCGCCCGTCGGCGGTCATCTGACCGCCGACGAGGAGGGAGGTGTCCGCGTACACCTGCGTGTGCACGGGCTGCCGATCCGCCGAGGCGAGGATGCCGGCCGGAAGGTCAGCGATAAGGACGTGCACACACATTCGATCTCCCCGTTGCCGTGTGGTCGTGCGGTAGGTCAGCCCCAGCCCAGGTCGAGCGGGTGGACGGTGGTGGGGGTGGGCGACGGGGTGGCCGCGTCGGATCCGGTGCTGCCCCAGCCGAGGTCGGCGGGGGTGGCGACGGGGGTGGTGGTGCTGGTCTCCTCGGCGGAGGCCGGGATGGCGGTGGCGGCGAGGCCGGCGGCCAGGATCGCGCTCGCGGCCAGGATGCGGATGCGGGTCTTCATGGTGACGCCCTCCAAGTGACTCGAACATATGCTCGATGATGTTGCGGCATCGAAATACTGGCATGCGGCGGGCGTGAGAAACCAGGGCTTTGGTCGGTTTCCTCGTGCCAGAATGGGCACTTGCCGATTCACGCAAGCGCAACACATGGGGGATGTGCGGATGTTGAGAAAAAGTTTGAGCACTTTTGAGGCTGCGACATACCAGGCCGTGGCGGCTGGCGACTCCGTCGAGCCCGGCCCCGTGACCGATCGGCTTGCCGAACTCGGCCTCATTGAGCGCCAGCCGCACGGCACCTGGGTCGCGCATGATCCGCGCGCCGTGGCTCACGACCTGCTTGGCGGCGCACTGGACGACCTCCGGGCGCTGGTCGACCGGATACACAACGTCCCCGCCTTGGAGTCGCTCACGGACGCCTACGACCCACACCGTATGTACGGTGGCCCCGCCTCCGAATTCCTCCCCAGCAGGGATGGGATGAATGCCCGCATAGGGGACGTCTCGGCGAGTGCCGCCGAGTCCGTTTTGACAGCCCAGCCGGGCGCTCCGGCGGATCGAGACCCTGCGGTCGTGGCAATGGGTGCACGGCGTGTGGTGGGCGCCCTGGAGGCGGGGGTCTCTGTGCGAAGCCTCTACGCCAGTGCGGCCGTCAGCCACAACCAGACGGCGTCCTACGTCTCCGAGATTATCGACGCTGGCGCCGAAGTGCGGACACTCAGCGGGGTCTTCCCTCGGCTGATGATCGTCGATGGGCGTCACCTCTTTGTCGACAACCACGTCGTCAGCGGGGCGGGTCCCGACGCGGGCTGGCACGTCTCCGACCGGGCCAGCGTGGCGTGGGCCGAGCGCGTCTTCGAGGCCCTGTGGGACAGGGGTGTCCGGTGGGGCGACGCCAAACCGCGGGCAGGCAGCGTGACGACCGATCGGCAGCGTCAGATCCTTGGTGAGCTTGAGGCTGGCTGGAACAAGCAGCAGGCAGCGAAGCGGCTGGGGATCTCCGAGCGCACCGTGACTGGTGAACTGAGCCAACTGCGGGAGAAGTTGGGGATGCGCACGCTGTACCAGGTGATGGCATGGTGGGCGAGCAGCAGGGATCGGCAGCCTTCGTAGCATCCGGCACCCCCTCACCTCGCGATCTTGCTGCGGAGCGGTGCGCCGTTCAAGATCAAAAAAAGCAGCTACGTAGCTACTGACATCAGCTTATGCGGCGGCAAGCGTATGTCGAGTGCCGTCCCAAGATCATCCGCCCTGGCTCCTCTCCGAGCGCCGACTCCTCGGCGACCGGACCCGCGAGCAGCGGATGCGGCAGAACTTGACCCAGGAGGCGCTTGCCGAGCGAGCGGGCATCTCTCGGGACACCGTCCACCGCGTAGAGCGCGGGACGAACGACCCGCGCTTCTCGGACCTCCTCCGTATTTGCCGCGCGCTGGAGATCCGGCTCAGCGACCTCGTGCGGTAACCCTGCCTGCACCCCGGCCGCCGCCGACCTCGGGTGCGGGCAGGAGCTCAGCGGCGCGGCCCAGGCCTCGGTGCCGGGGCTGGCATCGCGTCGAGCTGCTGGTGCAGCATCGAGGGCGACGCCCGCCGGACGGTGCACGCCGGGTCGCCCGCCGGGTGAGCGTAGGCGTCCTCGCGGGCGCCCGACGCCGAGTGTCCCTCGGAGACGACGATGGCGTTGCTGGCGATCGTGCGGTCGCAGTCGACGCAGTACCGGGGGAAGGTCATCGGCGAACCTTCCGCCAGGCGCGGCCGAGGCGTACCGAGGTGGGACAAGCCGCGTTCGCGCGGCACGTCGAACACTGCTCAGTGTGGAAGAGCCAAGCGCGGTACGCGCGGTCCCCGGCGCCAAGCTGCTCAGCGTGTGGCTTCATCGTGCCACCGCCGCTCGTGTCGCCCGCGGGCTCATCGCGTCCTCCAGTGCGGCGCGCAGGGCCGCGGCATCCGTCGTCCACGCCCCGGGTCCGGGACAGACGCGCCAGTGTGGGCCCGGCCCCTCCGTCCGACGCTCGGGCGGGATGACGAGGTGGGCCGCAACGCCGATCGGACGAGTCCCGGGTACGTCCCAGTCGGGCACGATGGCCGGGGAAACGAACCAGTAGAGGGCCTCATCGTGCGCGAGGACCGCTCCGGAGCGGATGCCGAGGATGCCGACGGCGTCGAGGCCAACGCTGCGGGGTACGCGGATTGCGGCCCACTCTTCTCGGGCGGCGGGTCGTGGCATCGCATCTCCTCGGTCTCGGTGACGGGAGCTCAGCATTGCCCGCAACGAGATTCATTCCGAGGACTTTGGGGGGACTCTTGACTGCGCAGAAAAGGACTTTGATACGGCAGTTCGAGTGATGAGTGGTCAGGGTGAGGACGTGCTGTGACACTGGGAGCAGCGAGCTACCCAGGAGGAGCAGAGTGCCACCGACGTCCAGTAACCACCGTCTCAAGTCGGCCCGCCTTGCTGCGGGTTACCGCTCACAGAAGGCCCTCGCTGAAGCTCTCGGCGTCGACGTCCGACAGGTCCGCCGATGGGAGGGTGCTACCCCACCGTGGCCGCGCCCGGACATGCAGCAGGCGCTCGTCCGCGTCCTTGGCCAAGACCTCGACGGTCTGGGCTTCACCCCTCCGCCTGGGGTCGACCCCGTGCGCCGGCGTCTCGTCGGGGCGACGGTCGCCGCCGTTGGCCTGGCGGCCGTCCCTTCGCAGGCGGTCGCCACGATGCAACCTGCTTCGGTCGCGCAGGACTTCGCGGCCGTGACCCGCTCGCACCGCCGCCTCTACTGGTCCGTCGCCCCAGCCACCCTGCACCCGGCGGCCATTGCGCACGCCACCCTGGGGTGCGCGCTGCTCCCTGAAACCGCCGGGCAGACCCGTGCCACGGTGGCGGAAGCCCTTGCGGAGACGTGGCTGCTGGCCGGCCGCATTGAGTTCTTCGACCTGCGCGAGCCGGACCGTGCCTCGGCCACCTGGCTCCGCGCGCTCCAGGCGGCGGGCGAGGCGGACGACGCGCTCCTCGGCGCCGCGATCCTCGCGCACACCGCCTTCATCCCCGCCTGGGTTGGCCGCCGCGAGGACGCGGTTGAGCGGATGGTGGCTGCCCGGACCTATGCCCGGCGCGGCCCGGCCAGCGCCGAGCTCCTCGCCTGGCTCGACGCGGTCGAGGCCGAGTGCGAGACCCGCGCCGGGAACACGCGCACCGCGCTGCACCTGATCGCGCACGGCGAGGACGTGCTCGCGGCTGGCGGCGACGAGCAGTCGCCCAGCTGGCTGGACTGGTTCTCACCTGTCCGGCTGCTCGCTTTCAAGGGGAACACCCAACTCGCCGCCGGCCACCTGCCCCAGGCGCGGGCGACCCTGCATCAGGCCTTGGACCAGCTGCCTGCCGCAGAGGACAAGCAGCGGAGCGTCCTCCTCGGCGACCTTGCTGCCGTGGAGGCGGCCGCTGGACAGCCGGAGGCCGCCTGCACCTACGCCTGCCAGGCCCTCGACCAGCTGGAGATCACCTGGTACGCAACGGGCATGGACCGGGTGCGCGAGGTCCGGCGGACGTTGGCCCCGCACCAGCACGAGCAGTGCGTCCGTGACCTCGATGACAGGCTCTACGGGTGGTCGACGACCGTCAGCGCCCTTGCGCGTTGAACTTGGCGATGCAGTCGGCGAGTTCGGCGAGAGACTCGATGCGGAAGGTCGGCAGGTTGCGAGCTTCCTGGGTGGACCACTGGATGGTTCCCCACGGGCCCCGGCGGATGAGAGCCGTCTTCATCCTGGCCGCGATGGCCGGCTTCAGATCGTTGTCGACGCGGTCGCCGACGTACAGAATCTCGCCGGGCTCGGCCGGGACGACCTCGGCGACGCGGACGAAGAACTCCGGGTCCGGTTTGCTCGCGCCCCAGTCGTCCGAGGTGCCGATCAGGTCGACGTCGGCAGTGAACAACTCTCGGAGGATTCCGCCGGCGCGCACCGTCTGGTTGCCCGCGATGCCGAGCCAGAGGCCGTCCGCCCGGAGCTGTGCGAGCGCGGGGCGGACGTCGGGGTACAGGTCGTCCTCGCCGAAGTGCTCGGGCTGGCCCGCGTCCGCGCGGGCCTGGCGCTCGGCGTAGAGGTCGAAGCCGGGCTGGAACTCTTGGAACACGTCCCGATAGTCGCGGCCCTGGGCGATGACGGCGCCGAACATCGCCGCGAAGGTATGACGGGGCACGTGGAGCCAGTCAGCCCAGGTGCCGTACTCCCTGGTCTCGTCCACCAGGCACTCGCCGACGTCAAATACGACTGCTCGAATCATGGCGGGATCCTATGCACCTCTCCCGTAGAGCCGGAGCCGACCCCTATCCTGACCGCATGCCCTCACTCCGGTCCGACGCAGCTCCTGCGCGCCCGCTGCCCGCGGTCAACGCGGACATCCGCGCGCTGTGGCAGCGCGGCGGCGGGCGGCTCTCGCCGGAGGGGCGCCGCGAGTACGAGCGGCTCCTCGGCGAGTGGACTGCGGCCGTCCGAGGGGACACCGCCGAAGCGGCATGACCTGCGGGTGAGTGGCCGGAGTGACGCGGCTACGATCCGCCTCGTGGCAATCGAACTGACCGACGAACTGATCGAGCTGGAACGCGCCGCCTGGGCGGAGCAGCAGGATGGGCGGCTGACCGTGTCGACCGCCGCGGCCGTGCAGGCGGCGATCACCGCGCACGCCGCCGCGACCGGGCAGAACCGGTACGAGGTGGAGAAGTCGCTGAAGCGGCTCGTGCGGCACCCGGAGGAGTCGGACGCCTGACCTACGCGCTCTGCGCGGCCACGGTGCCCTGCCCGTCGCACTCGGGGCATTGGACGACCGCCGGGTCCTGGCAGGCGGGGCTGTTGCACGTGTGCGCGTAGGGGTTGGCGACCCGTCCCGCACCGAGGCAGTCGAGGCAGAGCGCGCGGCCGGCGGGGGCGACGGTGGTGTCGGTCATGGGCTCATGGTGCCGGGCGGGGCGGCGACCCCGGAGCGGAATGCTGGAGTCTGCACCCGGTCGTAGACTCGAACATATGCCCGATCTGCCACCCGATGCCGACCGCCTCCGCGTCCTTCGTACCTACCTCGCGCTCCAGCTCGCCGAGGTCGACCGGGCGCTCGCGGCGGCCGAGCGGCAGGCAGCCCCGGTGCAGCAACCCGCCCGCGCCGCCGCGCCGTCCGCGCCCCGGCGCGCCGCCACCCCGGCGTTCGGCGCCGCGCGCATCGGGCTCGGCCCGGACGAGGAGATCCACCGGGGCGACTGCTGGGCGTCCGGCGCCGAGATGCGCCCGCTCACCCGGGAGGACGCGGCCGCCCATCTCGCGGCGGGGACGCCCCCGTGCGACGTCTGCCAGCCCGAGCGGGTGCTCCTCCGGCGGGACTGACCCGTCCCTGTAGCTGCGGGGTTTTGCGGCCTGCGGTTCGCCACCGGCGCCAGGGTGCGCTGGCTGAGCCGCGAGGTGCGGTTACTTTCCGCGCATTCTTATAGGGCAGAACCGCAGGTCAGGCACGACGAATCGCCCCCGCCCGGCCGAGGTGGCCAGGACGGGGGCGTGGTGGTGGTCAGTCGATGCTGTACGGGATGAGCTCCAGCGGGACTTCCTCGGGCCGGTCGCCGTGCGCGCGGAGACGGCGCTGCTGCCGGCGGACGATCCGCATGGCGGACCGGAGGAGCTTCTCCAGCGCGCTGACTTCCGCCTTCTTCGTCTCGACCAGCGCCGTCAAATGGTCGACCTTCCGCTCCAGCCGTTCGAACCGCTGCCAGATCTCCGGGGACACCTTCAGCTCGTCCTCATCCTCCCCGGGGCCCGGCCGGGAAATCCGCGCCACGAGGATCGCGGCCAGGCCCCCGATCGCCGCTGCGATGACGCCGAAGACCGAGTCCTCACCGCCCACATCGCCCTCCTCTCTCGCACGTACAGATGCGCCTCTGCCTCCCCGTGAGCGCGGCGACGATGACCAGCAGCAGCAGGATGACCCCGTACACCGGGACGGTCGCCCACCCGGGCGGGTACCGGCCGCTGACGGCCGCCGCGAGGTAGGCCAATGCCCACCACGCGGGCGGCCCGGCGACCGCGCCGAACCCCCAGACGTCCCGGCCGGGACGACGGAGCCCGGCGGCCAGGCCGAGGAGCCCGCAGCCGATCCACACCCCGCCCCAACCTTGGATGCACATGAGGTCGATGAGCGGCCCGGCGCCCGCGCGCACCGCGGGCCGGTCGGTAAGGAGCAGGCCGAGACCGACGACCACCCAGGCAGCGCCGGTCCCAGCCAGGGCGAGGCCACGCCAGCCGAGGTGCCGCCACAGGGCGGCCCGCACTACACGCCCCGGGCGAGGCTGGCGCTGTTGCGCACGTCGCGGAGCCGGGCGGCCACGCCCTTCAGCACCGCGAACCCGGCGGCGGCCCCGGCGGTCGCGGCGGACTCCCACATGGACAGGTCGAACGGGGCGGTGACGACCAGGGCGCCGACGAACGCCTCCAGCCCGGTCGACACGACGCGCTCGCCGAGGTCGCGGGCGTAGGTCCCGGCGGTCTTCAGGACGGTCTCGGTGCTGGGCAGCGGGAACGGGGTCTCGGACATGGTCAGGCCTCCAGCTTCTTGGCGAGGGCGATCAGGGTCTTGTCGATGCGGCGGACCCGGGTGACGAGGTCGCTGAAGACGCTCCGCCCGGACCAGAAGTGCTGCGGGGACTTCTTGTCCGCGCTGTAGTCGGCGGCGTCCGCCGGGGCGTCGAACTTGTCGGCGGCAAGCAGTCGGTCGACCACGAGGTCGGCCAGCTTCGCCATGTCGGCAGGGGTCATCTCGTCCTCCTCGGACGTGGTGTTGGTGGGTACGGGGGCGCCGGTGGCGCGGGCGACGATGCCGGGGAACACGACCGTCTTGAACTGGGCGATGCGGACGGCACCGGGGCACGCGGTCCCGGACGTTGACCACTGGGGGAACATCGAGTGGTAGCCGAACCCCGGGTCATCGTGGGTGCGGCAGATCCGCAGCGGGATGCCGTGCGTCTCGTGCAGCCACACGCCGAGCTGGATCAGCTCCTCGACCTGGGCGTCGGTCCACGGGTCGGTGCCCTCGGTGTTCGACGCGGTCTCCGCCGACACGGCCCCGGTGCCGTCGGCCCGCAGGTTCGCGCCGGCGTTCGCGTCGGCCCGGGTCTGCGTGCCGATGAACTGGCCGACGTCCCCCTCGTAGCCGATGCCGAAGTGGGACTCCAGGTTGGTGCTGTCACGCCAGTACTCGAAGACGCGCTTCGCCGTCCACGGGGCGATGATCGAGTGCACGATGAACTGCGTCGGCCGGATCGCCGGTTGGGCGTCCGACTCGGGTTGCAGCTCGTACTTCGTGGCTCTCGGATACCAGGCCATCAGGTCTCCAGACATGCAGGAGGCCCCGGGCCAGCGGCGCGGGGCGGAACGGTTGGGCTGGGTCAGCTCGCGGTCTCGTAGGTCAGATCGATGCGCAGGGTGTTGGTCGCCGCCCACGTGAAGGGATTCGTGGCGCCTGCGTTCGAGAGGTTGCTGACCGAGGTGCTGGCCGGGAAAAACGTGGTGATGGACGTTGATGTCGCGCCGACCTGGGTGTTCCCGGCGACGCGGATGGACCCGAGGGCGTGGGCGACGCCGACGCGGGTGCCGGAGCCGGACGCTGCGGCGACGGGCAGGCTGATCGTCCAGGCCCCGGACCCGTAGGTCGTGGTCGAGCCCATCGTCAGCTCGATGTGGATCTGCATTGTCCGGCCGACCTTGAGGTAACGGCCGACGATCGTTCCGTTCCCCAGGACCGGGTTGGTGGTGGCTGCGGTCCACGTCGGGGTGTACGCGGTCCACGCGTCGAGGATCGACGCGAACTGGTCGCGGATCTCCTGGTTCAACTGCGCGGCCGTGACAGTCTCGCCGACCGTCCACGTCCTCGGAGAGAACGTCACGGCGTCACCTCCGGCTCGATCGGCCGGTCCGGGTTGCGCGGGTCGTCCGGGTGCCACCAGTTCCGGTACGCAGGCTTCGGCTCCAGCAGCATCTGCGCCTCGACGGCCGCAACGTCCTCGGGGAAGACCAGCGTCACCCAGCCCCACCCGCAGACCACGCACCCGTACCGCGGGTCGGTCGGGGAGATGACCTGCGCGGACCCGCAGTCACAGTCGGCCAGCCATCGGTTCTGGTTGATCCGGGCGTAGTAGGTGTCGCCGGTGTCCTCTACGGGCCGCTCTATGGGGCGCCCGGTCCGGGACTCCATGTACAAGTAGACCAGCTCGGCGCCAGGGACGTCCGCCCAGGCGTTGAGCGGCTGCGGTGCCGGCGGGGTGTAGACCGTCTCGGCACGGACGACAGGGACGATGCGGGGCATGGGGCTCCTCAGAATGCCAATCGGGTCGTGGACCCGAGGACGGAGTACACGGGGTCATCGAGGACCCACACGGTGGCGAGCGCGGTGGGTGATGTGTGGAACGCGAGGCGGTGTTGCTGGTCGCCGATGGTCTCGGTGTAGCCCTCGACGGTGACGCCCATCGAGGAGGTGGGCGCCTGCGCGGGCAGGCCGGTCACGGTCAGCGGGGTGCCGATGTCCACGGCGAGCCACTGCCGGTACGCGGTCAGACCGAGGGTGTACGCCTCGACTGTCAGCGAGCGGAGTTCGGGGTGCGGGGCGGCGTACCGCTGGAGCAGCCAGGACCCGAGGTCGGACGTGACCAGGTCGTCCATGGCGAGCGTGTCGACGGTCCGGCCGATCGGCCCCCGGGCGGCGCGCGACGCGGCGTTGACGAGTCGCTGGGTTGCGCCTCCGGGCCGGGTGACGGTCACCGAGTTGATGACGCGCTGGGTGTCGTAGGCCAGCTCGACATCCCCGGTTTCTAGATCAGCCCACGCGATGGCCAGGGTGGCGTTCGGGTTGTAGCGGACGCTGCGGCCCTGGAGCCACAGCCACGGTGCGTCCCTGTCGGCCACGAGGACACCCTGTTCGGTGGTCTCGACGCCCCGCAGGTGATCAAGGGCGGTCGAGCCGAGCGCCGCCTGCTCGGCAATCCCCGTGGTGAAAATGCCGGTGTCCCGCAATGGGATCCCGGCGTAGGCGGCGAGCCGGTGCGCGCGCTCGTCGGCGGTCTCGCCCGCGTACCCGGTCGTCCCGCACGCGTAGTGCAGGGCCAGGTCGTAGGCGGTGATCGTCGGGTCGGCGTACAGGGCGATCCCGGCGAGCGAACCGGACCAGATGGCCTTGTCGGTGTGGGTCGCGCCGACGGTGATGGTGGTCAGGTCGTTGACCTGTTGAATTCCGGCGTAGGCGCCGAGGCTGGCCCCATCGACGTACACCTCGCCGAGGGCGCTGCTGTACACCACGTGGTGCCACCGGCCGTCTGCAAGGGAAACGCTGGTCACGGTGGTGGTGACCAGCGTGCCAGCCTGCTGCGTCTCGATCGTCAGGTACCCCGTAGTGGCGTTGAGGTACATCAGCAGGACGGAGTCGCCAGCGGTTGAGGTGAGGGTGAGAATCGCACGACCGGCGAGCGAGGTCTGGAACCAGACCTCGCACAGCCACGGGCTGAACGTCCCGGCTCGGAAGTCGGCGCCGGTCGCGCCCCGGAGGAACTGGCCGGCGGTGGAACTGGCCGGAGTGAGCATCGGGGCGCCGTCGAGGCCGAGCGGGGCGGACGACGACCCGAACGCCAACGTCCCGCCCGCCCCTGCCTGCGTGACGGCCAGCGTTCCGGCGCCGCCCGATCCCGCCTCGTCGCCGGCCGACGCGGAGCCAGCCACCTCGTCGAGCATCCACAGGGCCTGCGGCCCCCACACCAGGGATTCCTGGACCAGCATCGGGCGCATCTGATCCTCGGCCCGGGACAGCACCGAGAAGATGTCTGTGGCCGTGATGGCGGACGCGGCGAGCAGGCCTTCCCACTGGACGGGCCACTGGTTGATCAGCCCCCAGTACCGCCGGTGCAGCTGCGCGCCCGTCGCAGCGAACGTGGTGGCCACTGCGCCCGTTTCGACCTGCGCGGCATCGACGTACACCAGGTCACCGGCGGCGGGCGCGGTCGACGGAATGACCTGGAGCGGCAGGACGACGGAGGTGGCGGTGAACGTGACGCTGAGCCGGGTGTAGGTGTCGTTCACTGCGGACGCGGACGAGGTGACCCCGCCCATCCGGATGCGCACCGCCACGTCCCCGGCAGGGACGCGGACGTACACGCTCGCCGTGTACCGGGCGCCGACGGTCAGTCCGTACACCGTGCTTTGGAACGACGCGCCCGCCGCCCCAGTGTCCCAGACGACGCGGGCCGCCCGGCTGCCGGACTGGACCGGTGTGCCGACGGAGACCGGGGTGCACTGGACCCACTCCCAGGTGTCCATGGCGGTGTCCTGGTCCCCCTCCAGGGACGGGTTCCTCAGGAGGTTCAGGCTGGCCGTGGCTACGCTGATCCGGATCGGCACCCCGTCCACCACGTTCGGGTAGTACGGAGATCCGCTGTTCTCCGGGGTGAACCGGCCATCCGCGTTGTCGAGCGGCAGGCTCAACGTCCCGGCCTGCGTCTGGGACAGCTGAGACTCGGCGCCCCGGGTGATGGAGACCGTGCCAGCCCACTGGGTGATATCCGTCCAGGCGACAAACCCGGCGACGGCGTCGGCAAGCGTGCTGCCGAACGCCGCCTCCACGATGAGCGTCATCCCGTCACCCCCAATCGAATGGGCTGGCCCGTGGTCAGGGCCAGCTCTGCAAGCAGCCTCTGAATCTCCTTGGCCGCGCCGATCCGGTCGATGACCCCGGAGAACGTGACGCCAAGGTTGATCACCTGCTGGTCTCCCGATGCCCTGCCGCCCGTGACCGCCGGGCGGCCGACGACCGGCCGGGCCGCCGCCATACGGCCGGTGACCGTGGCCATGGCCCGGTCGAGGAACGGCACCTGAGCGAGGGCGCCCACGCCGAGGCCCTGGGTGAAGTACCCGCCGCTCTTCGCCGCGACGGTGCTGGGCGACTTGATTCCGAGCGCCTTGCGGATCGCCTTGTCCATGCCCTTGGCGATGGTGAGCATCTGCTTCTCGATCGCCGCCTGCTGGGACTGCAGCCCCTTGAGGTAGCCCTTCCCGGCGTTCGCCCCGGAGTCGTACAGCAGGTCGGCGCCGGTGTTCCCGAGGGTGGTCGAGGCACGGTCGATGCCCAACTGGGTGGCGTTGATCGCTTTCAGCGCCGTGCTCGATGCCCCGGCCAGCGCGGACGCGTAGGCGTACCCCTGGTCCGGGCCCATGTCGAGGACCTGGCGGAGCAGACCCTTGGACAGGCCCTTCTTCGCCAAGGTGGTGACGTAGCTGGTGAACTGCCGCATCTTCGCCAGCTTCTGCTGGAGCCCGGCCTGGATCGACCCGGCGGTCACCTCCTCGTCGGAGAGGCCGAGGTTGCTCAGCTTGGCGTCGTCCCGGGCGGACGTCTTCAGCTCGGCCGAGTATGCCCGCGCCGCGGTGATCTGGGCCGCGAGGGAGTCCCGCTTGCTGGCCAGCCCCTGGAGCTTGGCCGTGTCGCGGTTGACCATGGCGACGAGGCGACTGTCCTTCGTGCTCTTCGTCCCGGACCAGGCAGCCCAGATGTCCTTCGCCAGGTCCGCTGCCGTCGCCTTGATCTGCGCCTTCGAGCCGGTCATGCCGACGATGAGGCCCTTGCCCGCGTCGGCCGCGAGCGCCTTTGTCTTCTTCGACGGGGACGCGATCTGAAGCTCGTCGCGCACACCGTAGAGGATGGCCGCTCCGAGAGAGCGACCGGAGGACTCGACGCCGTCGGTCGACACGGCCATGCCGCGCCGGAGCCCCAGCCCAGCGTCACGGCCGGCCGACGCCGCGCTCGACACCATGGCCATGCTGTCGCGGTGGGAGTACACCTCCGCCCCGCCAGACCCGAAGCGCATCAGCTCCGGGCCCTCCTCGCCAACCCAGGCGAGTTCGCCCGGCTTCGGCTTGCCTCCGGAGGCGTACCCGCCGATCGAGGTTGCGAAGGAGCTCGGGTTCTTCGACGAGCGGTACTGCACCATCACGCTGACGGTCTTGCTCTGCACCGTGCCGAGCGCCGCCCGGGCCTGCGCCACCTTGGCCTGCAGGTCGGAGATCTCCGCCCGGATCGCCGCCCGGCGCGAGTCCGGAACGGACTGGAGCCGCGCCTTCGCGGAGGAGAGCTTCGCCTCCAGATCCTCCAGGTTGCCCTTGATCCGCGCCGTCTTGTCCGGCGTGGCCAGGATCTGGTCCGCGAGCTCGGCCGCCTGCGCCTTGGTCAGCCCCATCGCCTGCGCTGAGGCGAGCAACTTCGACCGGCCCCGGTCGTAGATCGCGTTCACCTCGGACCAGTCGGCGCCCGACTGCCGGGCCGCCGCAGTTGCTTCGTCGGTCCGGGCCGCGAGGTCGGACAGCGCGGTGGCCGCGGTCCGCGCCTTCTCCGAGTTCAGGTTGAGCTGGCCGCCCGACATCGAGAGCGCGCCCGCGTTGTCCTTCGCCGCCTTCGCCGCAGCGTCGATGGCGGCCTCGAACCCGATCATCCCGCCGAGGCCAGCGCGGTTCACATCGTTCAACGCCTGGATCGACTGGCGGAGCCCGTCCGCGCTGGCCTTCTGGGTGTCAAGCTTCGCCTGCACCTGCTGCGCCTGCGCCCCGAAGAGCCCCTGCGCCTGTGCCGCCAGTTGCGCCTCGAAGGCTTGGTCGGCGAGCGCCGCCTGGTAGTCGTCGAGCTTGCCGCGGAGCTCGCCCGCGCTCATGCCGTTCTTGCGCATGGCCGCCGCGAGCTGATCGAAGGCGGCCTGGGCCAGCTGCGTCTTCCCGCCCTGCACCAGGTTGGAGAGCGCCTTGTCGACGGAGTCGAGATCCGCCTTCGCGTCCCGCATCGTCGCCGAGTCCATGCCGATCAGGCCGGCCATGAACGATTCGAACTTGTCGTAGTTCGCGGGGCGCGACAGGTCGCGCAGCGAGTCGGCCAGGCCACCGAGGTCGGACCCGAAAGCGCGGGCCGCCTCGCCGCTGACCTTGCCCGTCTGGGCCAGCTTCCCCAGAGACGTGGTCAGCCGGTCGACGTCCGGCGGCGCCTGCTTGCCCATCTGAGACAGCTGGGTGACGGCCAGGACCAGGAGCCCGATAGCCGTGCCTGCCACCGCCAGCTTGGCCGCCTTCGACAAGGCGCCGATCGCGGCGCCGACCGCAGCCAGCCGACCCGGAGCTGCCGCTGCTGCTACTCGCATCGCGACGAGCTGGGTACCGAATGAGGCCATCGCGGTTCGTGCGGCACCCATGCCGACAGCTGCGAGTTGCACGGCCTTGATGGCGAGGGCGAGCTGGAGCACCGCCGCGATGGCCTCCGGGGGTACGGCCGCGACGATGCCGGTCAACGCGTTGACGACGTCGAGCATGCCGACGCCAACATCGGAACTGGCACGCAGCACGTTGACCAGCGCGTCGGCAACGTTGTGCACGGTGTCCGCGACGACTGGGCCCTGCTCGCGGGCGTAGTCCATGAACTCGGTCAGGCCGGTGCCGACCCTGCCCGAGGAGCCCGTCCGCATCAGGCGCACGAGACCGTCGTTGACGCGGTCCAGCGCGCCCGTGGCGAACGCGGTGAACTTGCTGTTGAGTCCGTCCAGCCCGGGGGACTCCATGCCCCCGGCGAGGATGGTGACCATCCGGTCCAGCTCGCCACTGGTCCCCTTGACCAGCCCGCTGGTCTTCGGCAGCAGGGCCGTCAGGATGCCCATGCCCTTGATGACCGGCCCCATCGTGTCTCCGGACAGCGAGTCCGACCACGCGTTGTACTCATCCGTCAGGACAGACTGAGCTGCCGCCGCGCGCCGTGTCTCTGGCGGCATGGTGGCCAGGGTGCGGAGGTAGTCCAGCTGTGCGGTGACCGCCGCCTCGGACCGCTCGCCGGACGCCTCGACCGCGTCGGTGTACTTCTTCTCCGCCTCGGCGGCCTCGGTCATCGCGGAGATCTGCGGACCGAGCGCCGCCGCGTAGGCACCAGCCGCCACCGCGGCGGCACCGGCTCCGGCCGCGAGCGGGGCAAGGGACGCGGCAGCCGGGATCGCCGCCGGGCCCAGGGCAATGAGGGCGCCCTTCAGCCGGGACGCCGCCTTCTCCCCGAGGCCGGTGCTCCTCTCCATCGCGGCCATACGGTCCGTGGTCGACCGCCCGAGGCGGTTCATCGCCGCCTCGCCGTTGATCGACGCAGTCAGCATGCGCCGGCCGAGGCGGGTCGCATTGTCGCCGATCCGGTCGAGGACGCGGGATGCACCGTCGCGGGCGTCGATCAGGAACGTAAGGCGAGTTGCCATCACTCACCTCCGGATTGCTGGGCCTGCTGGTGGGCGTCCAGCCAGCAGACGAGGGAGTAGAAGTCCTCGACTTGCTGCCGGTCGACGACGTCCGGCGGCATGTTCAGGAGGTGAGCGAAGAGTCCGAGGTACTCACTGCGGAGAGCGTTGACGTCCCGGTCGCAGAGCTCGTCGGCCCGGGTACGGACTCCGCCACGGGCTCCGGCTCCTCGAGGGCTTTTCCCTCGGTCGCCTCGGCCTGACGCTTCCCGATGTACGCACGAGCGTGCTCCGGGTCAGCGGCGGCGGCCGGGACCTCGCGCAGCGCGTGCGCGATCCCCTCGGCCGTCACCTCGGGGTCGGTGCCCAGCAGGCCGAAGGCGCCGTCGATCCAGGTCTCGATCTCGCCCTTGTCATACCGGGTGACCATCTCGTCCACCCCGGGGTCGAACTCGGCGAACCGTAGGGTCGGGGTCTGCCGCTTGCGCAGCACCCAGACGACCGCGCGCATCGCGTCGAGGTCTTCGTCGACCAGGCCCTGCTTGACCTCCGGCCACTTCTGGTCGATGGTTCGGGCCACGATCGACGCCTCCGACGTCAGCAGCGACCTTGCGTCGTAGTCCTCCGGCGCCCCACCGGCGGGCGTGTACCTGATGATCAAAGCGGGCTCCTACTCGATACGGCGGCGCACGTCGTCCACGACGCGGGCCACCTCGGACTGCATACGGGGGGTGTGGCGGCGGACGGTCTTGTCCCACCACAGGGGCGTCGCGGTCTGGGTGGCCCAGCGCTTCCGGTTGCCGAACACGGGGTGCCGGAGTCGGCCGTCGTTCAGCCGGTCCAGGACGCCCATCGGGATGTCGCGCGGCAGCAGGCCCTTGTCGACGAACACCCGGGCACCCGGGTTGCCGGAGGTGCGGACACTGATCCGGATCGCGGCGGCGATCGACGCGCGCAGCGGCCGGGTCGTCGGGGACCGGCCGCCGCGCTTCCCCGAGCTGCGGCCGGCCGACTGGATCGACAGGCCGCGGATCGTGGACTGCAGGTCGTCCCGCAGCGGTTCGGCTGCGCGCCGCACCCGGCGCTGCATGGACGACCGGATGTTCTCGTGCCCGGCCGACCGCAGGCGCCGCTGAAGCTCCAGCAGCTGGCCGGTGCCGACGATCTGAAAGGAGGACGGCACGCCGGATCTCCCGTCAGAGGGTGATGTCCGTGCTCATGTACTCGATCTGCGTGGGGTTCGTGCCGTCGTACAAACCGGTGAAGTTGAACGTCGGCTTCACCACGTCGAAGCCCTCCACGACCGGGGGCGCGTCGTCGAGCCGGATGGCCGGAATCTTGATGGTGAACCGCTCGGCGTTCGCCGCGGCGATGATCGGACCGGTGAAGTCCCACACGAACGACGTGGCCGCATCCGAGGTGTGGAGGTCGTCGAGGATGGTGGAGACGTAGTCGCCCTCCAGCGACCCGGTGATCTTCACCTGGTCGTTCGAGATGGGCTCCTTCTTCAACCCGGCCTGTCCGGCGTAGAACCGCTCTGTGGCCTGCGGGCGCTCGATCTTCACCGAGACCTTGCGGATGCCGTCCAGGGCCACCTCGGAGTTGTACGTGCCGGTCTTAACCGACATCTGCCCGAAGTGGAACGGGGACATCGAGGGGTACGTGGCGACGGCCAGCGTCTGCGTCTCGTCGCAGTCCTTGGCGTCGATCTCGAACGTGGCCAGCAGCATGCCGCCGACCTCGCACGAGAACTCCGCCGAGATGACCTTGCAGCCGAGGAACGTCTTGTCGGTGACGGTGCCCGTGGTGAGGGGGACACCCTTCTGGATCACCAAGGACTTCCCGGCGGTGTCCGCCAGGATGTGCGTCTGGAGGTACGCCGCGGTGGCTGCCTGCTGCACCGGGGTCACCGTCGTGCCCATCAGCGACTGGAGCAGAACGCCCATCGCCTTGTTGGTGACCTCCATGTCCAGCGACCCGGACGCCTGCCGCTGCGTGACCACACGGCGGGACGACAGCGGGACCAGCCGACCGGCAGCGATGCCGGCGGACTGCGCGGTCGTCTTCTTGAGCTGGAGGGACTCTTTGGTGAACTCGATGAACTTCGTCGGCGCGAGGAACGTCCCGTAGGACGCCTCTGCCGCGATGCCGATCTGGGCACCGAGCCCGGAACCGATCGCCATGGGTCAGCCCTCCTTCGAGGTGATGGCGGGCTTCGCCGTGGGGGTGGTCTTCCTCGCAGCCGGGGTCTCGCCCTTGGGCTCCTCGACCGCCTCCCACGTCGCGGTCTGGCAGACGTACCCGTCGTACCGGGCGTCGGGCACCTCGACCAGCTCGTCCGGGTGGATCGTCCTGCTGCCGAGCTCCGGCACGGTGACCGGCTCGGCGCCGATGTAGCGCACTCGCGCCATGGCGTTCCTCCTGATGGTGGGGTGTTCAGATGCGGGCGCGGTACGCCACGGTGAAGGCGAGTCCGGCATACGCGCCATCCGGGCCCTGCTCCTGGACCAGGGACCCGGCGGTCAGCTCCGACCAGAGCACCGCACCGCCGAGCGTCGGCGCGTCCGGTGCCGCGTCGGTGGCGCGGAGGCGGTACTCCACGACGGCCAGCAGATCGAAGACGCGCCCCCGGCACCACGCCATGTCGCCGCCGCCGTCGCGGGTCTCCAGGTAGCAGGCGATGGATGCGTCCTCGTTGCGGCGCCGAGCGCCAACCACGGCGAAGGCCTGCTGAATCTCAGCCGCCTGCTCGGCCCCGGGAGACCAGCCGACGTACAGCCGGTCCGGCTCGGAGAGGTTCGAGTTTGGCGGCGGCCCGTCGATGACCCGGACCTCGGCCAGCTCCGGCGCAGGGCCGAGCGCGGCGAGCAGCGCAGAGATCGCAGCGGGTACTGCTGACGTCGCCATCAGCCTATCCCCGGCGGACGCTTGAACGGCTCCAGCAACTCCAGCACCCGGTTCGGTACGGCGTACCCGAACCCGGGGATGGGCTCGCTGACCGAGTAGCTGTCGTCCGAACTGGCGCCCCGGGCCGGACCGTTGCGGGTGCGCCACAGGTGCTGGAACAGCAGCAGCGCCGCGAGCCGGATGGTCGGCGGGGCTTCGTCCCGGCCCGCCGTGTAGACGGCCGTCCACGGGCCCCCGGTGAACTGGGAGCGGTCCGCGTAGGCGACCACCCCGGACGGGCCGTCCACGTGCAGCCCAGCCACGTTCACGGCCGTACCGCCGGTCTCCACCGGGGTGAGCGAGGCGATGGCGAGCACCGGCGTGCTCAGCAGGACGACGGCCGTTCCCTGGCCGGTCACGGTCTCCGAGATCTCCCGCTGCTCAACGACGCCGACGTACCCCTCGATGACCGAGGTGAGGGCGTCGATGTACATCTGGATCTCGGCGTCCGAGCCGCTGCCCCGGGTGCCGGTCTGCGCCTTCGCTTCGTCGAGCGTGAGCAGAGCCACGACCCACCTCCTCTACGTAGTGCGGGTCTCGCGCCGGACCGGCCGTTTGCGGGTGCGCTCCGGCCGGGCCCCACCGGACTCCGGGGTCTCGGGCTGTTCGTCGCGGACCATGACGGCTCGAACTCCGTCAGCCCACACGGACGCCTCGGCGCCGGGCAGGTCCACGACCTCCCCCGGCGCCCACGCGAAGCCCCGCCCCGACACACTGGTCAGCATGCGGATGCGGGCCATCAGCCACTCAGCCCCTGGTGCAGATCGTTGACCTCGCGCTCCGCCTGGGACTCGGCACTCTCGATCGCCTTGTCCTGCGCCTCCTTCAGTGCCGCGACGTCCGGGTCCGGCTCGGACGGACCAGCACCCTCCGGGGCGGACGACACCCCGCGGGCCGCGACGTCCACCGCGCTGGCCGCCTGCTGGCCAAGCTGCTGCTTCGCCGCGGCGATGGCCACGTCCTTGTCGCCGATGAACTCCGGGGCGACCTGGTCCATGCTGCCGTCCGCGCGGCGCGACGCCATGACGATCCGGTCATGGTCACCGCCCTTTGCCGCGGCGGCGGAGGGCTTCTCCTGGAGCACCCCGGAGTCGGTGGTGCTGGGCTTCGGCGTGTTCGCCATGGTCGGTGTCCTCTCTCGGTCGATCAGGTTGCGGAGTTGCGGTAGGCGCGGATCGCGGCCGTGTCCTGGGGGGTACCGTCGGCGCGCGAGAACGCCAGGAAGCCGACCTGCAGGAAGTCGGCGTAGCGCTCGGCCAGGCGCAGGGTCTGGATGTCGGAGACGTCGCGGATCAGGTAGCCCGCGAAGAAGTCGCCGAACAGGATCGACTTGGCGTTGGCCGCCATCGCCGGCATGTCCTGGTTGACGGTGTACCCGTAGCCCAGCACCTTGTCGGGGACCCCGGCCTGGACGGAGGGCTCCCACAGCGGCCGGCCCTGGCCGTCCTTCAGCTTGCGCACCGATCCGAGCGTGGAGTCAGCGAGCATGAACTGCACGCGTCCGGAGTTGCGGTACGCCGGGTCGACGGAGTGGACGAGGTCGATCAGGTCGTCGTAGGTGACGCTGGTCGTCTGGCCGGTGCCGCCGGTCTTGCCGATGATCGCGTTAGTCTGGACGCCTTCGGGCTGAGCGGTGCCGGTGCCGGTCGTGAAGTGCGTGTTCTGGATGCGGCCAATGCGCTCACCGAGCTTGCGGGCCAGCCAGTTCTCGAAGTCGAGGACGCTGTCCTGGAGCAGCTGGAGCGAGACCCGGACCAGCTTCGACGTGTACATGTACGCGCCGATGTCCTGCTGGCCGAGGGTTACGTCCTGCTCGGTGACCTGGGTGTTCTCGGCCAGGATCGCGCCGACGTTCCCGGTGTCGTCGTTGGTCGGCCACGGGAGCGTCTGTCCCGACTCAGTGGTGATGACTTCGGAGACCTGGCGCATCGCGCCGAAGAACTTCATGGTCTCCACCATGGTCGCGCGGAACGCCGGCGGGACGACGTAGCCACCTGCGGCGCCGGTCGCCACGCCCTGGGCGCGCAACTCCTTGCCGTCGACCCACCCTGTGCGGAGCACGTTGCGCTCCTCCGAGGTGAGGTCCTGGGTGCCGTCTCGGAGCCAGGACCGCCACGCGTCCTGGTACGCCGTGACGCCGCGTTCCCCGCCGTGGCGGGCGCGGGCCTCCTCGGCCTCCGCGGTGTCCGCCCCGGGGGCGACGATCTGCGAGTAGTCGACGGCAGCGAGGCGGGAGTGGCGCTCCTCGGTCTCGATCTCGACGGACAGGCGCTCGACGTCCGCGAGCGCCGCCTCCCACGCCGCCCGGTCCTCGCAGGACAGCGGGGTGTCGTCGCCCCGGGACTGGAAGTCCTGGGCGGCGGCCCACGCGGTGGCCCGCTTGTCGAGCAGGCCCTGAAGGTTCGGCATTGTGCCTCCCAGCACGAAGAGCCCCGACCGCCGTTGAGCGGGGGGCTGGAAAGGGATGTGAGAGCGGCTACCGCGCGAGGAGGTAGCGGGCGGCGAGCGCCTCCATGCGCATCGCCTGACGGGCCCCAGTGGTCTCTCCCGGCTGGGTTGCGTCGCCGCTGCGAGTGGGCGCTGGGCCCGGCTCGCGGCGGAAGTTCAGAAGTTCGGGCCGGTACGCGGCCCGGCGGTCGAAGGCCGCGTCGTCGCCGCGCGCGGCCAAGGCAACCCCCACCGAGCGGAGGCCGGCGTCGGTGTCCTCGTAGGCGGGGAAGGTGACGGCGCTGACCTCGAAGAGCTGTACCTCGCGGATGACCCGCAGTTCGACCTCGGCCTTGTCCCCGTCGACCGTTTCCATCTCCAGCGGCTCCCACTCGTCTTTCACGACCCGGAACCCGAAGCTCATGCCGGTGATGTTCCGGTTGTCGAGGTTCACCACCAGGTCGCTGACGTAGGAGAGGCGCGTGTCGAGGTCGGCGTCGACGGCCAGACCGACCTGGTCTTGGGCCAGGCGCAGACTGCCGGCGGAGACCCTGGAGACGACGAGGCTCGTGTCGTGATCCACGAGCATGCGGGCGTCCCCCTCGCTGATGGTCTTCGTGAACGCGCCGGGGGCGATCTCCTCGTAAAATCCCCAGGTCAGCGGGTTGCCGATCGCGGTGCGGGAGTTGAACACCGCAGCGTGACCGGCGAAGCCGCGCGATCCACTCTCGTCGGCATCCCGGACCTGAAGGCCCGCCGTGGCGAGCGTCAGATCTCGGCGCTCAGTCGTCTTCGGCATCGCTGCCCTCCTTCGTCTCAGAACCGGCCAACAGGGCGGCGGCCTTGGTGAGGTGGTCGGCGGCACGGGCCGCCCGGTCCACATCCGGCGGAAGGTCTGCCGGCGCCTTGACGCTGGGGTCGTAGCCCAGCGGCGCCATGTACAGCGGCTGGAGTCGCATGTCGCCCTCGGGGCCGGTGAGCGGCGGGCGGTCCTCCAGGCCGAGGATGTCGTTCGCGGAGAACGCGCCGACGTCACGCATCGCCCGGTAGAACGTTGCTCGCGCGGCACTGTCCCCGCGAAGAAGCCCGCCCAACTGGTACTTCGCATAGATCGTCTTGGGCAACAGTTCCTTCGTGACCCGCTGCTCGGTCGGGGTCAGCCACGTCGGCGCGAGGTCCCAGGTGACGAACCCCTGCGCCTGCTGTTCCAGCCCGGTGCCCCAGCTCGTGGACTTCTCGGTGGACATCAGCAGGAACGGCGGCACGCCGAACATCCTGCTCACCTCGGTGACCTGGAACATGCGGGACTCCAAGAACTGGGAGTCCTTGTACGGCATCGTCACCGGGTGGAACGACGCCCCAGAGTCGAGGATCGCCACGTCGTGTGCCGACTGGCCGCCGCCGTATCGCGCCTTCCACCCAGCCTTCAGCGCCGCCGCCTGGTCCGGGTTTAGCCGCTGCTCGGTCTGCAGTACACCGGAGATCATGTTGCCGCTGCCGTACAGGCGGCCTGCCGCACGCTCGGCGGCGATCCCCAGACCAATGCCCTGTGCTGCGGCGCGGATCGGAGAACACCCGGTCACCCCGTCGTACCCCAGTGCGGGCAGGTGCAGGATCTCCGTCGGCGTGCGCCGCACTCGAGCGCCGTCCTCGATCTGGATCCAGAACACCTTGCCGCTCGGGTTCCCCGCGGTCGGCTGCTCCTTGTCGACCTGCACCCTGTCCGGGCGAATCGGCCACAACTGCACGACGACGCCAGCCCCGTTGACCACCTTCTGCAGGTAGGCGTTGCCCCAGAGCAGCCGGTGCACGTACACCAGGCGCCACAGCTCGAACCTTGTCAGCTCGGGGTGGGGGTCCTCCAGCAGGGTCACCGCGACCCGGTCCTTCGTGCCCACGGTGTACGTGTGCAGCGGCAGGGACGCGGACACGTTCGCCACGACGGACACCGCCCGCCACACCGCTGGCATGTGCAGCGCGCCCGTCTCCGTGACGGCAACGCCCGCCTCGACCGGCGTCCCGCCACCCAGCAGCGCGGACAGCGACGACGAGGTGAGCGGGACCGTGGGGTTCTCCACCGTCGCCCTGCTCTCGAACAACCCGAAGAGGCTCATCCCGTCCCCTTCCGTCGCGCCTGCTCCCGTTCAACCGCGAGCACCCCGAGCACACCGGCCAGAACCAGCCCGGCCGGCACCGACCACATCGCCACCCCAGCCAGCCCGGCCAGCAGGAACAGCACTTCAACGACTCCCAGGAGAATCACCACAGGTTCGGCGCTCCTTCCGGCTCGGCGTCCGCGCGCTCCGCATGGCCCCACACGGCGAGCGTGCAGCCCACCAGCGGGCTGATGTCTACGGACACCCCACGACGCGCCCACGCCCAGCCGTCGCCCACCGGCCGCTTGTCCGCCCCGGCAAGGGCGGTCGACAGCGGCGCCTGATCCAGGTGCACGATCGCCTGCGAGGCGACCGCGTCGAAAAACTGCCCGGTAGCGCCCGCGATCTGCCGGGTCTTCGGTTCGAGCAGCAGGTCCGGCATGCCGAGCAGCTCCAGCTCCTTGCGCACCGCCGGGATCAGTGAGCCGGCCGGACCGCCCGGATCGATGACGACCGCGCACGGACTCCACTTCTCCACCAGCTCGACGAGCCGTTCCACCACCCAGCCGGTGCCCGGCCGGTGGTCCACCACCTCGACGTGCACAGCCTCGCCGGATCGGCCGGCCGCGCAGATCGCCGCGTGCGACCGCTCCGGCGTCATGTCGACCGCGAAGCTCACCGGGTCAGCCATCGAGCTGGTGCCGTCCGCCAGCGCCCGCCACACCTCTTCGTCGATAACCCGCCACGTGTCCTCCCCGTCCGTCGGGTAGTCGCCGACGCCAAGCCGCTCACGGGCAAAGATCTCAGGAGACATGGTCAGCCGCTCCCGCTCCGTGTGCTCCAGCGTCAGGCGGTAGCCCAGGGCCGGATTGGCTTTCGCTACGGACAGTGGCGACAGCGGGTCGTCGTGGTCGGTACACCCGGGCGGGCACTCCCGAACGTGCGGGTCGATGCTCCACTCCAGGTACGCGAGCGACGGGTCCGGTTCGCCCCGCTCCATCGCGGCGAGAGCCCGGCGCCGCAGGCGCGCCAGCTGCTGCGACGGAGACCCGATTCCCGCGGACCCGAGGTACCAGACCTGCGGGTTCTTCACGGCCGCCATAGTCGGCATCAACGCGCCCATCGCGTCGTCGCCCAGGATCATGTCCTCGTCGAACATGTTGCAGTCCCCAGTGAAGCCACGACCGGAGCCTCCGGAGCGGGCCAGGAACCGCAGCCGCTGACCGGTGAGGAGTTCGATGGACTCTTCACCGGTCGTCCGGCGCACGGCCTTCACGCGCTTGCGCAGCGAGTCGGTGTTCGTGACCAGCGCGACGATGCGGCGGAACGCCTCGATCGAGGTCTTGAACTCATGGGCCGAGTGCAAGATCAATCGCTCGCCAAGCAGGAACAGGCCCGCCAGCTCGCGGGCTTCGATGATCCCGCCCTTGCCGTTCTGCCTGGCGACATTCACGGCGACCTCGAACGCCGACCAGCTGCCGTCCTGACGCTCGCCCAGGCCGACGTGCATGGCGAACTGCTGCCACTCGTCGAGGACCAGCTCAGCGTGTGCAGCAAGTTCGACGGCCTCCTGCCCGGCCGACGAGGTGTACGGCGGGGCAGTGAACACCCGCGGGCGCTGGGCGCCCCGGACGTCGGAAACGTGTACGAGGTCAGGCGCCGCGGCGCTCGGCCCGTCGAGCAGCGAGGTCATCGAGGACGTCCCCCTCCGTCGCGGGCGGCGCGAGCGCACGCAGCTTGGTCATGATCGCGTCGAGCTTGTCGGCGAGGACGGCCTGTGATGTCGGAGCGTCACCATCGGCGATCTGGTCGAGGGCCCGCGCGAGCTTGAGGGCGACGGCTGCCCGCCCGGGAGCGATGCTGGTCACGCCGAGTTTGTCAAGCTCGTCGCCAACTTCATCCGCGATCACGAGCCACCCCCATCACCCTGCGTGACGTTACCGTGCGTGATAATGATCTTGGGGTTAGGTGTGAGGCTTCGGTCAAGATCGTCTTTGGAATCGCTCGCGCAAAAAACAGGGCGAGAAGGGCGTTTGGGTCGCCCCCTCATGCCCTGAACTTTTGATCCACTCTCTCCCCGCCGGCGCCTGGCCGAGCGGCCCGCCGGTGGTCACCAGGTGCGTGATGCCTGCCTGGTCACCGGACGTGACCCGCCCTTGCGCCGGTCCCGATACCAGCGGGTGACCACGGCTTCCATGGCGGGCTGGCGCATGTCCCGGACCCGCTGACGGACGATCGCCTCGCCCGGGTCGACGGTGACGATGCGCGCGCCAAGTCGCTTGTAGTGCGCGCGGGCCTTCGCCTGCGGCATCGTGTGGATCAGATAGACGTCGACCACATCCAGGTGACGCTCAGCCTCATGGATGGCCGCCTGCCGGGCCCGGTGCACTACCCGGAGGAGCGCGGGGTGGTGGTCGTGGTGGTCGGCGCCGGGGCCGGCCATGGCGAGGGCCATCAGGTCGAGGTCGATGACGATGTCGGCGGGCTTGGCGTTGGCCCGGATGTAGCTGCTCTTCCCCGCGCCCGGCGGGCCGGTGACGACGATGAGCACGGCGTCACCTCCAACGGTCAGAGCCTCGCGCCTCCACTGCGTGGCGCGTCTGTCAGTCCTGCCTCTGCCAGGGCCATCCGGAGCACCTCGGCCATGGGGACATCCACGTGGTCGGGTGAGAGCGTGGGTGCTTCGGCTCTGCCGTACCAGGCCTCGGTGACGTCTACCCCGTTCACGGCGTCCACCCTGATGGGGTTGTGGCACGTCTCGATGTCGACGGTGGTGACGTCCTGCTCGATGGCGGGGACGAGGTGGGCGCGGACGATGGCGGCCCACGGGAAGCCGAGCGCCTCGTGGGCGACGTCCTGGTTGTCGCACCAGTCAAGCCAGACATCGGGGGTGTTGCCGTCGTTGAAGCCCCACTTGGACAGCAGGTCAGCGCTGAATAGGGTCAGGGTCGGCTCGGTCATGGTCGCCATGCTGTCACCACCTCCGTGAGGCTCGCTGCTGCGGGACGCTCGCCCGGTTCCCCCGCGCCGAGTTGCACCGGCGGTGCGCGGGCCGCGCGTTGGCCCGGTCGAGAAGATCGCCGCCCTTCGACAGGGGCTGCTCGTGGTCGAGGGTGAACGCGTCAGGGTGCTTGCCCGCCTCGACTCCCCGGATGTCGTACCGGATGTTGTGGCCGCAGAGCCAGCACGGGAGGCGCTGGGCCCGCAGCCAGTCGCATAGGGCGCGGTAGGGGCGCCCGGTGCGCGGGTTACCGGCCACGGGCGCCTCCCATCAGGTCAGCACTTCTTGTCGGCGAAGTACTGGAGCATTTCTGCTTCGTCGCCCGACGGGCTGCCGGCGGCGGCCATCTCCAGCGCCACGGCGTCAGCGCCGTCCATCGCCACCCGGTCGCAGATGACCTGCTGCTGTTCGGCGGGCGTCTGGTCCCATGCGCTGTCCCAAGCGACCTCGTTGGTGGCCTGGTCGAGGAAGTCGTCCTTGTGCGCGGCGACGACCTCGCTGGCGGCGGCAACGTACTCGTCGTGGGTGAGGTCCGCGCACTCGGGGTCGCCCGAGGCGTCGTGCACTTCCTCATCCGTGTAGTTGCGCTCCAGCAGAGCCTTGCAGTCGTTGGCGTCGTACTCCGCAGCCGGTGAGGCGGTGGTCGCCGTTGGAGTGGTCGCCCGTGCGCTCGCGGTGTCGCTGCTGCTGCAGGCGGTGAGCGTGGCGAGCAGGCCAGCCGCGATGAGCGTGGTGGCGATGCGTCTGTGCATGTGCGTGTCCCCCCGGACGTTGCGTGATGAGGGGGACATCATCGGCCACCTGGGGTTGCCGTGTCCTGCGTTCAGGCTGCGCGGGCCCCGGCGGGGAGCGGGGGCGGGTCGCCGAGGGTGATCTCGTCGGTCCAGGGGTCCCGTACCGCGCGTGGCAGTTCGCCGAGGTCGTACCGGACGCCCTTGCCGTGTCCGTGCCGACTGATGCGCCCTTCGGAGGCCCACCGCCAGATGGTGCCGGTGGCGCGGCCGGTGTAGACGGCGGCGTCGGCGGCGGTGACGAGGCGTGGGGGCATGGGCACCTCCCGGTGGAACGACGAAGGGCCACCCGGTGGGTGGCCCTTGCGCGCAGAAGTCCTAGTGAGACAGATCATGACTTCGGCGCTGGTGATCTGTCAAGTGCCGGTGGCATCACCGCTCTGGCGGTATCCGCGCCGTCCGGCGAGCGCGGTGGTGATGGTGGAGCCGTGCCAGGTGCGCACGCCGTCGGGGGTGGTGCGGTCGGGTTCCGGCCAGCGGCCTCGGCTGATGTCGGCATAGATGGTGTCCGCCGCGAGGCCGGTGGCCGTGGCGATCTCCGCGACGGTGTAGGCGTGCTGCGGGTCGAGCGTGGGCACCTGCCGGGCGTGGTGGTCCTGAACGAAGGAGTGGACCGCCTGTGGGTCGAACTCGCCGTTGCGGCCCCGTTTGGCGACGCGGGGCGGCCACGAGGGGTGGCGGCCCCACCGGGGGTTCTCCGCGACGTAGCGGGGGGCGAGGCCGTAGTGCGCGGCGATCTCGGCGTAGGTGACGCCCGTCCGCCCCTCGGGCGGCTCGGGCGGCGTGGTCGCTACCATCGGTAGTGGTTCTCCTCTGGGGAATCTGCTGCGGCCGACGGGGCGTGCTCCCCGCCTCAGGCGGTGGGCCTTCGGGCCCCGCCCCGTCGGCCCTTCTCGGTCAGAGCAGGGCGGCGCGGACGGCGGTGAGCGCCTCGTCGAGGCTGGCGGCGATGTTCTCGTGGCCGGTGAAGCCGTCGTCGTCGGCGGGGTCGACGGTCCAGCCCCAGCCGCTGTCGTCGTGGCCGTCGATCGTGGCGGCGTGGTCGCCCTTGGTGAGGGTGATGGCCAGGTTCCCGGCGGGCAGGGTGGTGATGTCGGCGTGCGCCGCGTCGCCGAAGGCGTGGCGGATCGCGGTCTGTGCGTCCTGTGCGGTGGTCATGGGGTGTGTCTCCTGGGTGACGGTGAGGACGATGGTGCGCCCGTCCGGGTCGGTGTGCGTGTGCCGGCCCGTGGGGGCCGTGTGGGGGCCGGCGGGGAGGGTGAGGCCGAGGCGCAGCGACCCGGTGGCGGGGCGGCGCGCGCTGGCCGGGTAGAGCTCGAACACGGCGCTGTCGAGTTCGGCGGCGTAGTGCTCGGGGCCGGACCCGTGCTGTTCCTTGACGAAGGCGAGGCCAAGGCCGGTGTAGAAGTCGCGGCACGCGTCGAGGCGGTCGGTGTAGATGACGATGAGGTCGGGGTGCATCGGGTGTCTCCTGGGGCGGTAGCTGTGGCAGAGGGGGCCCGCCCCCGGCTGGCTGCCGGGGGCGGGCGGTTGGTCTAGGCGCCGGGGCGCTGGTAGACCGTCTCGCCGTTCCGCCTGCTGGTGATGATCAGTTCCCCGTCGGGCTTCGCGTAGATCACGTTGCCCTTGGTGACTGCTACCAGCGTGCCGTCGTCTTCTCGGGTGGTGTAGTCCGCGCGGGGCGGGTACATCCGGCCGTCGAAGGCGAGCCCGGGGTTCGGGTCCTCGGGGATTCCGCTGTGTTCGTTCTCGACGATGGTGAGCGTTTCGGCGAGTTGGCGGAGGGCTTCCTCGGGGCCTGTTGCCGGGGGCAGCGCCGTCAGGCGCTGGTAGACGATGTTGAGTCGTTCTCCGATGGAGAGTCTCTGTCCGTCTGTCACGGCTACCTCTTTTGAGTTGGGAATCTGCCAGTCGTTCGGGGTGCTCCCCCCTTCCGACATCACTTACTTTACAGGACTCGACCCATACTTTGCAAGCCTCCTTGTGAGGTCTCTTCCGAGGGATTTGGAGCGCCCGGCCAGCGTCAGCGCCCCGTCTTCTCCTGGCCGTTGGCGGCGCCCGCGCTCTTCTCGGCGTCCCGGGCCGCCCGGCTCGCCTCGTTCTTCCGCCTCAGCTCTTCGAGGCTCATGTTCGGGAGTGCCATGCTGGTGGTCCTGTCTCGTGGTTGGGATGGGGTCCGCGTCCGGGGCGGCCGGGTGGCCTGGCAGCTGTCGGCCGCCCTGGGCGTGGAGTCAGTTGTCGGGTGTCTCGGTGACGACGAGGTCGGGGCGGTACCGCCGGATGCGTCCGATGCGCTCCTCGGCGAAGTCGGCTGAGTTGGTGGTGAACTCGTCGAGGAAGGTGCCGTCCTGGTCGACGACGCGGTAGCGGGTGAAGTCCACGGGGAGTACTCCTGGGTCTCGGGCCGGGCTGTCCGGCTCCCCTCACCGCCCGTCTCACTCGGGCGGATCGGGCAGCTGTCAGGCGACGTGCTGGACGTGATGCCGGACGGGGTTGTCGGGGTCCTGCTCGATCCGGAAGCCCCTCTCGGTGTTGTTGTCGTTGTTGTTGGCGGGCTGACCTGCGGCAACAACGTCGTCAGAGGCCCCCTTCTGAGCGGGGAGCGGGGTGGGGATGCTGCCGCCGCGGACGCCGGTGGAGGAGCCGCGCCCGCGCATCCTCACCGCCTCGACCGGCACGCCAGCCGCGCCGAGGGCCTCGCGGACGAGCTCGGGGGTGGTGTCGAGCGCCTCGGCGAGGGCGGTGATGTGGGCGTGCGGGGTGCCGATGCGGGCGAGGGCGTTGTGGAGGTCGCGAAGGGACGGCCCGGCAGGTGCCGGGGGAGCCTCGGGGGCGGTCGGCTCGTCCGGCTCCACTGCGTCGTCCTCGGCTGGCGCCTCCGCCGGTTCGTCCGCGCCGCGGTCCTGGGTCGGCGAGGCCTTCGGCGTCCAGTCGGGGTGGCCGATCCGGTACGCGGCGACGATCCACACTGCGGCGGCCGGCCAGAGGAGCCAGCGGGCGGTGGGTGACTGGACGGCGTGCCCGAGGGGGACGAGGAGTCCGCCGCCGGCCCTCCGGAGGATCAGCGCGCCACCGAGGAGGAGTCCGATGCGGAACACCTTGTCGTGTCCCTCTGCCTCGCCGACCCAGTCGGTGACACCCTCCTTCCAGGCTCGGCCCTTGCTGAGCAGCCGCTGGGCGAGCTGGCGAGCGCAGACAAGGCAGATCCTGCTGGAGCCGGTGGCGATGCGCTCGACGGCGGTCCGGAGCCACTGGGCGGTGGTCTGGTCGCTCACACCAGGCTCCCAAGGTCGCCATGGAGGAGGGAGGCGAGGAGCCAGTTCCCAAGGTCGTTGGCGCCGGGGACGACCAGGTCGCCGACCATGGCGAAGACCCCGGTGCCGATGGCGATCAAGACGCCGCAGAACACGCCCTTCTTCCACTTGCCCTTGACGACCTTGCCAAAGCGCTTGCGCAGCAGCCAGAGGCCGATGACGAGCGCGGTGACGACGAGGGCCCCGTTCCCATCGAGGCTGGGGGCACCGCCGGTGGCGACGGTCGGGGCAGTCGCGCCGGTCATCCATGCCATGACGGTGCCGCCGATCCCGTTGCCGCCCCATCGCAGGACGCCAGCGCCGTAGCCGAGGAGCCCGGCAGGGCAGGCGACCGCGAGCGTGCCGAAGGCGACGCCGAACCAGAACGGGATCAACTCCTTCGGATCCTTGGCCTTCCCGCCGCCCTCGGTGGGGCCGCCCTTGCCCCCTCCCCCGGCGGTGGCGCCGCGCCACCAGGTGACGTGTTCGACGGCGAGGAGGGCGAGGCCGACGGCGAGGCCGGCGGAGGTGATGGTGGCCGAGGTCGTGCCGCTGAGTCCGGCGGCGAGGGTGACGCTCATGGGCGTACTCCGGTGATGAGGTAGGTGATGGTGACGATCGGGAGGGCGATGGCGGGGCCGAGGATCGTGGTCCAGAGGGCGGTCCGGGCGGCGGCCGCGCGCACCTTCGGGGCCCACAAGTCGGGGTCGGCGTGGGCGGCGCGGATGCGGTGCACGTTGTCGGCGAACGCCGCCAGGCCGAACGGCACGGTGGCGATGACCCAGGCGCCTGCGAGGGCGTCTGCGTCGCGGACGGAGCGGAGGACGTCGGCCCAGAGCCCGACTGCGGGGAACGCGCAGAGGATGCAGGCGGCGTTGTAGCCGAGGCGGAGCCGCCTCCACCACGGGGGCCCGGGGGCGGGTTCCGGCTGCGCGGGGAGCCAGGCGGCCGGGTCGATGTGGATGGTGATATCGATCGGGGGCGGCACGGCGACGGGGGCCGGTGGCGGGGGTCGCCGCCACCACTCGCCTCCGGGGGCCGGGATGGGCGGGAAGACCGGCGGCGCTGGGGGCGGGGGCGGCGGGATGCTGCCGCCGGGGAGTGGTGCCCCGGCCGGGAAGATCCGGCTCGGGGTGATCGGCTTGGGCATGTGAGTCCTCAGCGGAGGAGTGCCGCGGTAAGCGCGGCGGCGGTGAGCAGCAGGGCGAGGGTGGCGCGGAAGCGGGGCGTCTCGCCGGAGAGGAGCACGACGAACGCGACCACAGAGCCGACGGCGGCGACCGGGAAGAACAGGGCCATGGCAGTCACAGGAAGCCGCCCTCCATGTGGTCGTCGCCCTGGGGCTGCTCGGCCTTCTTCTCGCGGCTGAGGACGGTGCGGACGTACGCCGGCTGCACGGTGATGCGGTTGATGCGCTTCACGCGGTCGACGACGTCCTTGGGAGTGAATCCGGCCGGGCCGAGCGCGGTGACCGCGTCGAGAACGGCCTGCTTCTTGGTAAGCGCCAAGGGCGTGACCTGTGGCGCATCACCCGTATCAGCGGGCGCGTCATCGTCCGCGTCATCCGCGTCATCGCGGTCGACGGTGATGCGCTCCGGCTGGCCGTGGAGCACCAGGGCGACCTGTACCGCGTCCACGATTACGCCATAGGTAACGAGGAGCGCGGCCAGCTCGGCCGGGGGCATATCAGGCTGCGCATCATGTGCAACACGGATCGCGTCAGCCGGGTCCATCGAGGAGAAGCGGGGCCGCAGCGCCTCGGTCGCCGAGTGCCGGACGGGCGCTTCTGGAGCGGCCGGCGGACGGTCCGGGGTGGTGGCCAGCATGCTAGCGAGTGCCGCGTCGGCGCCGTCGCCGAGCCGGTCGCGCTGCACCTCGACAAGGTGGGCGCCGAGCTGGGTGTCACCGACGCCGACCCTCTTCGCGAGGTCCCACGCCTTCAGGTCGGCCTTCGTGCGTACCTTCTTGTCGGGGTGGTTGGCGGCGATGGCACGGGCGACGGCGAGCCGCTGCATCGTTGTCGCGTTGCGCCGTTGTGCTTCGGCGTCGACTCCGGTGCGGTGGATGACGACTCGTCGGGCGAGGAGTCCGAGGCCCTCGGCGGAGGCGGACATGGCCATGGGGGTCATGGCGTAGACGACTGCCTCGGTGGCGTCGTCAGCGACGACAAGGCCGGTGACTGTGGCGACGACAGGCGCGAGCCAGAGGCCGAGCCGGACGGGCGTGGGGGCGGCCTGGCCGAGCATGGTGAGGCCGACCATGAGGAGCGCGAGGATCAGGGTGACGCCTTCTCCGGCGGCGACGACTCCGAGGGCGGTCGCGGCGCGATGGAACTCGGTGACGATGTTGGTGTAGGTGCCCCAGCCGCCGATGCCGCCTGCGGCGGCCATCGGTACGGCGGCGGCGACGAGCACGGCCGTCTGGCCGGGCGAGAGTTCGTGCTTCACGAGGTGCCCCTCCAGGAGCGATAGGTGGCCGGGCCCGGTCTGCAGCCGGGCCCGGCCGGTTGGTGGCCCGTCGGTCAGCGGTCGCTGGCGGGGCGGCGGTAGTACCGCTGGGCGTGCTCGTCGAAGCTGGCGCGGGCGTCCTTGGCGGCGTCGTAGTCGCGGCGGCAGGCGTCGACGGTGGCGGGCTCGGCAACGACGGAGCCGGGTTCGCGCTGCGGCGTGACCTTCGGCTGGGCGGCCATCAGGCGGCCTTCGCGGCGTGGTGGACGCGGAGCGAGTAGGCGTCGCCGGTCTCGCCGTCGTGGATCGTGGGGAGCGCGTGGGCGGCGGCCTCGATGGCGGCGAGGGTGACGACGTCGGGGTGGGCGGCCATGGTGCCGCGGGCGGCGCCGAAGAAGGTCGCGTTGACGTCGGCGAGGCTGATGGGCTCGAAGGGGTCGCAGGTGGCCTGGAGGGCGTTGGCGGTGGCGACGAGGATCTGCTGGGCGTGGGTGGGGCCGGTGAGGGCGCGTGCCAGCGTGGTGGTGGAGTGGGTACGGTTGTCCATGGCTGTCCGTCCTGGTTGCTCAGGTGGATGGCTGGCCCCGGTCATGTGGAGGTAGCACTCCGATCGGGGCCGTTCTGCGTTCGTAGCTGGGCTACTTCCCCAGACTGTACGGGGCCCCGTACACTCCGGGCAAGTGCCTCGCCCAAAAGAGATGAGGCCGGGCGTGACCGAGGAGGCGCAACGCGTGATCGACGCCATGCAGGCTGTGGAGGAAATGGCCGACCCGCAAAGCCGGGCTCGGGCGATCGGGGAGGTGATGGCAGACCAGGCGGAGAGAGGGAAGCGGTGGCGGGAGATGCGCCGCCAGGTCGTACTCGACATGCGCGCACAGGACCCGCCGATCTCCTACCGGAAGATCGCCGCCGCGCTCAAGATCTCACTGGCCACCGTGCAGGACATCGAGCGGGGCTACACCGGATCTGGGAAGAACCGGCCCCGCGCGGCCGGGTAGTTCAGCACGCATTTGCGCCCCCGTACTGGGTCACCGGCTCGGGGGCGCCGCGCTGTCCGGGCTACCCTGCCGCGCGGGGCCCGCGGGCGTAGGCGACGCTGGTGCTATGTCCGGTCACCTGCCCGTCGTCGTGTACCCCGTCTCGCCGACGGGCGGCCGGCGCGTGCGGGTCGACGGGACGATCCTCGGGCTCGCCCACTCACTGCGGGACGTCGCCGAATTCTTGCGGCGGGCGGGGATGGACGACGTCACCGAGGACGACGTCGCCGCGTCCGGGCTGATCGACTGGCGTGGGGGCGGGCCCGACGCCTGGTCCGCCCCCTGAACCGTCAGCCCTGGTTGCCGAGCGGCATCGAGCGGGCCGCCCACTCGATGCGGATCGCGATCCGCACGGCCGCCCGGTACCGGCGCGCTGCCGCTCCGGTGAGGTGGGCGGGGATCGGGCGCGGCCCCCCGTGCTCCAGCAGGAAGCCAGCCTTGTGCGGCAGGGGGCGCATCTGCGCGGAGTCGTAGCAGTCCTGCCACGGGATGCGGTGCCCTGTGGGCGGGCAGACGACGTCAGCAAAGACGGTAGCCAGCAGGTGGTGGGTGGCCGCTGGGTTGTGGCCGCCGAGCATGGACTCGTAGGGCTCGGGCAGTACGGGCCCAATGAACTTCGCGGCGTTCACGTGGGCAGAGCGCATTTCGTCCTCCTAGGACATGCAGGCCCCGCGCCCACTCACAGAGTACGGCGCGGGACCGACAGCGCTGCCTCCGCTCCGTGTCAGAAGCAGACGAGACGCCCCGGCTTCCGCAGGGGCGGCGGCTCCTCCAACCCCCGGGCGGCCGTGAGCGCCTCGGCGGCGAGCAGCCGGATGCTGCTACTCCCGGACGGGTCGGTGCCCGCTGCGACAAGGCCGGTGGCGAGGTCGCGGAGGAGGCGGGCGAGGCGCTGCGGGTCGGCGGCGTAAGACATGTGATGCTCCCTGGTTCGTGGCGGCGGCGAGTCCGCCGCTACTTGGTTTATGGGGTGGTGCGCGTGGAAGTCCCACGGTTGCCCAGGTCACGGTTCGGTGACGGCACGTTCAGTCCCACACGCTGTCGGCATCCGAGCGGAGGCACGGCCAGTCGGCGATTGTGGCCACCACCTTCTCGGCGGGGACGTCCACTCCGCCGCCGGCCTGCGTGAGGAGCCGCACGTACTCGGTGTCGTCGAGCACGGCGGTGTGCAGCTCGCCGTCGTCGGTGTGGCCGAGGAGCAGCCCGTACCCGGCGGGGCGCTCGGGCAGGTCCGCTCCCCAGCAGAGTTCGCGGTAGGCGTCACGCGTCATGGTGGCTGGGGTGGCGAGGTGGATGAAGTCGACGTGCACGGTGGTCTCCTCGGGTATGGCGAACGCCCGCCACCGGGATGGTGACGGGCGACGAAAGGGGTAGGGGGCGTCCGGGCCTACGCGGCGACCTGCCGCCCGGCGAGCGGGAGCCGGAGCACCTCCGCGTGCCCGTACTGCTCGCCGCATCCGCGGCACCGGGCGCCGGGGGTGTCGAGGCCGACGCGGAGGACGGTGCCGCACGGGCAGGCGACGGGGACGGTGCGCACCGGTCGCTCGCCGGTGATGCGCGCGGTGAGCGCCCGGTGGATGCTGCCGATCTCGCGGGCGAACTCGTCGACGGCGGGGTGCCGTTCGCTCGCCCACCGGAGGTTGAACCGGAGCGTGCTGACCGCGTGGTCGACGCGCTGCTGGAGCGTCCCGCCTGCGCAGACCCGGGCCCGCCCGTGGGTGGCCCAGTCCTGCACCCACCCCTCCAGGGGCCCGAGGACCGGCCCGCCCGCGGTCATCAGGTTGAGCACGTCGAGCCGGACCGGCACGGGGGCGGTCGCGCCGCCGCCGGACACCGCCGGGCCGCCACCGGTGGAGCCGGGGGCGAGCCGGGTAGAGAGCTGCACGTACAGCCCGCTGGGTCCGCCGATGGCGCGGAGGTGGCCGTCGACGCGGTCGGTGCACCGCTGGCAGGCATAGGTGCTGGCCTCGGCGGCGTGCAGGGTGGAGAGGCAGATGATGCAGGCGGCAGTGTTCACGGCGGTCTCCTGGTCGTGCGGTGGGGCGAGGGTGGTGGTGCCGGCCGGGACGCTGGAGGGCGTCCCGGCCGGCGGTGCGGAGTGGTGGTGCTACCGGCGGCGGAGGTAGTTACACCGCGGGCAGAGCAGCGACGCGCAAAGGTCGGCACGCCCGTTCTCGCGGCGCCAGATGTCACACCCGGGAGCGGCGGCGGGAACCTGGCTGGCCACAGGCTCGACAGAGGTGGCGCCTGCAACGCCGCCACTCCTGGCGATCATGGGTACCTCCCGGTAGGTGCATCCGGTCAGCACGTAGCGGCCGGTCGACGCCCGCCTGAGGAGGCGGCTCTCGCCACGACGGTGCTCCCACCGGAAGATGTCCGTGGAGTCGAGCTTCGCGGCCTCCCGCCCGGCGTCTTCGGCGTCAGTGGCGGTGTGGGTGACGGTGACGGGGATCCCTGCGAGCAGTACTACGTAGACAGTGGCCATGATCGTCTTTCGTGAGGTGGAGTTGGGTTGCCAGCCGGGCACACGATGCCCGGCCGGCGGGTGTGTCAGGTGGTGGTGGGCGGCGGCGCGTCGAGCGCGGCCCTGACGTACCGGTCGCAGCAGGTGCCGATCGGGCCCCGTTCGAGAAGCCGGCGCACCCGGGCGAGCGTGGCCTCGGAGGCGACCGCCCGGTCGATCTCGGCGACCGTGTTGGCGACCTCCTGCTCGTGCGCGGCCAAGTGCTCGACGGCCTCCGCCTCCAACTCGGTGATCCGGGCGGCGAGCTGCTCGATCGCGGGGACGAGCCGCGGCCAGTGCTCCCCGCCGTGCGCCTCGCTGGCCCCGGCGGCCTCCAACGCGTCCCGAGCCTCCTCGAGGAGCGCGGACCGTTCGCGGGCGCCGCGCTCCAGCAGGTTGATCCGGTCGTACAGCGCGTCGAGCTGGTCGCTGGTGAGGTCGTCGAGCGGGATGCGGTCGCTCATCAGGTCGGCTCCTTGGTAACGGGGATCGTGGCGGTGGACGACCACCAAGCGGGTCGGGTTTCCGGGTTGTCGGGGCTGGGCCGACGGCTGAAGTCCTGGGTGGCGTCGACCCGGTACTCGTAGGTCCCGTCGGGCCAGGGCCCCTGGATCTCTCGGATGGTCGCGGTGCCGTGCCGGGCTGCCAGCCACTGCTGTCCGTAGTGGTGGACTCGGGTGCCCACGGGGAGAGGCTGCTCGGTCACTTCGGCTCCTCGGTTGCGGAGGCGGCGTCCTGCCCGGGGCAGAGGAACGGGTACGGCGGGTTCGTGCCCTTGCACGCGGGGCAGCCCTCGGCGTTCGTCCCGGCCGAGAGGTGGGTGACGGGTCCGGCAGGTTCGACGGTGTACGTGGTCGCCTTCCGGACGATGCGGGTCTCCGTGCCCGGGTGCCGGCGGGTGACGCTCGCGCAGCGCTTCTCTGCGGCGGCACGGTCGGGAACGGTGCCGAGGTACATCCACATGCCGTCGCTCTCCAGCACCTCGGCGATGAACTCCGTCGCCGGACGGTGCGCCTCGGGCTGCTGCGCCTCGTCGGCCAGGCGGCGGAGTTCACAGCGCGGGCACACCGGCTGCCCGTCACGGAGCGGTACGTCCATGCCGTCGCGGCCGTGCCAGTGGAAGCCGCACTCGGGGTGCTCGTAGTACGGCGACAGGGGACGCTCGGCGGGCGCGGGCAGGACGGCGAGGACCGCGGCGGCGGCGGACCGTGCGTTGGCCTCGTCGCCGTCCCAGTCGGTGAGCGGCCAGAGCACGTCGGCGATCCGGTCACGGAGGTCGGTGTCCAGCACGGCCTCGGGCTGCGCGGCCACCACCGCCTCGTCCTCGCCGAGAACCACCCGGGCCACCGCGAGGGCGTACTCGTCGAGGGCGGTCCCGGGGTGGTCGGCGGGGCACATGTCCCAGTCGGTGCCGTAGCCGTCCAGCAGGCGGGCGACGGCGGACCAGCGCGGGTCGCCGAGTTCCCGGGCGCGGGTGGCGGCGGCCCGGAGCGTCTCGGCGGGCGTGGGCGCGGGCATCAGACGGTCTCCTCGGTGACGGCGGGGCGCACGGCGTCGGCGATCTCGTGCAGGGAGGCGATCAGCGCGTCCAGCTCGGCGAGGGGAACGCCGCTGCCCTGCTCGTCGGTCTTGAAGTAGATGCCGGGGCCGACGCCGGGGATGTCGGCGGTGGTGATGAGCAGCCGGTCACCGTCGGGGTCGGTGTGGTGGTAGCGCGGGGGCTGCGGGTCGATGAAGGCGACGATGGTGTGCGGCGTGCTGGTCATGGTGTGGTCCTCCGGGTGTGGTGGGATGTGGGCGCTGCCCGGCCGGATAGCAGCCGGCCGGGCAGCGTGTGAGGTCACGGGGTCGGGGCGGCGGGGTTGGCCATGAGGCGGAAGTGGGCCAGCGCGGCGTCGTCTTCGTCGTCGAACCCGCCCTTCGAGACCATCTGGTCGAAGGCCAGGTCGAGGGCGAAGCTCAGGAACTGCCGCTGTGCCTCGGTCAGCGGCGCGGGCGGCTGGACGGTGTCGGGGTGCTTGGCCACCCAGGCGCGAACGCTGCCCTCGATCTCCAGCAGGGCGGCGTTGCCGCGGGCCTGCGCTGCCTTGTTCTCCGGGCTGTCGGTGTCGGTCTGCCAGGCACGGCGCACGGCCCGGAAGTACCGGCCGGACGGCTTCTCGATGTCGCGCATGAGGGCCATCACGCGGAGGATGCGGTCACTGGTCATCAGGGTGTCTCCCTGGTGGTGTGGTGGGATGTGGGCGGGCGGCCGGCCCGCGCGTCGTTAGCGCGCGGGGCGGCCGTACTGCGTGTTGTGCGGCACTCAGGTCATGCACCAGCCGGAGTCGCAGGCGCCGTCGGCTTCGTCGAACCCCGGCAGCAAGTCGACGCCATCTGGGATGGCCTCGCGCAGCGGCCGGCCGAACCGGGTCAGGAACACGTGGTCCTTGCCCAGCTCGTCCCGGCGCTCGTTGAGGAGCTCTTCGAGCTGGCACGACTTCTCGAACAGGTCGGGCTCATTGCGCCGCATGTCGTGCCAGGTCTCGGGCCGGTGGAACGGGCAGAAGTAGCAGCTGCTCTTCGGCAGTACGGGTAGGCCGGCCTCGCGGATGATCCGGGCGCAGTCGCTGCGGCGCAGGCCGAGGTCGAGCAGCGGGTAGAAGATTTCCTCGTGCGGCTCGCAGCGACGCGCGTTGGCCCGGTGGATCTCGTCGAGGCTGATCCCGATTCCGATGGTGGCCGGGTGCTCCTTCGTCGCGCCGCGCCGCTTCAACTCCCGACCGATCACCTTGATCTTGAAATCGGCGGTGCAACTGCGAGTCCCGGGAGCACCGTTGGACATGCGCACCGGAATCGCCAGAGATCGGGAACCCTCCTTGGTGAGCTGGCCGTACAGCGTGCGGGTCTCACCGCTGCGCACCATGACCCGGTCCAGGACGGTCAGTTCGATGTCGTGGTCCGCGGCGAACGGCCGGGCGTACTCGTCGAGGTACCGCAAGGTCGCGGGGTGCTCGCTGTCGTCGCCGACGTTCGCCATGAGGAAGGTGCGGAAGTCGATGCGGCCCTGCGCGGCGAGGACGAGCAGCGCGGTCGACTGGACGCCACCGCCGTAGCTGATCGAGCGCAGCGGCGGCGCCAGGGTGGATGAGTCCATCAGAGGCTCCAGAGGGTGGGCTGAAAGGGGCGGAGGGGCAGTGCGTCCTGCCCGGGAATCTGGTCGGGCTCGGCCTCGGGTAGCGCGGAAGCGGGCGGCGGCGGGTCCTTGAGGTACCGCAGCAGCCCCCAGACGTCGTTGCGACGGACGTGGAACCCGGCCTCGGCAAGGAGTTGATCGGCGCGGTCCAGGTCCCACTCCCCGGGCTGGGTGCGGTACGCCTCGGTGAGCACGTCCCACGGGGAGGGCGCCCCGAGGTTGATCGCGTCGAACTCGCGGGCCATCACGCGGCCCTCCAGCTCTTCGCGATCCGCGCCCGCTCCCGCGGGGTGTGCCCGCCGAGGACGCCGTGGCGACTGGTCGAGGCGACGTCTCCCTCGACGGCGAGCGCCTCGGCGAGGCAGGCCCGACGGACGGGGCAGCCGGAGCAGATCTCCTTCGCCGCGCGGGGGCTCTCTCCCCGCTCGGGGAAGAAGATCTCCGGGTCGGTCTGGGCGCAGATCGCCTGCGCGTCGATGTCGGCGCGGGCGGTACGGACGGTGGTCTTCAAGACGCACCTCCGAGGATTGCGGCCAGCTGCTGGCGGAGCCGCTCGCGCATCGGCTTGTCCTCGATGTGGTCCGGGGCGACGCACTGCGGGTAGCCGCACCCGGGGCGGGCGTGCCCAACGGGGCGCCGACCGTGCCGCAGCTCGAACGCGACCCGGTAGGCGCTGAGCCCCTTCCCCTGGCGACCGAGGATCGGAGTGGTGTCGCGCCAGACGTGGCCGGTCCAGCGCAGGTGCCCACCGCCGACCGGCTCGGTGCGCTCCGCAAACGTCTCGGCGATGGGCCGCAACGGCTTCCCGCCGCGGGCCGGGGCGGGCATGTTGAGGGCGTTCCGGGTCGCGGTGACGATCAGCGGGCCCACGTGCAGGGTCCGCATGATCTCCACGTGGGAGTGCCCGGCCTGGAGCATCTCGGCAATGTCGGCACGGATCTTCATGACGCTGCCGCCCTGTCTCGCGCGGCAGCGGCGTCAACGCGGGACGGGTGGGCGACCTTGAGGGTCCGACGCCCGCCGTTCCGCCGGGTCGACGTGCAGGGAAACCGGACGTCGGCCCGGCAGGTCTCGACGGGGCAGGGGACGGCGTAGGCGTCGGGCTGGCCGGTGCGGATCGCGACGATCCGGGCGGCGGCGGCCGGACGGTATGGGGCGAGCGCCTCGCGCACCGAGGTCGGCAGGTAGTCGCCGAGCTCCGCCATCCGCCGCTGAACGTCCTCGGCCGCGGGCCCGGTGAGCATCTTCTGCTCGACGGGCCGCACCTGGCCGGTGGCGACGGCTCGGCGGCGGGCGGCGAGGGCGTGGCGGTAGGCGCTCTCGTTGTCCGGGTCGACGGGCGGGGCGGGGTCGACGTCGCGGGCCATGCGGTCGCGGACGACCGCCTGCCACCGGGTGGCGATGTTGGCGGGGAGGATCGGCCACTGCGAGGTGGCGTAGTGCTTGTGGACCGCGGTGACCGCGAAGCCGTAGGGGACGTCGGCGAGGATGCCGGCCCACATGCTGATCTGGGCGACCTGCTCCATCTCGTCGGTGCGGCGGATGCGGGAATCAGCGAGAGCGATCTCGGCGATGAGCTGGGGGATCTGTTCGGGTTCCATCAGGCACCTCGGTTCTGCTTCTGCTGGCGGAGGGCTTCGGCGTGGGCGGCCATCTGCTGCACGTAGGTGGTGGTGGCGGACGGCGGGGCCACGGCGCGGGGCCCGGTGTAGGTGGGGGCGTCCTGGAGGCCGGTCCATCCGGCGAGGAAGTACCGCGCGCTGTACGGCGTGGTCTTCGCGGCCTGCCAGGCGCGGGCGGCGTGCTCGACGAGGGCGGGGACTCCGACTCGGCGTACTGCGTCGCGGAGGTCGATCCACTCGTGGGTCTGGAGCGACCAGGAGACGCGCATCTGTCGGGCGCCCATCGCGTCGATGAGCGGCTGAACGTCCCCTTTTCCACTCGTGGTGGCCACGGTGGTGCCGGGCCTGGCCGCGGCGGGGGGAAGCTCGGGAAGTTGGTACTCAACGGAACTACTGGAACTACAGGAACTCTTGAGGGCAGCTCCTGCCCTAGCCATGGACATCTCCTGCCCTAGCTCTAGGGCATCTCCTGCCCTAGGTTGGGGCAGCTCCTGCCCTAGCGTCTGAGGGACTAGGGCATCTCCTGCCCCAGAGTTGGGCAGCTCCTGCCCTAGCTCAATCCCGTCCGATTCGGGCACGACTGCGCCCTGCGGAATGAGCAGCGTGTACTTCGTCCGGGCCTTCTTCGAGCGGGCTTCGGCGACCGCCGGACGGTTCCGGTCCAGCCAGCCGCCGGCCTCCAACTTGTTGAGGTGTGTGCGCACGGAGGCGCGCACCATCCCGGTAGCTGCTTCCAGCGTGGTCAGCGACGGCTGGAGGCGGTCAGGGATGGCGCCGGTCCGAACGTCTGCCCACGTTGCGACGGTGAGCGCGAGCAGCCGGGAGAGCGACGGGAGGTCGCTGTGGCGGACTGCTCGCTCGTACTCGAACCGGCTGGGCATGTACGGCTTCTCTCGGTCGTGGTGGTGCGGAAGGTGGATCGTGGCTCTCCGGGCGACGCAACCGCTGGACGCCGTAAGGCGTTTGCGAGTCGCCGCGGCGTGCGCAAACCCTGTGTCCGTGGCGGCCCGGGGCGCGACGGCCCCGGGGCGGAGGTCAGGCCGTGTGGCCGGAGAGTTCGCGGACGGACTGCACCGCCATGTCGAACAGGGCGTGGATGCCCTCTGCGAGTGCCGCAGCCTGCGCGTCGGTGTCCTCGTGGACCATCGCGTTGAACAGGGCGTAGGCGGTGTCGCGTTCGCCGTTGGCCCACGCGGTGCTGAACTGGGCGGCGAACCGGACGCCCGGCGGCAGGTCGTTGACGCTGACCTGCGTGCCGTCTCCGCGGACGACGAGGAGCCCGAAGGCCCCGTTGGCCGGCAGGTAGTTCCTCGAGGTGAGGGCGCAGGTCTCGGCGAGCGAGGCGCACATGGAGACGGTGGCGACGTGGCCTTGCTCGACGAAGGAGCCGAGGAGCCGGGCGCCGGTCTCCCGGTTGCCGGTCATACCGTGGGCGAGCGCCGCCATGATGGTCTCTGCCGGGTTGTTCTGCGGGGTGGTGGGGATCTCGTGGTCCATCAGGCTGCGCTCCGTTCGGTGTTGCGGCGACGGGCCGCGCGCACTTCGTTGCGGCGACCGGCCTTGCAGGCGGCGCACGGGTCCTCGCCCCGTCGCTCGTGCGCCTTGTGCGCGGCCGCGGTGCCGTGCCGGCCGAGGCGACCGATCGCGTCGAGGAGGTGGTCCGGGTTGATGCACCCGGGGTGCCCGCAGTCGACGCTGATCCGGCCTTCCGGTGGCCCGCCATAGGCGACCATCCAGGCGAGCTGGGTCGGCGTGTACGAGCGGTTCTTGAACGACACGTCGTTCGATCCTCCGGACCACGTGACGTGCCCGTCGGCGGTGCGCTGCGAGTGGGCGTCGAGCACGGACTCGAAGGTTCGCGGCGCGGCCGGTGCGGCGGCGGGCGTCTTGCGCCGGTGGATGCGGCGCCGCTCGTCTTCGTCGAGGCCGCCCCAGATCCCCACGTCCTCGCGTTGGTCGAGCGCCCACCGCAGGCAGGCGTCAACGACCGGGCACCGGTAGCAGACGCTCTTCGCGTCGGCGGCCTGCTGCTGCGCGGCGGGCGACGTACCGACGGGGTGCCACATCTCCGGGTCGAATACCGGGTCGGAGCAGGCGGCGCGAGCGCGCCAGTTGCGATTGTTCACCTGCTTCTCCTCACGCATTTGGATGCGGAATGTCATTTGCAATTACGCGGCGACGAACTTTCTGCGCCGGGAAAGGTGGCGACGGAAGTTCGCGATGTGAATGAGAATAGCGTTCACAGTTCGCAACCACAAGGCGCGTCCACGTAGCGCGGTCACCGGAGGGTGTGCCACGATGGGCCGCATGGACGCCCTTGAGAAGGAGATTCAGGAAGCCGCCGTCACCCGGCAGAGCGCCGAGGACGCGTTCCTGCTCGCCGACCGGCGGCTGAAGGAACTGCTGGTCAAGGGCCGAGCGGAAGGGCTGGGGCCCTCGCGAATGTCCGTACTCACGGGCTTCACCCGCGAATGGATCTCGAAGATCGCTCCCGACCCGAAGAAGTCCCGGCAAGGTGCGATCCAGCGACGCCTTGACCGTCTCGGCGACTCCAGCTGACTTCACGCCGCGTCCGCCTCGGGGCGCCAGCGCTCCTCGCGGTACTCCGGCAGCCGGTACGCGGCTTCGAGTAGCGCCCAGGTGGCGTCGCGCCGCCCGGGCCGGGCGTCGGCGGGCAGCGCCGGACCGCGGGTGACCCACAGCTGGCGGGCGACGAACACCACGCTCGGGGCCAGGGCGGCGGCGAGGATCAGCAGACCGGTCATGCGGCGGCCCTCCCCTGCTGGGTGCCGACGCCGACCCACGCCTTGCAGATGGAGCGCCTCACCGTCGTGCGCTTCGACGGGACGTAGCCCGCCTCCACGATGAGGCCGGCCCGGGCGGCGGACCCGAGGGCGCCGCCCCACCGCGACGGGTGGTCGGGCTCGCCGACCAGTCCCTCGGCGATCAGGTCGGCCGCCTGGAAGACCTCGCCGCGGCGGGCCAGTTCCTCGATGGCGGTCCGGCACGCGGTGGCCCAGTCCGGGGCGGTCGCGGCCCGGGTGGCGGCCAGACCGTCGTCCTTCGCGCGCTCGCCCGCCGCCGGGTCGACAGCACCCTGTATCGGGGCGGAGAGCTGCAGCTGTCGCGTCATCGGCCGGCCCCCGCCCTCAGCGCTGTGCCGCGCTCCTTGATGAGGTCGCCGAGGCTGATCGGGGCGCCAGTCTCCGGGTGTTCCAGCGGGGTGGCGAGCGCGCTGGCCGCCTCGACCTCCCGGTACAGCGCCAACAGGCCGTCCGGCGTGGCGTCCGGATCCGTAGCCGCGGCGATCCAGACGTTCGGGTCGACCTCCTTCGCGCCGTCCCGCAGCCAGTCGAGGTACGGCCGCGCGATGTCGCGGGCGCCGTGCGGCTGGTTCAGCACGAGGCCCCGGAACGCCGGGCACCGGGACTTGATGAAGCGGAGCCGGTTGCCGTCGTCCAACTCCGCGGCCACGCCGAACTCGAACTCGATGCCCTTGCGCTGCTCGGCGCGCATCCCCTTGTTGACCGGCGCCCCACCTTCGAGGGCCCAGTGAACGTAGGACCGCATCGTGACGACGACGTGGCCCGGGTACGCCATGAGCGCCTCGATCATCTCGTTCTGGATCGGGGTGCCGTCCTTCCAGCCGGCGAACCGGTTACCGCCGTACTTGGACTTGGCGCGCTCGACCTGGTCGAGGGTGCCGTCGGTGCCCTTCCAGAAGTGGCTGAGGGAGTCGACCATCACGACCGGGTAGCGGGCGGCCGCGGCGGCAGCCAGCGCCTTCTGCAGGTCGCGCGGGTCGTAGCGGTGCATCGGCAGTGTGTCGAAGGCGACGCCCAGGTCGTTGACGTAGAGGGCGGCGGCACCGCGCTCGGTGTCGATGACCGCGAAGCGCTCGCCCTCGGCGAGGCCGCTGGCGATGGACAGCCCGGTCCACGTCTTGCCGGAGCCGGACGGGCCCTGCAGTGCGACCGTGGCGGTGAAGCCGTCCTTCGTGGCGGGCCGGAAGGTGAACGGGCCGTCGTCGTACTCGTTGCTGGCCGACGCGGGTGGGCGGCCGACGCGGGTGGGCGGGGGAAGTTGGGTCACGGCGATGCTCCTAGGCGTACAGGCGCTCAAGCCAGGTGGGCGGCGAGACGTATGCGGGATCGGTGGAGTAGGCCGGCCAGTGGTCGGCGGCCCGGCAGGACTCGTAGAGGAACAGGGCCTGCTCGCTGACCTGGTGGCCGATGTCTCGCCACAGGTCGAGGCGGGCCACGGTCACCAGGTAGGGCGGGTCCTTCTCCTGGAAGATGAAGGGGAAGGCGCAGTCGTGCGGCAGCAGGCCGAGCGCGGCGGCGCCACGGCGGTACCAGTCCTCCTGAACGTGGTAGCCGTGCTCGGCGATCGCCTTCTCGATGGCGTCGGGGTGGGCCGACCGGGCCGTCTTGTAGTCGACGAGCTGGTCGTCGCGAAGCCAGTCGACCCGGGCCCGGCACCACACGTTGCCGACCGGCCAGAACAGGGTCTGCTCGGCTTGGCCGCTGCTCGGGTCGAGCAGGTCCGCAGCTTCGGGGTGCTGGGCCAGGGCGGTCGCCATGTCGTGGACACGCTGGAGGTCGGCGCGCTTGAGCGGGATGTTCCCGGCTGCCCGGATCTCGGCGACCCGCGCCTTCGTGGCGTCGGTGTTCCAGATCAGTTCGTCGACGAGGACGAGCTCGGGGCCGTCGCCGAGGATCAGCTTGTGGGCGGCGGTCCCGAAGTCGAACGCGGCCTTGTAGGGCTGGGGGTGGTCGAGGTCGTAGCGGAACTTTGCCGGGCAGCGGGAGGTCAGGGTGCGGGCCCCGGTCGACGAGAGGCTGCCGCCCGGGATGGGGTCGGCGTGGTACATCTCGGCGGGGATGTCGTAGACGCCGGGGATGACGGTCTCGTCGACCGGGGCGTTCACCGCTGGCTGCCGCTGTTGAGCGCCGGGTTGGCCGGGTGGGCGCCGGTGGGGGTGCGCATGGCATCGGCCTTGGTGATCGCGTCGTACACGTCACGCGCCCAGCGGGCGTCGCCGAGCGCGGTGTGTGCCGCGTCCTCGGTCGGCGGGTCGATGCCCATCAGCCGCGACAGCTCGTAGGACCGCCAGCCGTCGGCGAGCAGGGCGTCGACGCGGACGTAGGGTGCCGGGTCGCCCTGCTGCTGGGTGAGCGTGTGCGCCTGTCCGTAGAGGTGACCGACGGCCATCGTCGCGATGTCGACGGTGCGGTAGTGCCAGCCGACGCGGCGGCCGCCGCCCTGCAGCAGCTTCTTCAGGAAGGCATCGTCGAAGGCGGGGTTCGAACCGACGAGCATGGCGTTTCGGAGTACCTCCTGCAGGTCGTAGAAGAACTCGCCGAGACCGAGGCGCTGGTAGATGGTGCCGTCGGCGTTCATCTCGACGGCCTCGGTGCCGGCCGGGACGCGGAACCGCTCGTGGTAGCGGCCGATCTGCAGGGCGGTCGGGTCGGCGACGGTGAGGTCGACGGGGATCTGCCAGACGACCTCGCGGTCGTAGCTGCCGTCGCCTGCGGCAGCGTGTTCGGCATCGCGCAGGATTACGGCGATCTCCCACGCGTCGTGCCTGCGCGGGTCGAGGCCGGTGGTCTCGGTGTCGACGAACGCGAGGGGCTTGAGCTTGGTCATCAGACGGCCGCCTTAGCTGAGTTGCGGCATGGCGCGCACAGCGACTGCTCGGGGCCTCCGGCGAGCGGGCCGTCGGCGGTGCCGCACCGCCCGCACCGGAGGCCGGCCGCGATCTGCTGCAGCTTGGCGATGTCGTGCTTGTCGTTCTGCGCCAACTCGATCGCGGAGACCAGCTCCGGGTACACGGTGCGGAGGATCTCGGTGTGGACCCGGTCCGCGGCGCCGATCGTGCGCATCAGCTGGCTGGCGTACGTACCGGGCTGCATGCCGCCGTCGTAGCCGAAGTGCCACAGGACGTGGCGTGCGGTCTCGGTGCCGATGACGGGCTTCGTCGTGGTCTGCATGTCCTGCTCCTGTGAGGTGTTGGTGGGTGCCCGCCCCCGTGGGGGAGGCGGGGGCGGGCACCGGGGCGGCGGAGCGAGGGGGTGCTCAACGCCGCGTTGGTCGCCGGGGTCGGCCGGTCTCGGGCACGACCGGCCCCGGCGGGTCAGGCGGCCCGGATGCGGAGCGACTGGGTCGTCTCGCTGTCCGAGCCGGGCACCCACGTCGGGGTGCGCGGGTCGGCGGGCTCGGGGGCGTCGGCAACGCGGATGGTGGGCCCGATGCCGTAGGCCTGCCACAGCGGGAGGACCGGTATCGGCTGCGTCACCTGGTCCTCGAAGGCCAGCCGCGGCGGGGCCCCGGCGGCCGGGACGGTGACCGCGTCGACGGTTGCGACCCGGGCCCGGAGCGGCAGCACCTCGGCGAGCAGCTGGTCCCGCTCGGCGGTCACGTCGTCAAGGTCCCGGTGGAAGCACGTGGCGACGGTCTCCGCCTCGATGGCGCGGACCCGCAGCCGGTCGGCCACCGCAGTGGCCTCCCGCAGCGCGTCCGCCCCGTGCCGGAGCTCGGTCTCCAGCGCGCGGACCTTCGCGGCCAGGGCCTCCGCCCGGTCGACGGCACGGTGGGCACCGGCCGGGCGGAGGCGGTCGAGTATCGCGGTCATCGGGTCCCCCTGGTGGTGTCGTGGTGGTGCTGGAGGTGGTGGCCGTGGCCGCTGATGGCCCACGGCCCGGTGCCGGTGCGGTACTCGCGCCGCCGGCGGTCGTCGCGCTGGCCGATGAGGACCAGGGCGGCGACCGCGGCGAGCACGAGCGCGCCGATCAGGATCTGGATGGCGAGGTCGGTCACCGGGTGGCCGCCTCGTCGAGGAGGAGCCGGTGCTTGGCCGTCAGATCGACCAGCTCGTCGGAGCCCGGCAGGTAGCCGAGCACGACGGCCGTGCCGCACAGGGTGTAGGAGAGCGGCCCGCCGATGACCCGCTCGACAAGCTGGGTGACGACCGGGTTGTCGGCGTGGCCGTCGAGCATGCTCGTCTCGTGGACGACCACGCAGACTGCCGAGGACGGGGTGCCGTAGTGCGCGTACTCCGGCCAGCCGCCCAGGAGTTCCGCCAGGACGTCGCCGGGCGCGTGTGCGGGGAGGGCGACGTCGGTTTGCGTGCCGTCCGGATCGATCCGGACGGCGGCCACCATGTCGGTCATCGGGTCCCCCGGGAGAGGCTGGTAAGGAAGCGCCGGAAGGTGGCGGGCTCCGGCTGCGGGGCGACGAAGAGGGGCTCGGCGGCGATCGGGTTCGTCGTCACAGGGCACCGCCCGCCGGGCGCTCGGCCACGGCCGGCGTCGGGTTGGCGGCGACGGTGCGGAGCGCCGTGCACACCTCGTCGACCGGGAGGTAGGCGGCACCCATCAACGCGGCCTTCGCGGTCAACCGCTCCGCGAAGTTGAGGAGCGCGGCAGACGCGGCGTTGGCCTGCGCTGCGGCCAGTTCGGCGATCCGCTTCCGCATCTCGTCGACCTCGGCGCGCGGCGGACTGACCAACCAGCAGTGCCCGGCGTGCTCGGACTGCGCGCAGGTGCACCCACCGTTCTCGGCGGCGGCCTGCTGCGCCTCGTCGCACCACGAGGAGTGCGGGAGGGTGCAGCCCTCGCCGTCGCACCCGTAGGCGAACGCCTCCAACTCGGCGACCCGGTCGAGGAGGAACTGCCTCTCGTTGGCCTGGTCCGGTGCCAGCCACCCGGCGATCTGCGCCCGGGTCTCCGGGGTGAGGACGATCGCGACGGGCCGCCCGTCCTCGGCGATGGCGCCGATGGTCAGCGTCGGCTCGTCCTCGGGTGCGGACTCCATCACTACGTCGAACCGGGACACGACGAGCGGCTCAGGGGCGGCCTTCAACTTGGCCTCGGCCGACTCTGCCCGGCCGCGCCACCGCGCCTTGCCGTTCTTGTGGTGCTGGATCTCGCGGTCGCGGTCGGGGAGCACGAGATTCTCCAGCTCGGCAACCCGGGCCAGCAACGTGTCGCGCTCGTCGATCACCGGGGCGGTGGGCCCGGTGACGCTGTCGAGCAGCTGCTGCGCCTCGGCCGGGGTGCGGCCCGTGGCTAGGAGCGAGCGGCGCACGGTGTCGATGGCGCTCATGCGGTCACCTCGATCACGTCGAGGTGGGTGAGCGCGATGCCGCCGGAGTAGCCCTCGACGATCGCGACCGGGGTGTGGCCGCCGAGCGTCCACGCCTTGCTGGTCGTCCAGGTCGTGAACCCGTCCTCGCCGTACACGCCCGGGTACGCCTTCACGCGGGTGCCCACCGGGAACTTGGCGTTCCACTCGGCGGAGGACAGTTCACCCGTCGGTTCCTGCGTCGGCCGGACCGTGTGGCTGCCGTCGAAGTGGCGGACGATCGTGTTGCCGAACTTCGCGACCACCCGGTCCTTGCCCTCCCCGATCCTCAGACCGGTGATGACGATCGCGCCGTCAGCGTCCTGCTCCCAGAACTGCTTGGCGAACACGCCCGCGTTGTCCAACCAGGTATCGATCTCGTACAGGTTCGCCGGGGTCAGGACCCGGCAGCGGACGCACGAACTGTCGTCGCAGTCGTCGTGGTGGAGCTCCGGGATGAACGGGCGCTCGGCCAGCGTCGCCAGATGGGCGAACAGTTCGTCGCGGGCGCTCATGCCGTCACCGCCGCGCGGGCCTCGGCGTGCAGGTAGCGGGCGTAACCCAAGGCCTCCGGGCGGGAGCCGACCGTGCACTGACGGCGCTTCCCGTCCACGCGCCACCGGACCAGCCACCCACCGGCCGGCTTCCGGTCGAAGCGGATCGCGGTGATGGTGCCCTGCTGGTCCTTCCGGGCGGCGTCGTACACGTCGATGCCCCAGAGGATCGCGTGGCAGGCGAACAGGAACTCCCACGAGAAGTCCTCGAAGGACTGCTCCCACTGATCCGGGATTCGCAGCCGGAAGTCACCGTGGTCGAACGACGCGACCGCGTACTCGGCGGTCCCTCGGTATTCGAGACTGTGGTCGTCGCTGTGCAGGATCTGCGTGGCGACCGCGTCGAGCGCACCCGGGAAGCGGGTCTCGTTCGCCGCAGCCTCCTCCGTGACCCAGGCCCGGAACAGATCCTCGGACCACGCCTTTACGTCACTCCGGCCAGCGGTTACCTTCTCCTGCCAGTAGCCGGGGTTGATGCCGTCGGAGCGCGATCCCTTGAACAGGTCGAACATGTCGGCCGTCGGGTAGATGGAGAACGCGAAGCTGAAGCCGTCGCCGCGCAACATCAGGTTGTGCGGCCAGGTCACCAGGTCGAAGCGGTAGAAGTCGCCCGCCGGGTCGTTGAACACGAGGTGTCGGTACAGGCCGTCCTCGTGGAGCACGGTCATCAGGTGGTTCGGAGTCTCAGCGGCGAACCGTGCCGCGCTTTCGGTGCTCATGCGGCACCGCCCTGCTGCTGCACCGCAGCGGCGGTCGTGGCTGCCATCGCGGTGAGTGCGGCGGCCACCTCGGCGGGAGTGCCGGCGGCGGGCTGCAGGTACGCGGCGATCTCGGCGGCCGGGGCGAAGCAGGTCAGCTTCACCGGGACGTCGGCGACCTCGCCGGAGGCCGTCACCCACGCCGTGTCGCTGTGCTCGGCCGCCACCGGGGCGCCCAGACCAAGGGCGGACCGCCAGGCGGTGAAGCTGTTGAGGTTGCCCTGAATGCTGATCGACAGCTCGTCGCGAGCGTGCGCGAACAGGTGGACCGTCACGGCCGGCAGGCCCGGCATCGTGGCGTGGAGGTACGCGAGGAGCCCGATCGGGCCGGTCTGCGAGCCGAGCGTGGGGCTCGTGGGTTCATTCGGGGTCTGAGATGATGCAGACATGATCTGCCCTTCTCCTTCTGGAGGTTGGTGTGGGTGGATCCGAGGTCGTCCCGGACTGGCGAGTTGCGGGGCGGCCTCATTTGCCGCCGTCAGGCGGCGAAGGGGACGACGGCGGTGCGGTCGTTCTCGCGGCGAAGGTCGTCGGCGGTAAAGGTGATCCGGCCGCCGTCGAGGTGGCAGTGGACTTCGCGGCGGTAGCACTTGCTCTTCAGCACGCGCACGCTCCGGTACGGCAGGAGCTGCAGCTCGACCACCTCCTCGGGGGTCCAGCGCCGGAGCTCCAGCTCCTCGGCGGTACGCGGCGGCAGCGGCGTCGGCCTCTTCTTCCTGATCTGCGTGGGCGCCTTGGCGGTCACGGCAACTCCTCGTGGGTGATGGCGTCGGGTGTGACGTCGAGGGCGGTGGCGATCGTCAGGACGGGCGCGTCGGCCGGATTCCGGATGAGGTTTCTCTCCATGCGGGAGAGGTAGCCCCTGTCCAGGCCCGTCCGCTGCTGCATGACGCGAAGGCTCAGTCGCCGCGCTTCACGGATGGCCCGTATTGCCTGCCCGTTCGGTCTCACACCTCAAATTGAAGCGCACTTTGACTACGCGCGCAAGCATCTTGAGGACCCCTATGCCTCATTTCGAGGTGTCGATGGGGGGCGCACTGGCATATGCACGGCGCAAAATGCAACCCAAAAGGCGCAGATGTGGCGCAGATGCGCAGGTCATGGGCGGGATCTGCGCTTCCCGTGGTTGCACTCAATGCGGCATGATGTGTGCCCATGGACTGGCATGCGCTCGGGCAGGCGCTACAGAGGGCCCGCGAGGCCGCAGGGTGGACGCAGCGCGAGGCTGCGTCCCGGCTCAACGTGGGCTACTCGACGGTGCAGGGCATCGAGCGTGGCATCCCTCGCGCCCGGGTGAGCGCAACCATGCGGTCGTATGCAGCCGCCCTTGGCTGGCCGCGGGGCGCCGTGGAGAACGTGCTTGCGGGAGGTGAGCCGCCGCAGCCCGGGACCGTCGAGTCCATTTCTGTACGGGAGTCGGTCGGCGAGGTGAAGCGCGCCCCGGCGGCGCCAGTCCCGGCAATCGAAGGGCAGTTGCCCCTGCGGATCGTGTCGGACCTCAACGCGCCCGGCGCAGTCCTCGACACTGCAGTCGTCGTTCTCCCTGGCGGCGTGCAGGCGGTGGTCGTACTGAAGGGGCAGGTCGACTCCTCGCCCGAAGAACTCCAGGCTGCGATGGACGCGTGGAAGCGGACATCCCCGCGCCTGCAGGAGTGGCTGCGCGAGGAGCCCCCGGCGGCGGCCGGCGCGTAGAACGCAGAGAAGCGGCCCGCCCCTCAACAGGGGCGGGCCGCTTCTCTGCCTGCTGAGTATGCCCTGACCTGCCCTTTCTCCATGATCATTTAGTGGAGATTTAGTAGCCCACCCGTGGTGCCGAGGGTGTAGTCAGAGTGATCTCAAGGTGTAGCCAAAGTGCACGGGTATGGGGGCAAGGCTGCCGAGCGCCGGACTTTTGCCAGCTCAGATGCCCTCGCCGGAGCTGTCACCTGGGGGCGGGGGAGGGGGTCCAAAAGCTCCTCAACTTCATCGTCGCTGAAGTAATTCGTCACCACGAGCGGATCGCGGAGGAGGCTGTAAGCAAAGGGGAGGACGGCCTCTGAGTAAGATCAGATCCCGTTCCCAGGGGGCCGTTTAGGGGGAATTTAGGAGATCAACTTCCGGGCCAGATCTCCTGCCACCCCAACGTCTCCATGGCCCTGACGAAGCGACGCTCGAACGCATCCAGCCGATGCTGTCGCATCGTCGGCGTCGGGTGCTGGTAGGTGCCCTTGATGCCAGGGTACTTGTGCCCCGACTGCTCGTGGGCGAGCACTGGATTCACTTCGTCCTCGGCCTGCCACGTGTCGTGAGTGTGCCTCAGCGCCCGCATCGTGAGGCCCGGCATGATCGGGTCCCACCCTTCCTTCAGGGCGGTCCCCCGCGCCTTCGGCCGGGGGTCCCGCCCGTCGGCAGCAGGCCGGATGATCCGGAACCACTCGCTTCTCCACCACCACTTGCCCGTGGGCGTGCAGAACACCCACTCATACGGCCACTCCGCCAGATGCTTTTCCAGGAGGATACGGAGGAACGGCGCCACGTCGATGGCGCGCGCCGACTTCGGATTCTTGGGAGGCTCCAACCCGCGGAAGGTTTTCCGCTTCCCCTCCTCGGTCCGCTTGTAGTACTCGGCCAGGGCGCCCACATCGGGGTCGACCCGGATGATCGGACACGTGAACGTCCCGCCCGCGTACCGCTGCTGTCGCTCCAGAAGCGCGTTGTCGCGGTGCAGGCCGGCCAGCTCCTCCCACCGGAGGCCCGTGAAGGCAGTGGTCAGCACGTGGAGGCCGTAGGCGGGGCCGAGGCGTCGCGCCAGCTGGAGCACCACCTCGGTGGGTGCCCACAACTCCTCCTCGGACTTCTTCGGGGCGGGGTCAGGCGGTAGGCCGGTGAGGCGTCGGCCAGCCAATGGGTTGACCTGGAGGTACCGCTTGTCCACCGCACCGTTCAGGATCCTCGTGAGCAGCTGCACGCTGTCCTTCGTGGTGCTGCGGGCGCACGTCATGGTTCGGGCCCACGCTTCAACGTCGAACCAGTTGAACGCGATGAGGGGAGTGTGCTCCCACTTCGGAAGAATGTGTGCGTCGAGGCGTTCCCAGCGGTTCATCGTCGTCCGCCCGCGCGGGGTCTGCACCGCCATCCACTCGCGTACGAACTCGCCGAGCTGCGTCTGGCTGAGCTTGGGATCGACCCACGCCCCGGCGCGGATCAGAGTCTCCTGCTCCCCACCCCACTCCTTCGCCAACTTCGCGGTGGGGAAGCCGGGCCTGAATCCGGGCTTTCCGTCGGGCTTCTTGTAGACCGCCCGCCAGGTGAATGCCTTCGTCTTGACCCCGTTGCGGACCTTGTAGACCTTCTCCGCGTACGCCATCGCCGTCTCCCCTCAGCTCGCGAGGCGGAGGGAGCAGGGGCTGGCCGAGGCGAGGCTCTCGCCGCCGACTGCGGCGAGAGCCTGCTCGATGGCGACCCGCCCGTCGGCGGTCATCTGACCGCCGACGAGGAGGGAGGTGTCCGCGTACACCTGCGTGTGCACGGGCTGCCGATCCGCCGAGGCGAGGATGCCGGCCGGAAGGTCAGCGATAAGGACGTGCACACACATTCGATCTCCCCGTTGCCGTGTGGTCGTGCGGTAGGTCAGCCCCAGCCCAGGTCGAGCGGGTGGACGGTGGTGGGGGTGGGCGACGGGGTGGCCGCGTCGGATCCGGTGCTGCCCCAGCCGAGGTCGGCGGGGGTGGCGACGGGGGTGGTGGTGCTGGTCTCCTCGGCGGAGGCCGGGATGGCGGTGGCGGCGAGGCCGGCGGCCAGGATCGCGCTCGCGGCCAGGATGCGGATGCGGGTCTTCATGGTGACGCCCTCCAAGTGACTCGAACATATGCTCGATGATGTTGCGGCATCGAAATACTGGCATGCGGCGGGCGTGAGAAACCAGGGCTTTGGTCGGTTTCCTCGTGCCAGAATGGGCACTTGCCGATTCACGCAAGCGCAACACATGGGGGATGTGCGGATGTTGAGAAAAAGTTTGAGCACTTTTGAGGCTGCGACATACCAGGCCGTGGCGGCTGGCGACTCCGTCGAGCCCGGCCCCGTGACCGATCGGCTTGCCGAACTCGGCCTCATTGAGCGCCAGCCGCACGGCACCTGGGTCGCGCATGATCCGCGCGCCGTGGCTCACGACCTGCTTGGCGGCGCACTGGACGACCTCCGGGCGCTGGTCGACCGGATACACAACGTCCCCGCCTTGGAGTCGCTCACGGACGCCTACGACCCACACCGTATGTACGGTGGCCCCGCCTCCGAATTCCTCCCCAGCAGGGATGGGATGAATGCCCGCATAGGGGACGTCTCGGCGAGTGCCGCCGAGTCCGTTTTGACAGCCCAGCCGGGCGCTCCGGCGGATCGAGACCCTGCGGTCGTGGCAATGGGTGCACGGCGTGTGGTGGGCGCCCTGGAGGCGGGGGTCTCTGTGCGAAGCCTCTACGCCAGTGCGGCCGTCAGCCACAACCAGACGGCGTCCTACGTCTCCGAGATTATCGACGCTGGCGCCGAAGTGCGGACACTCAGCGGGGTCTTCCCTCGGCTGATGATCGTCGATGGGCGTCACCTCTTTGTCGACAACCACGTCGTCAGCGGGGCGGGTCCCGACGCGGGCTGGCACGTCTCCGACCGGGCCAGCGTGGCGTGGGCCGAGCGCGTCTTCGAGGCCCTGTGGGACAGGGGTGTCCGGTGGGGCGACGCCAAACCGCGGGCAGGCAGCGTGACGACCGATCGGCAGCGTCAGATCCTTGGTGAGCTTGAGGCTGGCTGGAACAAGCAGCAGGCAGCGAAGCGGCTGGGGATCTCCGAGCGCACCGTGACTGGTGAACTGAGCCAACTGCGGGAGAAGTTGGGGATGCGCACGCTGTACCAGGTGATGGCATGGTGGGCGAGCAGCAGGGATCGGCAGCCTTCGTAGCATCCGGCACCCCCTCACCTCGCGATCTTGCTGCGGAGCGGTGCGCCGTTCAAGATCAAAAAAAGCAGCTACGTAGCTACTGACATCAGCTTATGCGGCGGCAAGCGTATGTCGAGTGCCGTCCCAAGATCATCCGCCCTGGCTCCTCTCCGAGCGCCGACTCCTCGGCGACCGGACCCGCGAGCAGCGGATGCGGCAGAACTTGACCCAGGAGGCGCTTGCCGAGCGAGCGGGCATCTCTCGGGACACCGTCCACCGCGTAGAGCGCGGGACGAACGACCCGCGCTTCTCGGACCTCCTCCGTATTTGCCGCGCGCTGGAGATCCGGCTCAGCGACCTCGTGCGGTAACCCTGCCTGCACCCCGGCCGCCGCCGACCTCGGGTGCGGGCAGGAGCTCAGCGGCGCGGCCCAGGCCTCGGTGCCGGGGCTGGCATCGCGTCGAGCTGCTGGTGCAGCATCGAGGGCGACGCCCGCCGGACGGTGCACGCCGGGTCGCCCGCCGGGTGAGCGTAGGCGTCCTCGCGGGCGCCCGACGCCGAGTGTCCCTCGGAGACGACGATGGCGTTGCTGGCGATCGTGCGGTCGCAGTCGACGCAGTACCGGGGGAAGGTCATCGGCGAACCTTCCGCCAGGCGCGGCCGAGGCGTACCGAGGTGGGACAAGCCGCGTTCGCGCGGCACGTCGAACACTGCTCAGTGTGGAAGAGCCAAGCGCGGTACGCGCGGTCCCCGGCGCCAAGCTGCTCAGCGTGTGGCTTCATCGTGCCACCGCCGCTCGTGTCGCCCGCGGGCTCATCGCGTCCTCCAGTGCGGCGCGCAGGGCCGCGGCATCCGTCGTCCACGCCCCGGGTCCGGGACAGACGCGCCAGTGTGGGCCCGGCCCCTCCGTCCGACGCTCGGGCGGGATGACGAGGTGGGCCGCAACGCCGATCGGACGAGTCCCGGGTACGTCCCAGTCGGGCACGATGGCCGGGGAAACGAACCAGTAGAGGGCCTCATCGTGCGCGAGGACCGCTCCGGAGCGGATGCCGAGGATGCCGACGGCGTCGAGGCCAACGCTGCGGGGTACGCGGATTGCGGCCCACTCTTCTCGGGCGGCGGGTCGTGGCATCGCATCTCCTCGGTCTCGGTGACGGGAGCTCAGCATTGCCCGCAACGAGATTCATTCCGAGGACTTTGGGGGGACTCTTGACTGCGCAGAAAAGGACTTTGATACGGCAGTTCGAGTGATGAGTGGTCAGGGTGAGGACGTGCTGTGACACTGGGAGCAGCGAGCTACCCAGGAGGAGCAGAGTGCCACCGACGTCCAGTAACCACCGTCTCAAGTCGGCCCGCCTTGCTGCGGGTTACCGCTCACAGAAGGCCCTCGCTGAAGCTCTCGGCGTCGACGTCCGACAGGTCCGCCGATGGGAGGGTGCTACCCCACCGTGGCCGCGCCCGGACATGCAGCAGGCGCTCGTCCGCGTCCTTGGCCAAGACCTCGACGGTCTGGGCTTCACCCCTCCGCCTGGGGTCGACCCCGTGCGCCGGCGTCTCGTCGGGGCGACGGTCGCCGCCGTTGGCCTGGCGGCCGTCCCTTCGCAGGCGGTCGCCACGATGCAACCTGCTTCGGTCGCGCAGGACTTCGCGGCCGTGACCCGCTCGCACCGCCGCCTCTACTGGTCCGTCGCCCCAGCCACCCTGCACCCGGCGGCCATTGCGCACGCCACCCTGGGGTGCGCGCTGCTCCCTGAAACCGCCGGGCAGACCCGTGCCACGGTGGCGGAAGCCCTTGCGGAGACGTGGCTGCTGGCCGGCCGCATTGAGTTCTTCGACCTGCGCGAGCCGGACCGTGCCTCGGCCACCTGGCTCCGCGCGCTCCAGGCGGCGGGCGAGGCGGACGACGCGCTCCTCGGCGCCGCGATCCTCGCGCACACCGCCTTCATCCCCGCCTGGGTTGGCCGCCGCGAGGACGCGGTTGAGCGGATGGTGGCTGCCCGGACCTATGCCCGGCGCGGCCCGGCCAGCGCCGAGCTCCTCGCCTGGCTCGACGCGGTCGAGGCCGAGTGCGAGACCCGCGCCGGGAACACGCGCACCGCGCTGCACCTGATCGCGCACGGCGAGGACGTGCTCGCGGCTGGCGGCGACGAGCAGTCGCCCAGCTGGCTGGACTGGTTCTCACCTGTCCGGCTGCTCGCTTTCAAGGGGAACACCCAACTCGCCGCCGGCCACCTGCCCCAGGCGCGGGCGACCCTGCATCAGGCCTTGGACCAGCTGCCTGCCGCAGAGGACAAGCAGCGGAGCGTCCTCCTCGGCGACCTTGCTGCCGTGGAGGCGGCCGCTGGACAGCCGGAGGCCGCCTGCACCTACGCCTGCCAGGCCCTCGACCAGCTGGAGATCACCTGGTACGCAACGGGCATGGACCGGGTGCGCGAGGTCCGGCGGACGTTGGCCCCGCACCAGCACGAGCAGTGCGTCCGTGACCTCGATGACAGGCTCTACGGGTGGTCGACGACCGTCAGCGCCCTTGCGCGTTGAACTTGGCGATGCAGTCGGCGAGTTCGGCGAGAGACTCGATGCGGAAGGTCGGCAGGTTGCGAGCTTCCTGGGTGGACCACTGGATGGTTCCCCACGGGCCCCGGCGGATGAGAGCCGTCTTCATCCTGGCCGCGATGGCCGGCTTCAGATCGTTGTCGACGCGGTCGCCGACGTACAGAATCTCGCCGGGCTCGGCCGGGACGACCTCGGCGACGCGGACGAAGAACTCCGGGTCCGGTTTGCTCGCGCCCCAGTCGTCCGAGGTGCCGATCAGGTCGACGTCGGCAGTGAACAACTCTCGGAGGATTCCGCCGGCGCGCACCGTCTGGTTGCCCGCGATGCCGAGCCAGAGGCCGTCCGCCCGGAGCTGTGCGAGCGCGGGGCGGACGTCGGGGTACAGGTCGTCCTCGCCGAAGTGCTCGGGCTGGCCCGCGTCCGCGCGGGCCTGGCGCTCGGCGTAGAGGTCGAAGCCGGGCTGGAACTCTTGGAACACGTCCCGATAGTCGCGGCCCTGGGCGATGACGGCGCCGAACATCGCCGCGAAGGTATGACGGGGCACGTGGAGCCAGTCAGCCCAGGTGCCGTACTCCCTGGTCTCGTCCACCAGGCACTCGCCGACGTCAAATACGACTGCTCGAATCATGGCGGGATCCTATGCACCTCTCCCGTAGAGCCGGAGCCGACCCCTATCCTGACCGCATGCCCTCACTCCGGTCCGACGCAGCTCCTGCGCGCCCGCTGCCCGCGGTCAACGCGGACATCCGCGCGCTGTGGCAGCGCGGCGGCGGGCGGCTCTCGCCGGAGGGGCGCCGCGAGTACGAGCGGCTCCTCGGCGAGTGGACTGCGGCCGTCCGAGGGGACACCGCCGAAGCGGCATGACCTGCGGGTGAGTGGCCGGAGTGACGCGGCTACGATCCGCCTCGTGGCAATCGAACTGACCGACGAACTGATCGAGCTGGAACGCGCCGCCTGGGCGGAGCAGCAGGATGGGCGGCTGACCGTGTCGACCGCCGCGGCCGTGCAGGCGGCGATCACCGCGCACGCCGCCGCGACCGGGCAGAACCGGTACGAGGTGGAGAAGTCGCTGAAGCGGCTCGTGCGGCACCCGGAGGAGTCGGACGCCTGACCTACGCGCTCTGCGCGGCCACGGTGCCCTGCCCGTCGCACTCGGGGCATTGGACGACCGCCGGGTCCTGGCAGGCGGGGCTGTTGCACGTGTGCGCGTAGGGGTTGGCGACCCGTCCCGCACCGAGGCAGTCGAGGCAGAGCGCGCGGCCGGCGGGGGCGACGGTGGTGTCGGTCATGGGCTCATGGTGCCGGGCGGGGCGGCGACCCCGGAGCGGAATGCTGGAGTCTGCACCCGGTCGTAGACTCGAACATATGCCCGATCTGCCACCCGATGCCGACCGCCTCCGCGTCCTTCGTACCTACCTCGCGCTCCAGCTCGCCGAGGTCGACCGGGCGCTCGCGGCGGCCGAGCGGCAGGCAGCCCCGGTGCAGCAACCCGCCCGCGCCGCCGCGCCGTCCGCGCCCCGGCGCGCCGCCACCCCGGCGTTCGGCGCCGCGCGCATCGGGCTCGGCCCGGACGAGGAGATCCACCGGGGCGACTGCTGGGCGTCCGGCGCCGAGATGCGCCCGCTCACCCGGGAGGACGCGGCCGCCCATCTCGCGGCGGGGACGCCCCCGTGCGACGTCTGCCAGCCCGAGCGGGTGCTCCTCCGGCGGGACTGACCCGTCCCTGTAGCTGCGGGGTTTTGCGGCCTGCGGTTCGCCACCGGCGCCAGGGTGCGCTGGCTGAGCCGCGAGGTGCGGTTACTTTCCGCGCATTCTTATAGGGCAGAACCGCAGGTCAGGCACGACGAATCGCCCCCGCCCGGCCGAGGTGGCCAGGACGGGGGCGTGGTGGTGGTCAGTCGATGCTGTACGGGATGAGCTCCAGCGGGACTTCCTCGGGCCGGTCGCCGTGCGCGCGGAGACGGCGCTGCTGCCGGCGGACGATCCGCATGGCGGACCGGAGGAGCTTCTCCAGCGCGCTGACTTCCGCCTTCTTCGTCTCGACCAGCGCCGTCAAATGGTCGACCTTCCGCTCCAGCCGTTCGAACCGCTGCCAGATCTCCGGGGACACCTTCAGCTCGTCCTCATCCTCCCCGGGGCCCGGCCGGGAAATCCGCGCCACGAGGATCGCGGCCAGGCCCCCGATCGCCGCTGCGATGACGCCGAAGACCGAGTCCTCACCGCCCACATCGCCCTCCTCTCTCGCACGTACAGATGCGCCTCTGCCTCCCCGTGAGCGCGGCGACGATGACCAGCAGCAGCAGGATGACCCCGTACACCGGGACGGTCGCCCACCCGGGCGGGTACCGGCCGCTGACGGCCGCCGCGAGGTAGGCCAATGCCCACCACGCGGGCGGCCCGGCGACCGCGCCGAACCCCCAGACGTCCCGGCCGGGACGACGGAGCCCGGCGGCCAGGCCGAGGAGCCCGCAGCCGATCCACACCCCGCCCCAACCTTGGATGCACATGAGGTCGATGAGCGGCCCGGCGCCCGCGCGCACCGCGGGCCGGTCGGTAAGGAGCAGGCCGAGACCGACGACCACCCAGGCAGCGCCGGTCCCAGCCAGGGCGAGGCCACGCCAGCCGAGGTGCCGCCACAGGGCGGCCCGCACTACACGCCCCGGGCGAGGCTGGCGCTGTTGCGCACGTCGCGGAGCCGGGCGGCCACGCCCTTCAGCACCGCGAACCCGGCGGCGGCCCCGGCGGTCGCGGCGGACTCCCACATGGACAGGTCGAACGGGGCGGTGACGACCAGGGCGCCGACGAACGCCTCCAGCCCGGTCGACACGACGCGCTCGCCGAGGTCGCGGGCGTAGGTCCCGGCGGTCTTCAGGACGGTCTCGGTGCTGGGCAGCGGGAACGGGGTCTCGGACATGGTCAGGCCTCCAGCTTCTTGGCGAGGGCGATCAGGGTCTTGTCGATGCGGCGGACCCGGGTGACGAGGTCGCTGAAGACGCTCCGCCCGGACCAGAAGTGCTGCGGGGACTTCTTGTCCGCGCTGTAGTCGGCGGCGTCCGCCGGGGCGTCGAACTTGTCGGCGGCAAGCAGTCGGTCGACCACGAGGTCGGCCAGCTTCGCCATGTCGGCAGGGGTCATCTCGTCCTCCTCGGACGTGGTGTTGGTGGGTACGGGGGCGCCGGTGGCGCGGGCGACGATGCCGGGGAACACGACCGTCTTGAACTGGGCGATGCGGACGGCACCGGGGCACGCGGTCCCGGACGTTGACCACTGGGGGAACATCGAGTGGTAGCCGAACCCCGGGTCATCGTGGGTGCGGCAGATCCGCAGCGGGATGCCGTGCGTCTCGTGCAGCCACACGCCGAGCTGGATCAGCTCCTCGACCTGGGCGTCGGTCCACGGGTCGGTGCCCTCGGTGTTCGACGCGGTCTCCGCCGACACGGCCCCGGTGCCGTCGGCCCGCAGGTTCGCGCCGGCGTTCGCGTCGGCCCGGGTCTGCGTGCCGATGAACTGGCCGACGTCCCCCTCGTAGCCGATGCCGAAGTGGGACTCCAGGTTGGTGCTGTCACGCCAGTACTCGAAGACGCGCTTCGCCGTCCACGGGGCGATGATCGAGTGCACGATGAACTGCGTCGGCCGGATCGCCGGTTGGGCGTCCGACTCGGGTTGCAGCTCGTACTTCGTGGCTCTCGGATACCAGGCCATCAGGTCTCCAGACATGCAGGAGGCCCCGGGCCAGCGGCGCGGGGCGGAACGGTTGGGCTGGGTCAGCTCGCGGTCTCGTAGGTCAGATCGATGCGCAGGGTGTTGGTCGCCGCCCACGTGAAGGGATTCGTGGCGCCTGCGTTCGAGAGGTTGCTGACCGAGGTGCTGGCCGGGAAAAACGTGGTGATGGACGTTGATGTCGCGCCGACCTGGGTGTTCCCGGCGACGCGGATGGACCCGAGGGCGTGGGCGACGCCGACGCGGGTGCCGGAGCCGGACGCTGCGGCGACGGGCAGGCTGATCGTCCAGGCCCCGGACCCGTAGGTCGTGGTCGAGCCCATCGTCAGCTCGATGTGGATCTGCATTGTCCGGCCGACCTTGAGGTAACGGCCGACGATCGTTCCGTTCCCCAGGACCGGGTTGGTGGTGGCTGCGGTCCACGTCGGGGTGTACGCGGTCCACGCGTCGAGGATCGACGCGAACTGGTCGCGGATCTCCTGGTTCAACTGCGCGGCCGTGACAGTCTCGCCGACCGTCCACGTCCTCGGAGAGAACGTCACGGCGTCACCTCCGGCTCGATCGGCCGGTCCGGGTTGCGCGGGTCGTCCGGGTGCCACCAGTTCCGGTACGCAGGCTTCGGCTCCAGCAGCATCTGCGCCTCGACGGCCGCAACGTCCTCGGGGAAGACCAGCGTCACCCAGCCCCACCCGCAGACCACGCACCCGTACCGCGGGTCGGTCGGGGAGATGACCTGCGCGGACCCGCAGTCACAGTCGGCCAGCCATCGGTTCTGGTTGATCCGGGCGTAGTAGGTGTCGCCGGTGTCCTCTACGGGCCGCTCTATGGGGCGCCCGGTCCGGGACTCCATGTACAAGTAGACCAGCTCGGCGCCAGGGACGTCCGCCCAGGCGTTGAGCGGCTGCGGTGCCGGCGGGGTGTAGACCGTCTCGGCACGGACGACAGGGACGATGCGGGGCATGGGGCTCCTCAGAATGCCAATCGGGTCGTGGACCCGAGGACGGAGTACACGGGGTCATCGAGGACCCACACGGTGGCGAGCGCGGTGGGTGATGTGTGGAACGCGAGGCGGTGTTGCTGGTCGCCGATGGTCTCGGTGTAGCCCTCGACGGTGACGCCCATCGAGGAGGTGGGCGCCTGCGCGGGCAGGCCGGTCACGGTCAGCGGGGTGCCGATGTCCACGGCGAGCCACTGCCGGTACGCGGTCAGACCGAGGGTGTACGCCTCGACTGTCAGCGAGCGGAGTTCGGGGTGCGGGGCGGCGTACCGCTGGAGCAGCCAGGACCCGAGGTCGGACGTGACCAGGTCGTCCATGGCGAGCGTGTCGACGGTCCGGCCGATCGGCCCCCGGGCGGCGCGCGACGCGGCGTTGACGAGTCGCTGGGTTGCGCCTCCGGGCCGGGTGACGGTCACCGAGTTGATGACGCGCTGGGTGTCGTAGGCCAGCTCGACATCCCCGGTTTCTAGATCAGCCCACGCGATGGCCAGGGTGGCGTTCGGGTTGTAGCGGACGCTGCGGCCCTGGAGCCACAGCCACGGTGCGTCCCTGTCGGCCACGAGGACACCCTGTTCGGTGGTCTCGACGCCCCGCAGGTGATCAAGGGCGGTCGAGCCGAGCGCCGCCTGCTCGGCAATCCCCGTGGTGAAAATGCCGGTGTCCCGCAATGGGATCCCGGCGTAGGCGGCGAGCCGGTGCGCGCGCTCGTCGGCGGTCTCGCCCGCGTACCCGGTCGTCCCGCACGCGTAGTGCAGGGCCAGGTCGTAGGCGGTGATCGTCGGGTCGGCGTACAGGGCGATCCCGGCGAGCGAACCGGACCAGATGGCCTTGTCGGTGTGGGTCGCGCCGACGGTGATGGTGGTCAGGTCGTTGACCTGTTGAATTCCGGCGTAGGCGCCGAGGCTGGCCCCATCGACGTACACCTCGCCGAGGGCGCTGCTGTACACCACGTGGTGCCACCGGCCGTCTGCAAGGGAAACGCTGGTCACGGTGGTGGTGACCAGCGTGCCAGCCTGCTGCGTCTCGATCGTCAGGTACCCCGTAGTGGCGTTGAGGTACATCAGCAGGACGGAGTCGCCAGCGGTTGAGGTGAGGGTGAGAATCGCACGACCGGCGAGCGAGGTCTGGAACCAGACCTCGCACAGCCACGGGCTGAACGTCCCGGCTCGGAAGTCGGCGCCGGTCGCGCCCCGGAGGAACTGGCCGGCGGTGGAACTGGCCGGAGTGAGCATCGGGGCGCCGTCGAGGCCGAGCGGGGCGGACGACGACCCGAACGCCAACGTCCCGCCCGCCCCTGCCTGCGTGACGGCCAGCGTTCCGGCGCCGCCCGATCCCGCCTCGTCGCCGGCCGACGCGGAGCCAGCCACCTCGTCGAGCATCCACAGGGCCTGCGGCCCCCACACCAGGGATTCCTGGACCAGCATCGGGCGCATCTGATCCTCGGCCCGGGACAGCACCGAGAAGATGTCTGTGGCCGTGATGGCGGACGCGGCGAGCAGGCCTTCCCACTGGACGGGCCACTGGTTGATCAGCCCCCAGTACCGCCGGTGCAGCTGCGCGCCCGTCGCAGCGAACGTGGTGGCCACTGCGCCCGTTTCGACCTGCGCGGCATCGACGTACACCAGGTCACCGGCGGCGGGCGCGGTCGACGGAATGACCTGGAGCGGCAGGACGACGGAGGTGGCGGTGAACGTGACGCTGAGCCGGGTGTAGGTGTCGTTCACTGCGGACGCGGACGAGGTGACCCCGCCCATCCGGATGCGCACCGCCACGTCCCCGGCAGGGACGCGGACGTACACGCTCGCCGTGTACCGGGCGCCGACGGTCAGTCCGTACACCGTGCTTTGGAACGACGCGCCCGCCGCCCCAGTGTCCCAGACGACGCGGGCCGCCCGGCTGCCGGACTGGACCGGTGTGCCGACGGAGACCGGGGTGCACTGGACCCACTCCCAGGTGTCCATGGCGGTGTCCTGGTCCCCCTCCAGGGACGGGTTCCTCAGGAGGTTCAGGCTGGCCGTGGCTACGCTGATCCGGATCGGCACCCCGTCCACCACGTTCGGGTAGTACGGAGATCCGCTGTTCTCCGGGGTGAACCGGCCATCCGCGTTGTCGAGCGGCAGGCTCAACGTCCCGGCCTGCGTCTGGGACAGCTGAGACTCGGCGCCCCGGGTGATGGAGACCGTGCCAGCCCACTGGGTGATATCCGTCCAGGCGACAAACCCGGCGACGGCGTCGGCAAGCGTGCTGCCGAACGCCGCCTCCACGATGAGCGTCATCCCGTCACCCCCAATCGAATGGGCTGGCCCGTGGTCAGGGCCAGCTCTGCAAGCAGCCTCTGAATCTCCTTGGCCGCGCCGATCCGGTCGATGACCCCGGAGAACGTGACGCCAAGGTTGATCACCTGCTGGTCTCCCGATGCCCTGCCGCCCGTGACCGCCGGGCGGCCGACGACCGGCCGGGCCGCCGCCATACGGCCGGTGACCGTGGCCATGGCCCGGTCGAGGAACGGCACCTGAGCGAGGGCGCCCACGCCGAGGCCCTGGGTGAAGTACCCGCCGCTCTTCGCCGCGACGGTGCTGGGCGACTTGATTCCGAGCGCCTTGCGGATCGCCTTGTCCATGCCCTTGGCGATGGTGAGCATCTGCTTCTCGATCGCCGCCTGCTGGGACTGCAGCCCCTTGAGGTAGCCCTTCCCGGCGTTCGCCCCGGAGTCGTACAGCAGGTCGGCGCCGGTGTTCCCGAGGGTGGTCGAGGCACGGTCGATGCCCAACTGGGTGGCGTTGATCGCTTTCAGCGCCGTGCTCGATGCCCCGGCCAGCGCGGACGCGTAGGCGTACCCCTGGTCCGGGCCCATGTCGAGGACCTGGCGGAGCAGACCCTTGGACAGGCCCTTCTTCGCCAAGGTGGTGACGTAGCTGGTGAACTGCCGCATCTTCGCCAGCTTCTGCTGGAGCCCGGCCTGGATCGACCCGGCGGTCACCTCCTCGTCGGAGAGGCCGAGGTTGCTCAGCTTGGCGTCGTCCCGGGCGGACGTCTTCAGCTCGGCCGAGTATGCCCGCGCCGCGGTGATCTGGGCCGCGAGGGAGTCCCGCTTGCTGGCCAGCCCCTGGAGCTTGGCCGTGTCGCGGTTGACCATGGCGACGAGGCGACTGTCCTTCGTGCTCTTCGTCCCGGACCAGGCAGCCCAGATGTCCTTCGCCAGGTCCGCTGCCGTCGCCTTGATCTGCGCCTTCGAGCCGGTCATGCCGACGATGAGGCCCTTGCCCGCGTCGGCCGCGAGCGCCTTTGTCTTCTTCGACGGGGACGCGATCTGAAGCTCGTCGCGCACACCGTAGAGGATGGCCGCTCCGAGAGAGCGACCGGAGGACTCGACGCCGTCGGTCGACACGGCCATGCCGCGCCGGAGCCCCAGCCCAGCGTCACGGCCGGCCGACGCCGCGCTCGACACCATGGCCATGCTGTCGCGGTGGGAGTACACCTCCGCCCCGCCAGACCCGAAGCGCATCAGCTCCGGGCCCTCCTCGCCAACCCAGGCGAGTTCGCCCGGCTTCGGCTTGCCTCCGGAGGCGTACCCGCCGATCGAGGTTGCGAAGGAGCTCGGGTTCTTCGACGAGCGGTACTGCACCATCACGCTGACGGTCTTGCTCTGCACCGTGCCGAGCGCCGCCCGGGCCTGCGCCACCTTGGCCTGCAGGTCGGAGATCTCCGCCCGGATCGCCGCCCGGCGCGAGTCCGGAACGGACTGGAGCCGCGCCTTCGCGGAGGAGAGCTTCGCCTCCAGATCCTCCAGGTTGCCCTTGATCCGCGCCGTCTTGTCCGGCGTGGCCAGGATCTGGTCCGCGAGCTCGGCCGCCTGCGCCTTGGTCAGCCCCATCGCCTGCGCTGAGGCGAGCAACTTCGACCGGCCCCGGTCGTAGATCGCGTTCACCTCGGACCAGTCGGCGCCCGACTGCCGGGCCGCCGCAGTTGCTTCGTCGGTCCGGGCCGCGAGGTCGGACAGCGCGGTGGCCGCGGTCCGCGCCTTCTCCGAGTTCAGGTTGAGCTGGCCGCCCGACATCGAGAGCGCGCCCGCGTTGTCCTTCGCCGCCTTCGCCGCAGCGTCGATGGCGGCCTCGAACCCGATCATCCCGCCGAGGCCAGCGCGGTTCACATCGTTCAACGCCTGGATCGACTGGCGGAGCCCGTCCGCGCTGGCCTTCTGGGTGTCAAGCTTCGCCTGCACCTGCTGCGCCTGCGCCCCGAAGAGCCCCTGCGCCTGTGCCGCCAGTTGCGCCTCGAAGGCTTGGTCGGCGAGCGCCGCCTGGTAGTCGTCGAGCTTGCCGCGGAGCTCGCCCGCGCTCATGCCGTTCTTGCGCATGGCCGCCGCGAGCTGATCGAAGGCGGCCTGGGCCAGCTGCGTCTTCCCGCCCTGCACCAGGTTGGAGAGCGCCTTGTCGACGGAGTCGAGATCCGCCTTCGCGTCCCGCATCGTCGCCGAGTCCATGCCGATCAGGCCGGCCATGAACGATTCGAACTTGTCGTAGTTCGCGGGGCGCGACAGGTCGCGCAGCGAGTCGGCCAGGCCACCGAGGTCGGACCCGAAAGCGCGGGCCGCCTCGCCGCTGACCTTGCCCGTCTGGGCCAGCTTCCCCAGAGACGTGGTCAGCCGGTCGACGTCCGGCGGCGCCTGCTTGCCCATCTGAGACAGCTGGGTGACGGCCAGGACCAGGAGCCCGATAGCCGTGCCTGCCACCGCCAGCTTGGCCGCCTTCGACAAGGCGCCGATCGCGGCGCCGACCGCAGCCAGCCGACCCGGAGCTGCCGCTGCTGCTACTCGCATCGCGACGAGCTGGGTACCGAATGAGGCCATCGCGGTTCGTGCGGCACCCATGCCGACAGCTGCGAGTTGCACGGCCTTGATGGCGAGGGCGAGCTGGAGCACCGCCGCGATGGCCTCCGGGGGTACGGCCGCGACGATGCCGGTCAACGCGTTGACGACGTCGAGCATGCCGACGCCAACATCGGAACTGGCACGCAGCACGTTGACCAGCGCGTCGGCAACGTTGTGCACGGTGTCCGCGACGACTGGGCCCTGCTCGCGGGCGTAGTCCATGAACTCGGTCAGGCCGGTGCCGACCCTGCCCGAGGAGCCCGTCCGCATCAGGCGCACGAGACCGTCGTTGACGCGGTCCAGCGCGCCCGTGGCGAACGCGGTGAACTTGCTGTTGAGTCCGTCCAGCCCGGGGGACTCCATGCCCCCGGCGAGGATGGTGACCATCCGGTCCAGCTCGCCACTGGTCCCCTTGACCAGCCCGCTGGTCTTCGGCAGCAGGGCCGTCAGGATGCCCATGCCCTTGATGACCGGCCCCATCGTGTCTCCGGACAGCGAGTCCGACCACGCGTTGTACTCATCCGTCAGGACAGACTGAGCTGCCGCCGCGCGCCGTGTCTCTGGCGGCATGGTGGCCAGGGTGCGGAGGTAGTCCAGCTGTGCGGTGACCGCCGCCTCGGACCGCTCGCCGGACGCCTCGACCGCGTCGGTGTACTTCTTCTCCGCCTCGGCGGCCTCGGTCATCGCGGAGATCTGCGGACCGAGCGCCGCCGCGTAGGCACCAGCCGCCACCGCGGCGGCACCGGCTCCGGCCGCGAGCGGGGCAAGGGACGCGGCAGCCGGGATCGCCGCCGGGCCCAGGGCAATGAGGGCGCCCTTCAGCCGGGACGCCGCCTTCTCCCCGAGGCCGGTGCTCCTCTCCATCGCGGCCATACGGTCCGTGGTCGACCGCCCGAGGCGGTTCATCGCCGCCTCGCCGTTGATCGACGCAGTCAGCATGCGCCGGCCGAGGCGGGTCGCATTGTCGCCGATCCGGTCGAGGACGCGGGATGCACCGTCGCGGGCGTCGATCAGGAACGTAAGGCGAGTTGCCATCACTCACCTCCGGATTGCTGGGCCTGCTGGTGGGCGTCCAGCCAGCAGACGAGGGAGTAGAAGTCCTCGACTTGCTGCCGGTCGACGACGTCCGGCGGCATGTTCAGGAGGTGAGCGAAGAGTCCGAGGTACTCACTGCGGAGAGCGTTGACGTCCCGGTCGCAGAGCTCGTCGGCCCGGGTACGGACTCCGCCACGGGCTCCGGCTCCTCGAGGGCTTTTCCCTCGGTCGCCTCGGCCTGACGCTTCCCGATGTACGCACGAGCGTGCTCCGGGTCAGCGGCGGCGGCCGGGACCTCGCGCAGCGCGTGCGCGATCCCCTCGGCCGTCACCTCGGGGTCGGTGCCCAGCAGGCCGAAGGCGCCGTCGATCCAGGTCTCGATCTCGCCCTTGTCATACCGGGTGACCATCTCGTCCACCCCGGGGTCGAACTCGGCGAACCGTAGGGTCGGGGTCTGCCGCTTGCGCAGCACCCAGACGACCGCGCGCATCGCGTCGAGGTCTTCGTCGACCAGGCCCTGCTTGACCTCCGGCCACTTCTGGTCGATGGTTCGGGCCACGATCGACGCCTCCGACGTCAGCAGCGACCTTGCGTCGTAGTCCTCCGGCGCCCCACCGGCGGGCGTGTACCTGATGATCAAAGCGGGCTCCTACTCGATACGGCGGCGCACGTCGTCCACGACGCGGGCCACCTCGGACTGCATACGGGGGGTGTGGCGGCGGACGGTCTTGTCCCACCACAGGGGCGTCGCGGTCTGGGTGGCCCAGCGCTTCCGGTTGCCGAACACGGGGTGCCGGAGTCGGCCGTCGTTCAGCCGGTCCAGGACGCCCATCGGGATGTCGCGCGGCAGCAGGCCCTTGTCGACGAACACCCGGGCACCCGGGTTGCCGGAGGTGCGGACACTGATCCGGATCGCGGCGGCGATCGACGCGCGCAGCGGCCGGGTCGTCGGGGACCGGCCGCCGCGCTTCCCCGAGCTGCGGCCGGCCGACTGGATCGACAGGCCGCGGATCGTGGACTGCAGGTCGTCCCGCAGCGGTTCGGCTGCGCGCCGCACCCGGCGCTGCATGGACGACCGGATGTTCTCGTGCCCGGCCGACCGCAGGCGCCGCTGAAGCTCCAGCAGCTGGCCGGTGCCGACGATCTGAAAGGAGGACGGCACGCCGGATCTCCCGTCAGAGGGTGATGTCCGTGCTCATGTACTCGATCTGCGTGGGGTTCGTGCCGTCGTACAAACCGGTGAAGTTGAACGTCGGCTTCACCACGTCGAAGCCCTCCACGACCGGGGGCGCGTCGTCGAGCCGGATGGCCGGAATCTTGATGGTGAACCGCTCGGCGTTCGCCGCGGCGATGATCGGACCGGTGAAGTCCCACACGAACGACGTGGCCGCATCCGAGGTGTGGAGGTCGTCGAGGATGGTGGAGACGTAGTCGCCCTCCAGCGACCCGGTGATCTTCACCTGGTCGTTCGAGATGGGCTCCTTCTTCAACCCGGCCTGTCCGGCGTAGAACCGCTCTGTGGCCTGCGGGCGCTCGATCTTCACCGAGACCTTGCGGATGCCGTCCAGGGCCACCTCGGAGTTGTACGTGCCGGTCTTAACCGACATCTGCCCGAAGTGGAACGGGGACATCGAGGGGTACGTGGCGACGGCCAGCGTCTGCGTCTCGTCGCAGTCCTTGGCGTCGATCTCGAACGTGGCCAGCAGCATGCCGCCGACCTCGCACGAGAACTCCGCCGAGATGACCTTGCAGCCGAGGAACGTCTTGTCGGTGACGGTGCCCGTGGTGAGGGGGACACCCTTCTGGATCACCAAGGACTTCCCGGCGGTGTCCGCCAGGATGTGCGTCTGGAGGTACGCCGCGGTGGCTGCCTGCTGCACCGGGGTCACCGTCGTGCCCATCAGCGACTGGAGCAGAACGCCCATCGCCTTGTTGGTGACCTCCATGTCCAGCGACCCGGACGCCTGCCGCTGCGTGACCACACGGCGGGACGACAGCGGGACCAGCCGACCGGCAGCGATGCCGGCGGACTGCGCGGTCGTCTTCTTGAGCTGGAGGGACTCTTTGGTGAACTCGATGAACTTCGTCGGCGCGAGGAACGTCCCGTAGGACGCCTCTGCCGCGATGCCGATCTGGGCACCGAGCCCGGAACCGATCGCCATGGGTCAGCCCTCCTTCGAGGTGATGGCGGGCTTCGCCGTGGGGGTGGTCTTCCTCGCAGCCGGGGTCTCGCCCTTGGGCTCCTCGACCGCCTCCCACGTCGCGGTCTGGCAGACGTACCCGTCGTACCGGGCGTCGGGCACCTCGACCAGCTCGTCCGGGTGGATCGTCCTGCTGCCGAGCTCCGGCACGGTGACCGGCTCGGCGCCGATGTAGCGCACTCGCGCCATGGCGTTCCTCCTGATGGTGGGGTGTTCAGATGCGGGCGCGGTACGCCACGGTGAAGGCGAGTCCGGCATACGCGCCATCCGGGCCCTGCTCCTGGACCAGGGACCCGGCGGTCAGCTCCGACCAGAGCACCGCACCGCCGAGCGTCGGCGCGTCCGGTGCCGCGTCGGTGGCGCGGAGGCGGTACTCCACGACGGCCAGCAGATCGAAGACGCGCCCCCGGCACCACGCCATGTCGCCGCCGCCGTCGCGGGTCTCCAGGTAGCAGGCGATGGATGCGTCCTCGTTGCGGCGCCGAGCGCCAACCACGGCGAAGGCCTGCTGAATCTCAGCCGCCTGCTCGGCCCCGGGAGACCAGCCGACGTACAGCCGGTCCGGCTCGGAGAGGTTCGAGTTTGGCGGCGGCCCGTCGATGACCCGGACCTCGGCCAGCTCCGGCGCAGGGCCGAGCGCGGCGAGCAGCGCAGAGATCGCAGCGGGTACTGCTGACGTCGCCATCAGCCTATCCCCGGCGGACGCTTGAACGGCTCCAGCAACTCCAGCACCCGGTTCGGTACGGCGTACCCGAACCCGGGGATGGGCTCGCTGACCGAGTAGCTGTCGTCCGAACTGGCGCCCCGGGCCGGACCGTTGCGGGTGCGCCACAGGTGCTGGAACAGCAGCAGCGCCGCGAGCCGGATGGTCGGCGGGGCTTCGTCCCGGCCCGCCGTGTAGACGGCCGTCCACGGGCCCCCGGTGAACTGGGAGCGGTCCGCGTAGGCGACCACCCCGGACGGGCCGTCCACGTGCAGCCCAGCCACGTTCACGGCCGTACCGCCGGTCTCCACCGGGGTGAGCGAGGCGATGGCGAGCACCGGCGTGCTCAGCAGGACGACGGCCGTTCCCTGGCCGGTCACGGTCTCCGAGATCTCCCGCTGCTCAACGACGCCGACGTACCCCTCGATGACCGAGGTGAGGGCGTCGATGTACATCTGGATCTCGGCGTCCGAGCCGCTGCCCCGGGTGCCGGTCTGCGCCTTCGCTTCGTCGAGCGTGAGCAGAGCCACGACCCACCTCCTCTACGTAGTGCGGGTCTCGCGCCGGACCGGCCGTTTGCGGGTGCGCTCCGGCCGGGCCCCACCGGACTCCGGGGTCTCGGGCTGTTCGTCGCGGACCATGACGGCTCGAACTCCGTCAGCCCACACGGACGCCTCGGCGCCGGGCAGGTCCACGACCTCCCCCGGCGCCCACGCGAAGCCCCGCCCCGACACACTGGTCAGCATGCGGATGCGGGCCATCAGCCACTCAGCCCCTGGTGCAGATCGTTGACCTCGCGCTCCGCCTGGGACTCGGCACTCTCGATCGCCTTGTCCTGCGCCTCCTTCAGTGCCGCGACGTCCGGGTCCGGCTCGGACGGACCAGCACCCTCCGGGGCGGACGACACCCCGCGGGCCGCGACGTCCACCGCGCTGGCCGCCTGCTGGCCAAGCTGCTGCTTCGCCGCGGCGATGGCCACGTCCTTGTCGCCGATGAACTCCGGGGCGACCTGGTCCATGCTGCCGTCCGCGCGGCGCGACGCCATGACGATCCGGTCATGGTCACCGCCCTTTGCCGCGGCGGCGGAGGGCTTCTCCTGGAGCACCCCGGAGTCGGTGGTGCTGGGCTTCGGCGTGTTCGCCATGGTCGGTGTCCTCTCTCGGTCGATCAGGTTGCGGAGTTGCGGTAGGCGCGGATCGCGGCCGTGTCCTGGGGGGTACCGTCGGCGCGCGAGAACGCCAGGAAGCCGACCTGCAGGAAGTCGGCGTAGCGCTCGGCCAGGCGCAGGGTCTGGATGTCGGAGACGTCGCGGATCAGGTAGCCCGCGAAGAAGTCGCCGAACAGGATCGACTTGGCGTTGGCCGCCATCGCCGGCATGTCCTGGTTGACGGTGTACCCGTAGCCCAGCACCTTGTCGGGGACCCCGGCCTGGACGGAGGGCTCCCACAGCGGCCGGCCCTGGCCGTCCTTCAGCTTGCGCACCGATCCGAGCGTGGAGTCAGCGAGCATGAACTGCACGCGTCCGGAGTTGCGGTACGCCGGGTCGACGGAGTGGACGAGGTCGATCAGGTCGTCGTAGGTGACGCTGGTCGTCTGGCCGGTGCCGCCGGTCTTGCCGATGATCGCGTTAGTCTGGACGCCTTCGGGCTGAGCGGTGCCGGTGCCGGTCGTGAAGTGCGTGTTCTGGATGCGGCCAATGCGCTCACCGAGCTTGCGGGCCAGCCAGTTCTCGAAGTCGAGGACGCTGTCCTGGAGCAGCTGGAGCGAGACCCGGACCAGCTTCGACGTGTACATGTACGCGCCGATGTCCTGCTGGCCGAGGGTTACGTCCTGCTCGGTGACCTGGGTGTTCTCGGCCAGGATCGCGCCGACGTTCAAGGTGTCGTCGTTTGTAGGCCACGGGAGAGTCTGTCCCGTCTCATTGGTGATGACTTCGGAGACCTGGCGCATCGCGCCGAAGAACTTCATGGTCTCCACCATGGTCGCGCGGAACGCCGGCGGGACGACGTAGCCACCTGCGGCGCCGGTCGCCACGCCCTGGGCGCGCAACTCCTTGCCGTCGACCCACCCTGTGCGGAGCACGTTGCGCTCCTCCGAGGTGAGGTCCTGGGTGCCGTCTCGGAGCCAGGACCGCCACGCGTCCTGGTACGCCGTGACGCCGCGTTCCCCGCCGTGGCGGGCGCGGGCCTCCTCGGCCTCCGCGGTGTCCGCCCCGGGGGCGACGATCTGCGAGTAGTCGACGGCAGCGAGGCGGGAGTGGCGCTCCTCGGTCTCGATCTCGACGGACAGGCGCTCGACGTCCGCGAGCGCCGCCTCCCACGCCGCCCGGTCCTCGCAGGACAGCGGGGTGTCGTCGCCCCGGGACTGGAAGTCCTGGGCGGCGGCCCACGCGGTGGCCCGCTTGTCGAGCAGGCCCTGAAGGTTCGGCATTGTGCCTCCCAGCACGAAGAGCCCCGACCGCCGTTGAGCGGGGGGCTGGAAAGGGATGTGAGAGCGGCTACCGCGCGAGGAGGTAGCGGGCGGCGAGCGCCTCCATGCGCATCGCCTGACGGGCCCCAGTGGTCTCTCCCGGCTGGGTTGCGTCGCCGCTGCGAGTGGGCGCTGGGCCCGGCTCGCGGCGGAAGTTCAGAAGTTCGGGCCGGTACGCGGCCCGGCGGTCGAAGGCCGCGTCGTCGCCGCGCGCGGCCAAGGCAACCCCCACCGAGCGGAGGCCGGCGTCGGTGTCCTCGTAGGCGGGGAAGGTGACGGCGCTGACCTCGAAGAGCTGTACCTCGCGGATGACCCGCAGTTCGACCTCGGCCTTGTCCCCGTCGACCGTTTCCATCTCCAGCGGCTCCCACTCGTCTTTCACGACCCGGAACCCGAAGCTCATGCCGGTGATGTTCCGGTTGTCGAGGTTCACCACCAGGTCGCTGACGTAGGAGAGGCGCGTGTCGAGGTCGGCGTCGACGGCCAGACCGACCTGGTCTTGGGCCAGGCGCAGACTGCCGGCGGAGACCCTGGAGACGACGAGGCTCGTGTCGTGATCCACGAGCATGCGGGCGTCCCCCTCGCTGATGGTCTTCGTGAACGCGCCGGGGGCGATCTCCTCGTAAAATCCCCAGGTCAGCGGGTTGCCGATCGCGGTGCGGGAGTTGAACACCGCAGCGTGACCGGCGAAGCCGCGCGATCCACTCTCGTCGGCATCCCGGACCTGAAGGCCCGCCGTGGCGAGCGTCAGATCTCGGCGCTCAGTCGTCTTCGGCATCGCTGCCCTCCTTCGTCTCAGAACCGGCCAACAGGGCGGCGGCCTTGGTGAGGTGGTCGGCGGCACGGGCCGCCCGGTCCACATCCGGCGGAAGGTCTGCCGGCGCCTTGACGCTGGGGTCGTAGCCCAGCGGCGCCATGTACAGCGGCTGGAGTCGCATGTCGCCCTCGGGGCCGGTGAGCGGCGGGCGGTCCTCCAGGCCGAGGATGTCGTTCGCGGAGAACGCGCCGACGTCACGCATCGCCCGGTAGAACGTTGCTCGCGCGGCACTGTCCCCGCGAAGAAGCCCGCCCAACTGGTACTTCGCATAGATCGTCTTGGGCAACAGTTCCTTCGTGACCCGCTGCTCGGTCGGGGTCAGCCACGTCGGCGCGAGGTCCCAGGTGACGAACCCCTGCGCCTGCTGTTCCAGCCCGGTGCCCCAGCTCGTGGACTTCTCGGTGGACATCAGCAGGAACGGCGGCACGCCGAACATCCTGCTCACCTCGGTGACCTGGAACATGCGGGACTCCAAGAACTGGGAGTCCTTGTACGGCATCGTCACCGGGTGGAACGACGCCCCAGAGTCGAGGATCGCCACGTCGTGTGCCGACTGGCCGCCGCCGTATCGCGCCTTCCACCCAGCCTTCAGCGCCGCCGCCTGGTCCGGGTTTAGCCGCTGCTCGGTCTGCAGTACACCGGAGATCATGTTGCCGCTGCCGTACAGGCGGCCTGCCGCACGCTCGGCGGCGATCCCCAGACCAATGCCCTGTGCTGCGGCGCGGATCGGAGAACACCCGGTCACCCCGTCGTACCCCAGTGCGGGCAGGTGCAGGATCTCCGTCGGCGTGCGCCGCACTCGAGCGCCGTCCTCGATCTGGATCCAGAACACCTTGCCGCTCGGGTTCCCCGCGGTCGGCTGCTCCTTGTCGACCTGCACCCTGTCCGGGCGAATCGGCCACAACTGCACGACGACGCCAGCCCCGTTGACCACCTTCTGCAGGTAGGCGTTGCCCCAGAGCAGCCGGTGCACGTACACCAGGCGCCACAGCTCGAACCTTGTCAGCTCGGGGTGGGGGTCCTCCAGCAGGGTCACCGCGACCCGGTCCTTCGTGCCCACGGTGTACGTGTGCAGCGGCAGGGACGCGGACACGTTCGCCACGACGGACACCGCCCGCCACACCGCTGGCATGTGCAGCGCGCCCGTCTCCGTGACGGCAACGCCCGCCTCGACCGGCGTCCCGCCACCCAGCAGCGCGGACAGCGACGACGAGGTGAGCGGGACCGTGGGGTTCTCCACCGTCGCCCTGCTCTCGAACAACCCGAAGAGGCTCATCCCGTCCCCTTCCGTCGCGCCTGCTCCCGTTCAACCGCGAGCACCCCGAGCACACCGGCCAGAACCAGCCCGGCCGGCACCGACCACATCGCCACCCCAGCCAGCCCGGCCAGCAGGAACAGCACTTCAACGACTCCCAGGAGAATCACCACAGGTTCGGCGCTCCTTCCGGCTCGGCGTCCGCGCGCTCCGCATGGCCCCACACGGCGAGCGTGCAGCCCACCAGCGGGCTGATGTCTACGGACACCCCACGACGCGCCCACGCCCAGCCGTCGCCCACCGGCCGCTTGTCCGCCCCGGCAAGGGCGGTCGACAGCGGCGCCTGATCCAGGTGCACGATCGCCTGCGAGGCGACCGCGTCGAAAAACTGCCCGGTAGCGCCCGCGATCTGCCGGGTCTTCGGTTCGAGCAGCAGGTCCGGCATGCCGAGCAGCTCCAGCTCCTTGCGCACCGCCGGGATCAGTGAGCCGGCCGGACCGCCCGGATCGATGACGACCGCGCACGGACTCCACTTCTCCACCAGCTCGACGAGCCGTTCCACCACCCAGCCGGTGCCCGGCCGGTGGTCCACCACCTCGACGTGCACAGCCTCGCCGGATCGGCCGGCCGCGCAGATCGCCGCGTGCGACCGCTCCGGCGTCATGTCGACCGCGAAGCTCACCGGGTCAGCCATCGAGCTGGTGCCGTCCGCCAGCGCCCGCCACACCTCTTCGTCGATAACCCGCCACGTGTCCTCCCCGTCCGTCGGGTAGTCGCCGACGCCAAGCCGCTCACGGGCAAAGATCTCAGGAGACATGGTCAGCCGCTCCCGCTCCGTGTGCTCCAGCGTCAGGCGGTAGCCCAGGGCCGGATTGGCTTTCGCTACGGACAGTGGCGACAGCGGGTCGTCGTGGTCGGTACACCCGGGCGGGCACTCCCGAACGTGCGGGTCGATGCTCCACTCCAGGTACGCGAGCGACGGGTCCGGTTCGCCCCGCTCCATCGCGGCGAGAGCCCGGCGCCGCAGGCGCGCCAGCTGCTGCGACGGAGACCCGATTCCCGCGGACCCGAGGTACCAGACCTGCGGGTTCTTCACGGCCGCCATAGTCGGCATCAACGCGCCCATCGCGTCGTCGCCCAGGATCATGTCCTCGTCGAACATGTTGCAGTCCCCAGTGAAGCCACGACCGGAGCCTCCGGAGCGGGCCAGGAACCGCAGCCGCTGACCGGTGAGGAGTTCGATGGACTCTTCACCGGTCGTCCGGCGCACGGCCTTCACGCGCTTGCGCAGCGAGTCGGTGTTCGTGACCAGCGCGACGATGCGGCGGAACGCCTCGATCGAGGTCTTGAACTCATGGGCCGAGTGCAAGATCAATCGCTCGCCAAGCAGGAACAGGCCCGCCAGCTCGCGGGCTTCGATGATCCCGCCCTTGCCGTTCTGCCTGGCGACATTCACGGCGACCTCGAACGCCGACCAGCTGCCGTCCTGACGCTCGCCCAGGCCGACGTGCATGGCGAACTGCTGCCACTCGTCGAGGACCAGCTCAGCGTGTGCAGCAAGTTCGACGGCCTCCTGCCCGGCCGACGAGGTGTACGGCGGGGCAGTGAACACCCGCGGGCGCTGGGCGCCCCGGACGTCGGAAACGTGTACGAGGTCAGGCGCCGCGGCGCTCGGCCCGTCGAGCAGCGAGGTCATCGAGGACGTCCCCCTCCGTCGCGGGCGGCGCGAGCGCACGCAGCTTGGTCATGATCGCGTCGAGCTTGTCGGCGAGGACGGCCTGTGATGTCGGAGCGTCACCATCGGCGATCTGGTCGAGGGCCCGCGCGAGCTTGAGGGCGACGGCTGCCCGCCCGGGAGCGATGCTGGTCACGCCGAGTTTGTCAAGCTCGTCGCCAACTTCATCCGCGATCACGAGCCACCCCCATCACCCTGCGTGACGTTACCGTGCGTGATAATGATCTTGGGGTTAGGTGTGAGGCTTCGGTCAAGATCGTCTTTGGAATCGCTCGCGCAAAAAACAGGGCGAGAAGGGCGTTTGGGTCGCCCCCTCATGCCCTGAACTTTTGATCCACTCTCTCCCCGCCGGCGCCTGGCCGAGCGGCCCGCCGGTGGTCACCAGGTGCGTGATGCCTGCCTGGTCACCGGACGTGACCCGCCCTTGCGCCGGTCCCGATACCAGCGGGTGACCACGGCTTCCATGGCGGGCTGGCGCATGTCCCGGACCCGCTGACGGACGATCGCCTCGCCCGGGTCGACGGTGACGATGCGCGCGCCAAGTCGCTTGTAGTGCGCGCGGGCCTTCGCCTGCGGCATCGTGTGGATCAGATAGACGTCGACCACATCCAGGTGACGCTCAGCCTCATGGATGGCCGCCTGCCGGGCCCGGTGCACTACCCGGAGGAGCGCGGGGTGGTGGTCGTGGTGGTCGGCGCCGGGGCCGGCCATGGCGAGGGCCATCAGGTCGAGGTCGATGACGATGTCGGCGGGCTTGGCGTTGGCCCGGATGTAGCTGCTCTTCCCCGCGCCCGGCGGGCCGGTGACGACGATGAGCACGGCGTCACCTCCAACGGTCAGAGCCTCGCGCCTCCACTGCGTGGCGCGTCTGTCAGTCCTGCCTCTGCCAGGGCCATCCGGAGCACCTCGGCCATGGGGACATCCACGTGGTCGGGTGAGAGCGTGGGTGCTTCGGCTCTGCCGTACCAGGCCTCGGTGACGTCTACCCCGTTCACGGCGTCCACCCTGATGGGGTTGTGGCACGTCTCGATGTCGACGGTGGTGACGTCCTGCTCGATGGCGGGGACGAGGTGGGCGCGGACGATGGCGGCCCACGGGAAGCCGAGCGCCTCGTGGGCGACGTCCTGGTTGTCGCACCAGTCAAGCCAGACATCGGGGGTGTTGCCGTCGTTGAAGCCCCACTTGGACAGCAGGTCAGCGCTGAATAGGGTCAGGGTCGGCTCGGTCATGGTCGCCATGCTGTCACCACCTCCGTGAGGCTCGCTGCTGCGGGACGCTCGCCCGGTTCCCCCGCGCCGAGTTGCACCGGCGGTGCGCGGGCCGCGCGTTGGCCCGGTCGAGAAGATCGCCGCCCTTCGACAGGGGCTGCTCGTGGTCGAGGGTGAACGCGTCAGGGTGCTTGCCCGCCTCGACTCCCCGGATGTCGTACCGGATGTTGTGGCCGCAGAGCCAGCACGGGAGGCGCTGGGCCCGCAGCCAGTCGCATAGGGCGCGGTAGGGGCGCCCGGTGCGCGGGTTACCGGCCACGGGCGCCTCCCATCAGGTCAGCACTTCTTGTCGGCGAAGTACTGGAGCATTTCTGCTTCGTCGCCCGACGGGCTGCCGGCGGCGGCCATCTCCAGCGCCACGGCGTCAGCGCCGTCCATCGCCACCCGGTCGCAGATGACCTGCTGCTGTTCGGCGGGCGTCTGGTCCCATGCGCTGTCCCAAGCGACCTCGTTGGTGGCCTGGTCGAGGAAGTCGTCCTTGTGCGCGGCGACGACCTCGCTGGCGGCGGCAACGTACTCGTCGTGGGTGAGGTCCGCGCACTCGGGGTCGCCCGAGGCGTCGTGCACTTCCTCATCCGTGTAGTTGCGCTCCAGCAGAGCCTTGCAGTCGTTGGCGTCGTACTCCGCAGCCGGTGAGGCGGTGGTCGCCGTTGGAGTGGTCGCCCGTGCGCTCGCGGTGTCGCTGCTGCTGCAGGCGGTGAGCGTGGCGAGCAGGCCAGCCGCGATGAGCGTGGTGGCGATGCGTCTGTGCATGTGCGTGTCCCCCCGGACGTTGCGTGATGAGGGGGACATCATCGGCCACCTGGGGTTGCCGTGTCCTGCGTTCAGGCTGCGCGGGCCCCGGCGGGGAGCGGGGGCGGGTCGCCGAGGGTGATCTCGTCGGTCCAGGGGTCCCGTACCGCGCGTGGCAGTTCGCCGAGGTCGTACCGGACGCCCTTGCCGTGTCCGTGCCGACTGATGCGCCCTTCGGAGGCCCACCGCCAGATGGTGCCGGTGGCGCGGCCGGTGTAGACGGCGGCGTCGGCGGCGGTGACGAGGCGTGGGGGCATGGGCACCTCCCGGTGGAACGACGAAGGGCCACCCGGTGGGTGGCCCTTGCGCGCAGAAGTCCTAGTGAGACAGATCATGACTTCGGCGCTGGTGATCTGTCAAGTGCCGGTGGCATCACCGCTCTGGCGGTATCCGCGCCGTCCGGCGAGCGCGGTGGTGATGGTGGAGCCGTGCCAGGTGCGCACGCCGTCGGGGGTGGTGCGGTCGGGTTCCGGCCAGCGGCCTCGGCTGATGTCGGCATAGATGGTGTCCGCCGCGAGGCCGGTGGCCGTGGCGATCTCCGCGACGGTGTAGGCGTGCTGCGGGTCGAGCGTGGGCACCTGCCGGGCGTGGTGGTCCTGAACGAAGGAGTGGACCGCCTGTGGGTCGAACTCGCCGTTGCGGCCCCGTTTGGCGACGCGGGGCGGCCACGAGGGGTGGCGGCCCCACCGGGGGTTCTCCGCGACGTAGCGGGGGGCGAGGCCGTAGTGCGCGGCGATCTCGGCGTAGGTGACGCCCGTCCGCCCCTCGGGCGGCTCGGGCGGCGTGGTCGCTACCATCGGTAGTGGTTCTCCTCTGGGGAATCTGCTGCGGCCGACGGGGCGTGCTCCCCGCCTCAGGCGGTGGGCCTTCGGGCCCCGCCCCGTCGGCCCTTCTCGGTCAGAGCAGGGCGGCGCGGACGGCGGTGAGCGCCTCGTCGAGGCTGGCGGCGATGTTCTCGTGGCCGGTGAAGCCGTCGTCGTCGGCGGGGTCGACGGTCCAGCCCCAGCCGCTGTCGTCGTGGCCGTCGATCGTGGCGGCGTGGTCGCCCTTGGTGAGGGTGATGGCCAGGTTCCCGGCGGGCAGGGTGGTGATGTCGGCGTGCGCCGCGTCGCCGAAGGCGTGGCGGATCGCGGTCTGTGCGTCCTGTGCGGTGGTCATGGGGTGTGTCTCCTGGGTGACGGTGAGGACGATGGTGCGCCCGTCCGGGTCGGTGTGCGTGTGCCGGCCCGTGGGGGCCGTGTGGGGGCCGGCGGGGAGGGTGAGGCCGAGGCGCAGCGACCCGGTGGCGGGGCGGCGCGCGCTGGCCGGGTAGAGCTCGAACACGGCGCTGTCGAGTTCGGCGGCGTAGTGCTCGGGGCCGGACCCGTGCTGTTCCTTGACGAAGGCGAGGCCAAGGCCGGTGTAGAAGTCGCGGCACGCGTCGAGGCGGTCGGTGTAGATGACGATGAGGTCGGGGTGCATCGGGTGTCTCCTGGGGCGGTAGCTGTGGCAGAGGGGGCCCGCCCCCGGCTGGCTGCCGGGGGCGGGCGGTTGGTCTAGGCGCCGGGGCGCTGGTAGACCGTCTCGCCGTTCCGCCTGCTGGTGATGATCAGTTCCCCGTCGGGCTTCGCGTAGATCACGTTGCCCTTGGTGACTGCTACCAGCGTGCCGTCGTCTTCTCGGGTGGTGTAGTCCGCGCGGGGCGGGTACATCCGGCCGTCGAAGGCGAGCCCGGGGTTCGGGTCCTCGGGGATTCCGCTGTGTTCGTTCTCGACGATGGTGAGCGTTTCGGCGAGTTGGCGGAGGGCTTCCTCGGGGCCTGTTGCCGGGGGCAGCGCCGTCAGGCGCTGGTAGACGATGTTGAGTCGTTCTCCGATGGAGAGTCTCTGTCCGTCTGTCACGGCTACCTCTTTTGAGTTGGGAATCTGCCAGTCGTTCGGGGTGCTCCCCCCTTCCGACATCACTTACTTTACAGGACTCGACCCATACTTTGCAAGCCTCCTTGTGAGGTCTCTTCCGAGGGATTTGGAGCGCCCGGCCAGCGTCAGCGCCCCGTCTTCTCCTGGCCGTTGGCGGCGCCCGCGCTCTTCTCGGCGTCCCGGGCCGCCCGGCTCGCCTCGTTCTTCCGCCTCAGCTCTTCGAGGCTCATGTTCGGGAGTGCCATGCTGGTGGTCCTGTCTCGTGGTTGGGATGGGGTCCGCGTCCGGGGCGGCCGGGTGGCCTGGCAGCTGTCGGCCGCCCTGGGCGTGGAGTCAGTTGTCGGGTGTCTCGGTGACGACGAGGTCGGGGCGGTACCGCCGGATGCGTCCGATGCGCTCCTCGGCGAAGTCGGCTGAGTTGGTGGTGAACTCGTCGAGGAAGGTGCCGTCCTGGTCGACGACGCGGTAGCGGGTGAAGTCCACGGGGAGTACTCCTGGGTCTCGGGCCGGGCTGTCCGGCTCCCCTCACCGCCCGTCTCACTCGGGCGGATCGGGCAGCTGTCAGGCGACGTGCTGGACGTGATGCCGGACGGGGTTGTCGGGGTCCTGCTCGATCCGGAAGCCCCTCTCGGTGTTGTTGTCGTTGTTGTTGGCGGGCTGACCTGCGGCAACAACGTCGTCAGAGGCCCCCTTCTGAGCGGGGAGCGGGGTGGGGATGCTGCCGCCGCGGACGCCGGTGGAGGAGCCGCGCCCGCGCATCCTCACCGCCTCGACCGGCACGCCAGCCGCGCCGAGGGCCTCGCGGACGAGCTCGGGGGTGGTGTCGAGCGCCTCGGCGAGGGCGGTGATGTGGGCGTGCGGGGTGCCGATGCGGGCGAGGGCGTTGTGGAGGTCGCGAAGGGACGGCCCGGCAGGTGCCGGGGGAGCCTCGGGGGCGGTCGGCTCGTCCGGCTCCACTGCGTCGTCCTCGGCTGGCGCCTCCGCCGGTTCGTCCGCGCCGCGGTCCTGGGTCGGCGAGGCCTTCGGCGTCCAGTCGGGGTGGCCGATCCGGTACGCGGCGACGATCCACACTGCGGCGGCCGGCCAGAGGAGCCAGCGGGCGGTGGGTGACTGGACGGCGTGCCCGAGGGGGACGAGGAGTCCGCCGCCGGCCCTCCGGAGGATCAGCGCGCCACCGAGGAGGAGTCCGATGCGGAACACCTTGTCGTGTCCCTCTGCCTCGCCGACCCAGTCGGTGACACCCTCCTTCCAGGCTCGGCCCTTGCTGAGCAGCCGCTGGGCGAGCTGGCGAGCGCAGACAAGGCAGATCCTGCTGGAGCCGGTGGCGATGCGCTCGACGGCGGTCCGGAGCCACTGGGCGGTGGTCTGGTCGCTCACACCAGGCTCCCAAGGTCGCCATGGAGGAGGGAGGCGAGGAGCCAGTTCCCAAGGTCGTTGGCGCCGGGGACGACCAGGTCGCCGACCATGGCGAAGACCCCGGTGCCGATGGCGATCAAGACGCCGCAGAACACGCCCTTCTTCCACTTGCCCTTGACGACCTTGCCAAAGCGCTTGCGCAGCAGCCAGAGGCCGATGACGAGCGCGGTGACGACGAGGGCCCCGTTCCCATCGAGGCTGGGGGCACCGCCGGTGGCGACGGTCGGGGCAGTCGCGCCGGTCATCCATGCCATGACGGTGCCGCCGATCCCGTTGCCGCCCCATCGCAGGACGCCAGCGCCGTAGCCGAGGAGCCCGGCAGGGCAGGCGACCGCGAGCGTGCCGAAGGCGACGCCGAACCAGAACGGGATCAACTCCTTCGGATCCTTGGCCTTCCCGCCGCCCTCGGTGGGGCCGCCCTTGCCCCCTCCCCCGGCGGTGGCGCCGCGCCACCAGGTGACGTGTTCGACGGCGAGGAGGGCGAGGCCGACGGCGAGGCCGGCGGAGGTGATGGTGGCCGAGGTCGTGCCGCTGAGTCCGGCGGCGAGGGTGACGCTCATGGGCGTACTCCGGTGATGAGGTAGGTGATGGTGACGATCGGGAGGGCGATGGCGGGGCCGAGGATCGTGGTCCAGAGGGCGGTCCGGGCGGCGGCCGCGCGCACCTTCGGGGCCCACAAGTCGGGGTCGGCGTGGGCGGCGCGGATGCGGTGCACGTTGTCGGCGAACGCCGCCAGGCCGAACGGCACGGTGGCGATGACCCAGGCGCCTGCGAGGGCGTCTGCGTCGCGGACGGAGCGGAGGACGTCGGCCCAGAGCCCGACTGCGGGGAACGCGCAGAGGATGCAGGCGGCGTTGTAGCCGAGGCGGAGCCGCCTCCACCACGGGGGCCCGGGGGCGGGTTCCGGCTGCGCGGGGAGCCAGGCGGCCGGGTCGATGTGGATGGTGATATCGATCGGGGGCGGCACGGCGACGGGGGCCGGTGGCGGGGGTCGCCGCCACCACTCGCCTCCGGGGGCCGGGATGGGCGGGAAGACCGGCGGCGCTGGGGGCGGGGGCGGCGGGATGCTGCCGCCGGGGAGTGGTGCCCCGGCCGGGAAGATCCGGCTCGGGGTGATCGGCTTGGGCATGTGAGTCCTCAGCGGAGGAGTGCCGCGGTAAGCGCGGCGGCGGTGAGCAGCAGGGCGAGGGTGGCGCGGAAGCGGGGCGTCTCGCCGGAGAGGAGCACGACGAACGCGACCACAGAGCCGACGGCGGCGACCGGGAAGAACAGGGCCATGGCAGTCACAGGAAGCCGCCCTCCATGTGGTCGTCGCCCTGGGGCTGCTCGGCCTTCTTCTCGCGGCTGAGGACGGTGCGGACGTACGCCGGCTGCACGGTGATGCGGTTGATGCGCTTCACGCGGTCGACGACGTCCTTGGGAGTGAATCCGGCCGGGCCGAGCGCGGTGACCGCGTCGAGAACGGCCTGCTTCTTGGTAAGCGCCAAGGGCGTGACCTGTGGCGCATCACCCGTATCAGCGGGCGCGTCATCGTCCGCGTCATCCGCGTCATCGCGGTCGACGGTGATGCGCTCCGGCTGGCCGTGGAGCACCAGGGCGACCTGTACCGCGTCCACGATTACGCCATAGGTAACGAGGAGCGCGGCCAGCTCGGCCGGGGGCATATCAGGCTGCGCATCATGTGCAACACGGATCGCGTCAGCCGGGTCCATCGAGGAGAAGCGGGGCCGCAGCGCCTCGGTCGCCGAGTGCCGGACGGGCGCTTCTGGAGCGGCCGGCGGACGGTCCGGGGTGGTGGCCAGCATGCTAGCGAGTGCCGCGTCGGCGCCGTCGCCGAGCCGGTCGCGCTGCACCTCGACAAGGTGGGCGCCGAGCTGGGTGTCACCGACGCCGACCCTCTTCGCGAGGTCCCACGCCTTCAGGTCGGCCTTCGTGCGTACCTTCTTGTCGGGGTGGTTGGCGGCGATGGCACGGGCGACGGCGAGCCGCTGCATCGTTGTCGCGTTGCGCCGTTGTGCTTCGGCGTCGACTCCGGTGCGGTGGATGACGACTCGTCGGGCGAGGAGTCCGAGGCCCTCGGCGGAGGCGGACATGGCCATGGGGGTCATGGCGTAGACGACTGCCTCGGTGGCGTCGTCAGCGACGACAAGGCCGGTGACTGTGGCGACGACAGGCGCGAGCCAGAGGCCGAGCCGGACGGGCGTGGGGGCGGCCTGGCCGAGCATGGTGAGGCCGACCATGAGGAGCGCGAGGATCAGGGTGACGCCTTCTCCGGCGGCGACGACTCCGAGGGCGGTCGCGGCGCGATGGAACTCGGTGACGATGTTGGTGTAGGTGCCCCAGCCGCCGATGCCGCCTGCGGCGGCCATCGGTACGGCGGCGGCGACGAGCACGGCCGTCTGGCCGGGCGAGAGTTCGTGCTTCACGAGGTGCCCCTCCAGGAGCGATAGGTGGCCGGGCCCGGTCTGCAGCCGGGCCCGGCCGGTTGGTGGCCCGTCGGTCAGCGGTCGCTGGCGGGGCGGCGGTAGTACCGCTGGGCGTGCTCGTCGAAGCTGGCGCGGGCGTCCTTGGCGGCGTCGTAGTCGCGGCGGCAGGCGTCGACGGTGGCGGGCTCGGCAACGACGGAGCCGGGTTCGCGCTGCGGCGTGACCTTCGGCTGGGCGGCCATCAGGCGGCCTTCGCGGCGTGGTGGACGCGGAGCGAGTAGGCGTCGCCGGTCTCGCCGTCGTGGATCGTGGGGAGCGCGTGGGCGGCGGCCTCGATGGCGGCGAGGGTGACGACGTCGGGGTGGGCGGCCATGGTGCCGCGGGCGGCGCCGAAGAAGGTCGCGTTGACGTCGGCGAGGCTGATGGGCTCGAAGGGGTCGCAGGTGGCCTGGAGGGCGTTGGCGGTGGCGACGAGGATCTGCTGGGCGTGGGTGGGGCCGGTGAGGGCGCGTGCCAGCGTGGTGGTGGAGTGGGTACGGTTGTCCATGGCTGTCCGTCCTGGTTGCTCAGGTGGATGGCTGGCCCCGGTCATGTGGAGGTAGCACTCCGATCGGGGCCGTTCTGCGTTCGTAGCTGGGCTACTTCCCCAGACTGTACGGGGCCCCGTACACTCCGGGCAAGTGCCTCGCCCAAAAGAGATGAGGCCGGGCGTGACCGAGGAGGCGCAACGCGTGATCGACGCCATGCAGGCTGTGGAGGAAATGGCCGACCCGCAAAGCCGGGCTCGGGCGATCGGGGAGGTGATGGCAGACCAGGCGGAGAGAGGGAAGCGGTGGCGGGAGATGCGCCGCCAGGTCGTACTCGACATGCGCGCACAGGACCCGCCGATCTCCTACCGGAAGATCGCCGCCGCGCTCAAGATCTCACTGGCCACCGTGCAGGACATCGAGCGGGGCTACACCGGATCTGGGAAGAACCGGCCCCGCGCGGCCGGGTAGTTCAGCACGCATTTGCGCCCCCGTACTGGGTCACCGGCTCGGGGGCGCCGCGCTGTCCGGGCTACCCTGCCGCGCGGGGCCCGCGGGCGTAGGCGACGCTGGTGCTATGTCCGGTCACCTGCCCGTCGTCGTGTACCCCGTCTCGCCGACGGGCGGCCGGCGCGTGCGGGTCGACGGGACGATCCTCGGGCTCGCCCACTCACTGCGGGACGTCGCCGAATTCTTGCGGCGGGCGGGGATGGACGACGTCACCGAGGACGACGTCGCCGCGTCCGGGCTGATCGACTGGCGTGGGGGCGGGCCCGACGCCTGGTCCGCCCCCTGAACCGTCAGCCCTGGTTGCCGAGCGGCATCGAGCGGGCCGCCCACTCGATGCGGATCGCGATCCGCACGGCCGCCCGGTACCGGCGCGCTGCCGCTCCGGTGAGGTGGGCGGGGATCGGGCGCGGCCCCCCGTGCTCCAGCAGGAAGCCAGCCTTGTGCGGCAGGGGGCGCATCTGCGCGGAGTCGTAGCAGTCCTGCCACGGGATGCGGTGCCCTGTGGGCGGGCAGACGACGTCAGCAAAGACGGTAGCCAGCAGGTGGTGGGTGGCCGCTGGGTTGTGGCCGCCGAGCATGGACTCGTAGGGCTCGGGCAGTACGGGCCCAATGAACTTCGCGGCGTTCACGTGGGCAGAGCGCATTTCGTCCTCCTAGGACATGCAGGCCCCGCGCCCACTCACAGAGTACGGCGCGGGACCGACAGCGCTGCCTCCGCTCCGTGTCAGAAGCAGACGAGACGCCCCGGCTTCCGCAGGGGCGGCGGCTCCTCCAACCCCCGGGCGGCCGTGAGCGCCTCGGCGGCGAGCAGCCGGATGCTGCTACTCCCGGACGGGTCGGTGCCCGCTGCGACAAGGCCGGTGGCGAGGTCGCGGAGGAGGCGGGCGAGGCGCTGCGGGTCGGCGGCGTAAGACATGTGATGCTCCCTGGTTCGTGGCGGCGGCGAGTCCGCCGCTACTTGGTTTATGGGGTGGTGCGCGTGGAAGTCCCACGGTTGCCCAGGTCACGGTTCGGTGACGGCACGTTCAGTCCCACACGCTGTCGGCATCCGAGCGGAGGCACGGCCAGTCGGCGATTGTGGCCACCACCTTCTCGGCGGGGACGTCCACTCCGCCGCCGGCCTGCGTGAGGAGCCGCACGTACTCGGTGTCGTCGAGCACGGCGGTGTGCAGCTCGCCGTCGTCGGTGTGGCCGAGGAGCAGCCCGTACCCGGCGGGGCGCTCGGGCAGGTCCGCTCCCCAGCAGAGTTCGCGGTAGGCGTCACGCGTCATGGTGGCTGGGGTGGCGAGGTGGATGAAGTCGACGTGCACGGTGGTCTCCTCGGGTATGGCGAACGCCCGCCACCGGGATGGTGACGGGCGACGAAAGGGGTAGGGGGCGTCCGGGCCTACGCGGCGACCTGCCGCCCGGCGAGCGGGAGCCGGAGCACCTCCGCGTGCCCGTACTGCTCGCCGCATCCGCGGCACCGGGCGCCGGGGGTGTCGAGGCCGACGCGGAGGACGGTGCCGCACGGGCAGGCGACGGGGACGGTGCGCACCGGTCGCTCGCCGGTGATGCGCGCGGTGAGCGCCCGGTGGATGCTGCCGATCTCGCGGGCGAACTCGTCGACGGCGGGGTGCCGTTCGCTCGCCCACCGGAGGTTGAACCGGAGCGTGCTGACCGCGTGGTCGACGCGCTGCTGGAGCGTCCCGCCTGCGCAGACCCGGGCCCGCCCGTGGGTGGCCCAGTCCTGCACCCACCCCTCCAGGGGCCCGAGGACCGGCCCGCCCGCGGTCATCAGGTTGAGCACGTCGAGCCGGACCGGCACGGGGGCGGTCGCGCCGCCGCCGGACACCGCCGGGCCGCCACCGGTGGAGCCGGGGGCGAGCCGGGTAGAGAGCTGCACGTACAGCCCGCTGGGTCCGCCGATGGCGCGGAGGTGGCCGTCGACGCGGTCGGTGCACCGCTGGCAGGCATAGGTGCTGGCCTCGGCGGCGTGCAGGGTGGAGAGGCAGATGATGCAGGCGGCAGTGTTCACGGCGGTCTCCTGGTCGTGCGGTGGGGCGAGGGTGGTGGTGCCGGCCGGGACGCTGGAGGGCGTCCCGGCCGGCGGTGCGGAGTGGTGGTGCTACCGGCGGCGGAGGTAGTTACACCGCGGGCAGAGCAGCGACGCGCAAAGGTCGGCACGCCCGTTCTCGCGGCGCCAGATGTCACACCCGGGAGCGGCGGCGGGAACCTGGCTGGCCACAGGCTCGACAGAGGTGGCGCCTGCAACGCCGCCACTCCTGGCGATCATGGGTACCTCCCGGTAGGTGCATCCGGTCAGCACGTAGCGGCCGGTCGACGCCCGCCTGAGGAGGCGGCTCTCGCCACGACGGTGCTCCCACCGGAAGATGTCCGTGGAGTCGAGCTTCGCGGCCTCCCGCCCGGCGTCTTCGGCGTCAGTGGCGGTGTGGGTGACGGTGACGGGGATCCCTGCGAGCAGTACTACGTAGACAGTGGCCATGATCGTCTTTCGTGAGGTGGAGTTGGGTTGCCAGCCGGGCACACGATGCCCGGCCGGCGGGTGTGTCAGGTGGTGGTGGGCGGCGGCGCGTCGAGCGCGGCCCTGACGTACCGGTCGCAGCAGGTGCCGATCGGGCCCCGTTCGAGAAGCCGGCGCACCCGGGCGAGCGTGGCCTCGGAGGCGACCGCCCGGTCGATCTCGGCGACCGTGTTGGCGACCTCCTGCTCGTGCGCGGCCAAGTGCTCGACGGCCTCCGCCTCCAACTCGGTGATCCGGGCGGCGAGCTGCTCGATCGCGGGGACGAGCCGCGGCCAGTGCTCCCCGCCGTGCGCCTCGCTGGCCCCGGCGGCCTCCAACGCGTCCCGAGCCTCCTCGAGGAGCGCGGACCGTTCGCGGGCGCCGCGCTCCAGCAGGTTGATCCGGTCGTACAGCGCGTCGAGCTGGTCGCTGGTGAGGTCGTCGAGCGGGATGCGGTCGCTCATCAGGTCGGCTCCTTGGTAACGGGGATCGTGGCGGTGGACGACCACCAAGCGGGTCGGGTTTCCGGGTTGTCGGGGCTGGGCCGACGGCTGAAGTCCTGGGTGGCGTCGACCCGGTACTCGTAGGTCCCGTCGGGCCAGGGCCCCTGGATCTCTCGGATGGTCGCGGTGCCGTGCCGGGCTGCCAGCCACTGCTGTCCGTAGTGGTGGACTCGGGTGCCCACGGGGAGAGGCTGCTCGGTCACTTCGGCTCCTCGGTTGCGGAGGCGGCGTCCTGCCCGGGGCAGAGGAACGGGTACGGCGGGTTCGTGCCCTTGCACGCGGGGCAGCCCTCGGCGTTCGTCCCGGCCGAGAGGTGGGTGACGGGTCCGGCAGGTTCGACGGTGTACGTGGTCGCCTTCCGGACGATGCGGGTCTCCGTGCCCGGGTGCCGGCGGGTGACGCTCGCGCAGCGCTTCTCTGCGGCGGCACGGTCGGGAACGGTGCCGAGGTACATCCACATGCCGTCGCTCTCCAGCACCTCGGCGATGAACTCCGTCGCCGGACGGTGCGCCTCGGGCTGCTGCGCCTCGTCGGCCAGGCGGCGGAGTTCACAGCGCGGGCACACCGGCTGCCCGTCACGGAGCGGTACGTCCATGCCGTCGCGGCCGTGCCAGTGGAAGCCGCACTCGGGGTGCTCGTAGTACGGCGACAGGGGACGCTCGGCGGGCGCGGGCAGGACGGCGAGGACCGCGGCGGCGGCGGACCGTGCGTTGGCCTCGTCGCCGTCCCAGTCGGTGAGCGGCCAGAGCACGTCGGCGATCCGGTCACGGAGGTCGGTGTCCAGCACGGCCTCGGGCTGCGCGGCCACCACCGCCTCGTCCTCGCCGAGAACCACCCGGGCCACCGCGAGGGCGTACTCGTCGAGGGCGGTCCCGGGGTGGTCGGCGGGGCACATGTCCCAGTCGGTGCCGTAGCCGTCCAGCAGGCGGGCGACGGCGGACCAGCGCGGGTCGCCGAGTTCCCGGGCGCGGGTGGCGGCGGCCCGGAGCGTCTCGGCGGGCGTGGGCGCGGGCATCAGACGGTCTCCTCGGTGACGGCGGGGCGCACGGCGTCGGCGATCTCGTGCAGGGAGGCGATCAGCGCGTCCAGCTCGGCGAGGGGAACGCCGCTGCCCTGCTCGTCGGTCTTGAAGTAGATGCCGGGGCCGACGCCGGGGATGTCGGCGGTGGTGATGAGCAGCCGGTCACCGTCGGGGTCGGTGTGGTGGTAGCGCGGGGGCTGCGGGTCGATGAAGGCGACGATGGTGTGCGGCGTGCTGGTCATGGTGTGGTCCTCCGGGTGTGGTGGGATGTGGGCGCTGCCCGGCCGGATAGCAGCCGGCCGGGCAGCGTGTGAGGTCACGGGGTCGGGGCGGCGGGGTTGGCCATGAGGCGGAAGTGGGCCAGCGCGGCGTCGTCTTCGTCGTCGAACCCGCCCTTCGAGACCATCTGGTCGAAGGCCAGGTCGAGGGCGAAGCTCAGGAACTGCCGCTGTGCCTCGGTCAGCGGCGCGGGCGGCTGGACGGTGTCGGGGTGCTTGGCCACCCAGGCGCGAACGCTGCCCTCGATCTCCAGCAGGGCGGCGTTGCCGCGGGCCTGCGCTGCCTTGTTCTCCGGGCTGTCGGTGTCGGTCTGCCAGGCACGGCGCACGGCCCGGAAGTACCGGCCGGACGGCTTCTCGATGTCGCGCATGAGGGCCATCACGCGGAGGATGCGGTCACTGGTCATCAGGGTGTCTCCCTGGTGGTGTGGTGGGATGTGGGCGGGCGGCCGGCCCGCGCGTCGTTAGCGCGCGGGGCGGCCGTACTGCGTGTTGTGCGGCACTCAGGTCATGCACCAGCCGGAGTCGCAGGCGCCGTCGGCTTCGTCGAACCCCGGCAGCAAGTCGACGCCATCTGGGATGGCCTCGCGCAGCGGCCGGCCGAACCGGGTCAGGAACACGTGGTCCTTGCCCAGCTCGTCCCGGCGCTCGTTGAGGAGCTCTTCGAGCTGGCACGACTTCTCGAACAGGTCGGGCTCATTGCGCCGCATGTCGTGCCAGGTCTCGGGCCGGTGGAACGGGCAGAAGTAGCAGCTGCTCTTCGGCAGTACGGGTAGGCCGGCCTCGCGGATGATCCGGGCGCAGTCGCTGCGGCGCAGGCCGAGGTCGAGCAGCGGGTAGAAGATTTCCTCGTGCGGCTCGCAGCGACGCGCGTTGGCCCGGTGGATCTCGTCGAGGCTGATCCCGATTCCGATGGTGGCCGGGTGCTCCTTCGTCGCGCCGCGCCGCTTCAACTCCCGACCGATCACCTTGATCTTGAAATCGGCGGTGCAACTGCGAGTCCCGGGAGCACCGTTGGACATGCGCACCGGAATCGCCAGAGATCGGGAACCCTCCTTGGTGAGCTGGCCGTACAGCGTGCGGGTCTCACCGCTGCGCACCATGACCCGGTCCAGGACGGTCAGTTCGATGTCGTGGTCCGCGGCGAACGGCCGGGCGTACTCGTCGAGGTACCGCAAGGTCGCGGGGTGCTCGCTGTCGTCGCCGACGTTCGCCATGAGGAAGGTGCGGAAGTCGATGCGGCCCTGCGCGGCGAGGACGAGCAGCGCGGTCGACTGGACGCCACCGCCGTAGCTGATCGAGCGCAGCGGCGGCGCCAGGGTGGATGAGTCCATCAGAGGCTCCAGAGGGTGGGCTGAAAGGGGCGGAGGGGCAGTGCGTCCTGCCCGGGAATCTGGTCGGGCTCGGCCTCGGGTAGCGCGGAAGCGGGCGGCGGCGGGTCCTTGAGGTACCGCAGCAGCCCCCAGACGTCGTTGCGACGGACGTGGAACCCGGCCTCGGCAAGGAGTTGATCGGCGCGGTCCAGGTCCCACTCCCCGGGCTGGGTGCGGTACGCCTCGGTGAGCACGTCCCACGGGGAGGGCGCCCCGAGGTTGATCGCGTCGAACTCGCGGGCCATCACGCGGCCCTCCAGCTCTTCGCGATCCGCGCCCGCTCCCGCGGGGTGTGCCCGCCGAGGACGCCGTGGCGACTGGTCGAGGCGACGTCTCCCTCGACGGCGAGCGCCTCGGCGAGGCAGGCCCGACGGACGGGGCAGCCGGAGCAGATCTCCTTCGCCGCGCGGGGGCTCTCTCCCCGCTCGGGGAAGAAGATCTCCGGGTCGGTCTGGGCGCAGATCGCCTGCGCGTCGATGTCGGCGCGGGCGGTACGGACGGTGGTCTTCAAGACGCACCTCCGAGGATTGCGGCCAGCTGCTGGCGGAGCCGCTCGCGCATCGGCTTGTCCTCGATGTGGTCCGGGGCGACGCACTGCGGGTAGCCGCACCCGGGGCGGGCGTGCCCAACGGGGCGCCGACCGTGCCGCAGCTCGAACGCGACCCGGTAGGCGCTGAGCCCCTTCCCCTGGCGACCGAGGATCGGAGTGGTGTCGCGCCAGACGTGGCCGGTCCAGCGCAGGTGCCCACCGCCGACCGGCTCGGTGCGCTCCGCAAACGTCTCGGCGATGGGCCGCAACGGCTTCCCGCCGCGGGCCGGGGCGGGCATGTTGAGGGCGTTCCGGGTCGCGGTGACGATCAGCGGGCCCACGTGCAGGGTCCGCATGATCTCCACGTGGGAGTGCCCGGCCTGGAGCATCTCGGCAATGTCGGCACGGATCTTCATGACGCTGCCGCCCTGTCTCGCGCGGCAGCGGCGTCAACGCGGGACGGGTGGGCGACCTTGAGGGTCCGACGCCCGCCGTTCCGCCGGGTCGACGTGCAGGGAAACCGGACGTCGGCCCGGCAGGTCTCGACGGGGCAGGGGACGGCGTAGGCGTCGGGCTGGCCGGTGCGGATCGCGACGATCCGGGCGGCGGCGGCCGGACGGTATGGGGCGAGCGCCTCGCGCACCGAGGTCGGCAGGTAGTCGCCGAGCTCCGCCATCCGCCGCTGAACGTCCTCGGCCGCGGGCCCGGTGAGCATCTTCTGCTCGACGGGCCGCACCTGGCCGGTGGCGACGGCTCGGCGGCGGGCGGCGAGGGCGTGGCGGTAGGCGCTCTCGTTGTCCGGGTCGACGGGCGGGGCGGGGTCGACGTCGCGGGCCATGCGGTCGCGGACGACCGCCTGCCACCGGGTGGCGATGTTGGCGGGGAGGATCGGCCACTGCGAGGTGGCGTAGTGCTTGTGGACCGCGGTGACCGCGAAGCCGTAGGGGACGTCGGCGAGGATGCCGGCCCACATGCTGATCTGGGCGACCTGCTCCATCTCGTCGGTGCGGCGGATGCGGGAATCAGCGAGAGCGATCTCGGCGATGAGCTGGGGGATCTGTTCGGGTTCCATCAGGCACCTCGGTTCTGCTTCTGCTGGCGGAGGGCTTCGGCGTGGGCGGCCATCTGCTGCACGTAGGTGGTGGTGGCGGACGGCGGGGCCACGGCGCGGGGCCCGGTGTAGGTGGGGGCGTCCTGGAGGCCGGTCCATCCGGCGAGGAAGTACCGCGCGCTGTACGGCGTGGTCTTCGCGGCCTGCCAGGCGCGGGCGGCGTGCTCGACGAGGGCGGGGACTCCGACTCGGCGTACTGCGTCGCGGAGGTCGATCCACTCGTGGGTCTGGAGCGACCAGGAGACGCGCATCTGTCGGGCGCCCATCGCGTCGATGAGCGGCTGAACGTCCCCTTTTCCACTCGTGGTGGCCACGGTGGTGCCGGGCCTGGCCGCGGCGGGGGGAAGCTCGGGAAGTTGGTACTCAACGGAACTACTGGAACTACAGGAACTCTTGAGGGCAGCTCCTGCCCTAGCCATGGACATCTCCTGCCCTAGCTCTAGGGCATCTCCTGCCCTAGGTTGGGGCAGCTCCTGCCCTAGCGTCTGAGGGACTAGGGCATCTCCTGCCCCAGAGTTGGGCAGCTCCTGCCCTAGCTCAATCCCGTCCGATTCGGGCACGACTGCGCCCTGCGGAATGAGCAGCGTGTACTTCGTCCGGGCCTTCTTCGAGCGGGCTTCGGCGACCGCCGGACGGTTCCGGTCCAGCCAGCCGCCGGCCTCCAACTTGTTGAGGTGTGTGCGCACGGAGGCGCGCACCATCCCGGTAGCTGCTTCCAGCGTGGTCAGCGACGGCTGGAGGCGGTCAGGGATGGCGCCGGTCCGAACGTCTGCCCACGTTGCGACGGTGAGCGCGAGCAGCCGGGAGAGCGACGGGAGGTCGCTGTGGCGGACTGCTCGCTCGTACTCGAACCGGCTGGGCATGTACGGCTTCTCTCGGTCGTGGTGGTGCGGAAGGTGGATCGTGGCTCTCCGGGCGACGCAACCGCTGGACGCCGTAAGGCGTTTGCGAGTCGCCGCGGCGTGCGCAAACCCTGTGTCCGTGGCGGCCCGGGGCGCGACGGCCCCGGGGCGGAGGTCAGGCCGTGTGGCCGGAGAGTTCGCGGACGGACTGCACCGCCATGTCGAACAGGGCGTGGATGCCCTCTGCGAGTGCCGCAGCCTGCGCGTCGGTGTCCTCGTGGACCATCGCGTTGAACAGGGCGTAGGCGGTGTCGCGTTCGCCGTTGGCCCACGCGGTGCTGAACTGGGCGGCGAACCGGACGCCCGGCGGCAGGTCGTTGACGCTGACCTGCGTGCCGTCTCCGCGGACGACGAGGAGCCCGAAGGCCCCGTTGGCCGGCAGGTAGTTCCTCGAGGTGAGGGCGCAGGTCTCGGCGAGCGAGGCGCACATGGAGACGGTGGCGACGTGGCCTTGCTCGACGAAGGAGCCGAGGAGCCGGGCGCCGGTCTCCCGGTTGCCGGTCATACCGTGGGCGAGCGCCGCCATGATGGTCTCTGCCGGGTTGTTCTGCGGGGTGGTGGGGATCTCGTGGTCCATCAGGCTGCGCTCCGTTCGGTGTTGCGGCGACGGGCCGCGCGCACTTCGTTGCGGCGACCGGCCTTGCAGGCGGCGCACGGGTCCTCGCCCCGTCGCTCGTGCGCCTTGTGCGCGGCCGCGGTGCCGTGCCGGCCGAGGCGACCGATCGCGTCGAGGAGGTGGTCCGGGTTGATGCACCCGGGGTGCCCGCAGTCGACGCTGATCCGGCCTTCCGGTGGCCCGCCATAGGCGACCATCCAGGCGAGCTGGGTCGGCGTGTACGAGCGGTTCTTGAACGACACGTCGTTCGATCCTCCGGACCACGTGACGTGCCCGTCGGCGGTGCGCTGCGAGTGGGCGTCGAGCACGGACTCGAAGGTTCGCGGCGCGGCCGGTGCGGCGGCGGGCGTCTTGCGCCGGTGGATGCGGCGCCGCTCGTCTTCGTCGAGGCCGCCCCAGATCCCCACGTCCTCGCGTTGGTCGAGCGCCCACCGCAGGCAGGCGTCAACGACCGGGCACCGGTAGCAGACGCTCTTCGCGTCGGCGGCCTGCTGCTGCGCGGCGGGCGACGTACCGACGGGGTGCCACATCTCCGGGTCGAATACCGGGTCGGAGCAGGCGGCGCGAGCGCGCCAGTTGCGATTGTTCACCTGCTTCTCCTCACGCATTTGGATGCGGAATGTCATTTGCAATTACGCGGCGACGAACTTTCTGCGCCGGGAAAGGTGGCGACGGAAGTTCGCGATGTGAATGAGAATAGCGTTCACAGTTCGCAACCACAAGGCGCGTCCACGTAGCGCGGTCACCGGAGGGTGTGCCACGATGGGCCGCATGGACGCCCTTGAGAAGGAGATTCAGGAAGCCGCCGTCACCCGGCAGAGCGCCGAGGACGCGTTCCTGCTCGCCGACCGGCGGCTGAAGGAACTGCTGGTCAAGGGCCGAGCGGAAGGGCTGGGGCCCTCGCGAATGTCCGTACTCACGGGCTTCACCCGCGAATGGATCTCGAAGATCGCTCCCGACCCGAAGAAGTCCCGGCAAGGTGCGATCCAGCGACGCCTTGACCGTCTCGGCGACTCCAGCTGACTTCACGCCGCGTCCGCCTCGGGGCGCCAGCGCTCCTCGCGGTACTCCGGCAGCCGGTACGCGGCTTCGAGTAGCGCCCAGGTGGCGTCGCGCCGCCCGGGCCGGGCGTCGGCGGGCAGCGCCGGACCGCGGGTGACCCACAGCTGGCGGGCGACGAACACCACGCTCGGGGCCAGGGCGGCGGCGAGGATCAGCAGACCGGTCATGCGGCGGCCCTCCCCTGCTGGGTGCCGACGCCGACCCACGCCTTGCAGATGGAGCGCCTCACCGTCGTGCGCTTCGACGGGACGTAGCCCGCCTCCACGATGAGGCCGGCCCGGGCGGCGGACCCGAGGGCGCCGCCCCACCGCGACGGGTGGTCGGGCTCGCCGACCAGTCCCTCGGCGATCAGGTCGGCCGCCTGGAAGACCTCGCCGCGGCGGGCCAGTTCCTCGATGGCGGTCCGGCACGCGGTGGCCCAGTCCGGGGCGGTCGCGGCCCGGGTGGCGGCCAGACCGTCGTCCTTCGCGCGCTCGCCCGCCGCCGGGTCGACAGCACCCTGTATCGGGGCGGAGAGCTGCAGCTGTCGCGTCATCGGCCGGCCCCCGCCCTCAGCGCTGTGCCGCGCTCCTTGATGAGGTCGCCGAGGCTGATCGGGGCGCCAGTCTCCGGGTGTTCCAGCGGGGTGGCGAGCGCGCTGGCCGCCTCGACCTCCCGGTACAGCGCCAACAGGCCGTCCGGCGTGGCGTCCGGATCCGTAGCCGCGGCGATCCAGACGTTCGGGTCGACCTCCTTCGCGCCGTCCCGCAGCCAGTCGAGGTACGGCCGCGCGATGTCGCGGGCGCCGTGCGGCTGGTTCAGCACGAGGCCCCGGAACGCCGGGCACCGGGACTTGATGAAGCGGAGCCGGTTGCCGTCGTCCAACTCCGCGGCCACGCCGAACTCGAACTCGATGCCCTTGCGCTGCTCGGCGCGCATCCCCTTGTTGACCGGCGCCCCACCTTCGAGGGCCCAGTGAACGTAGGACCGCATCGTGACGACGACGTGGCCCGGGTACGCCATGAGCGCCTCGATCATCTCGTTCTGGATCGGGGTGCCGTCCTTCCAGCCGGCGAACCGGTTACCGCCGTACTTGGACTTGGCGCGCTCGACCTGGTCGAGGGTGCCGTCGGTGCCCTTCCAGAAGTGGCTGAGGGAGTCGACCATCACGACCGGGTAGCGGGCGGCCGCGGCGGCAGCCAGCGCCTTCTGCAGGTCGCGCGGGTCGTAGCGGTGCATCGGCAGTGTGTCGAAGGCGACGCCCAGGTCGTTGACGTAGAGGGCGGCGGCACCGCGCTCGGTGTCGATGACCGCGAAGCGCTCGCCCTCGGCGAGGCCGCTGGCGATGGACAGCCCGGTCCACGTCTTGCCGGAGCCGGACGGGCCCTGCAGTGCGACCGTGGCGGTGAAGCCGTCCTTCGTGGCGGGCCGGAAGGTGAACGGGCCGTCGTCGTACTCGTTGCTGGCCGACGCGGGTGGGCGGCCGACGCGGGTGGGCGGGGGAAGTTGGGTCACGGCGATGCTCCTAGGCGTACAGGCGCTCAAGCCAGGTGGGCGGCGAGACGTATGCGGGATCGGTGGAGTAGGCCGGCCAGTGGTCGGCGGCCCGGCAGGACTCGTAGAGGAACAGGGCCTGCTCGCTGACCTGGTGGCCGATGTCTCGCCACAGGTCGAGGCGGGCCACGGTCACCAGGTAGGGCGGGTCCTTCTCCTGGAAGATGAAGGGGAAGGCGCAGTCGTGCGGCAGCAGGCCGAGCGCGGCGGCGCCACGGCGGTACCAGTCCTCCTGAACGTGGTAGCCGTGCTCGGCGATCGCCTTCTCGATGGCGTCGGGGTGGGCCGACCGGGCCGTCTTGTAGTCGACGAGCTGGTCGTCGCGAAGCCAGTCGACCCGGGCCCGGCACCACACGTTGCCGACCGGCCAGAACAGGGTCTGCTCGGCTTGGCCGCTGCTCGGGTCGAGCAGGTCCGCAGCTTCGGGGTGCTGGGCCAGGGCGGTCGCCATGTCGTGGACACGCTGGAGGTCGGCGCGCTTGAGCGGGATGTTCCCGGCTGCCCGGATCTCGGCGACCCGCGCCTTCGTGGCGTCGGTGTTCCAGATCAGTTCGTCGACGAGGACGAGCTCGGGGCCGTCGCCGAGGATCAGCTTGTGGGCGGCGGTCCCGAAGTCGAACGCGGCCTTGTAGGGCTGGGGGTGGTCGAGGTCGTAGCGGAACTTTGCCGGGCAGCGGGAGGTCAGGGTGCGGGCCCCGGTCGACGAGAGGCTGCCGCCCGGGATGGGGTCGGCGTGGTACATCTCGGCGGGGATGTCGTAGACGCCGGGGATGACGGTCTCGTCGACCGGGGCGTTCACCGCTGGCTGCCGCTGTTGAGCGCCGGGTTGGCCGGGTGGGCGCCGGTGGGGGTGCGCATGGCATCGGCCTTGGTGATCGCGTCGTACACGTCACGCGCCCAGCGGGCGTCGCCGAGCGCGGTGTGTGCCGCGTCCTCGGTCGGCGGGTCGATGCCCATCAGCCGCGACAGCTCGTAGGACCGCCAGCCGTCGGCGAGCAGGGCGTCGACGCGGACGTAGGGTGCCGGGTCGCCCTGCTGCTGGGTGAGCGTGTGCGCCTGTCCGTAGAGGTGACCGACGGCCATCGTCGCGATGTCGACGGTGCGGTAGTGCCAGCCGACGCGGCGGCCGCCGCCCTGCAGCAGCTTCTTCAGGAAGGCATCGTCGAAGGCGGGGTTCGAACCGACGAGCATGGCGTTTCGGAGTACCTCCTGCAGGTCGTAGAAGAACTCGCCGAGACCGAGGCGCTGGTAGATGGTGCCGTCGGCGTTCATCTCGACGGCCTCGGTGCCGGCCGGGACGCGGAACCGCTCGTGGTAGCGGCCGATCTGCAGGGCGGTCGGGTCGGCGACGGTGAGGTCGACGGGGATCTGCCAGACGACCTCGCGGTCGTAGCTGCCGTCGCCTGCGGCAGCGTGTTCGGCATCGCGCAGGATTACGGCGATCTCCCACGCGTCGTGCCTGCGCGGGTCGAGGCCGGTGGTCTCGGTGTCGACGAACGCGAGGGGCTTGAGCTTGGTCATCAGACGGCCGCCTTAGCTGAGTTGCGGCATGGCGCGCACAGCGACTGCTCGGGGCCTCCGGCGAGCGGGCCGTCGGCGGTGCCGCACCGCCCGCACCGGAGGCCGGCCGCGATCTGCTGCAGCTTGGCGATGTCGTGCTTGTCGTTCTGCGCCAACTCGATCGCGGAGACCAGCTCCGGGTACACGGTGCGGAGGATCTCGGTGTGGACCCGGTCCGCGGCGCCGATCGTGCGCATCAGCTGGCTGGCGTACGTACCGGGCTGCATGCCGCCGTCGTAGCCGAAGTGCCACAGGACGTGGCGTGCGGTCTCGGTGCCGATGACGGGCTTCGTCGTGGTCTGCATGTCCTGCTCCTGTGAGGTGTTGGTGGGTGCCCGCCCCCGTGGGGGAGGCGGGGGCGGGCACCGGGGCGGCGGAGCGAGGGGGTGCTCAACGCCGCGTTGGTCGCCGGGGTCGGCCGGTCTCGGGCACGACCGGCCCCGGCGGGTCAGGCGGCCCGGATGCGGAGCGACTGGGTCGTCTCGCTGTCCGAGCCGGGCACCCACGTCGGGGTGCGCGGGTCGGCGGGCTCGGGGGCGTCGGCAACGCGGATGGTGGGCCCGATGCCGTAGGCCTGCCACAGCGGGAGGACCGGTATCGGCTGCGTCACCTGGTCCTCGAAGGCCAGCCGCGGCGGGGCCCCGGCGGCCGGGACGGTGACCGCGTCGACGGTTGCGACCCGGGCCCGGAGCGGCAGCACCTCGGCGAGCAGCTGGTCCCGCTCGGCGGTCACGTCGTCAAGGTCCCGGTGGAAGCACGTGGCGACGGTCTCCGCCTCGATGGCGCGGACCCGCAGCCGGTCGGCCACCGCAGTGGCCTCCCGCAGCGCGTCCGCCCCGTGCCGGAGCTCGGTCTCCAGCGCGCGGACCTTCGCGGCCAGGGCCTCCGCCCGGTCGACGGCACGGTGGGCACCGGCCGGGCGGAGGCGGTCGAGTATCGCGGTCATCGGGTCCCCCTGGTGGTGTCGTGGTGGTGCTGGAGGTGGTGGCCGTGGCCGCTGATGGCCCACGGCCCGGTGCCGGTGCGGTACTCGCGCCGCCGGCGGTCGTCGCGCTGGCCGATGAGGACCAGGGCGGCGACCGCGGCGAGCACGAGCGCGCCGATCAGGATCTGGATGGCGAGGTCGGTCACCGGGTGGCCGCCTCGTCGAGGAGGAGCCGGTGCTTGGCCGTCAGATCGACCAGCTCGTCGGAGCCCGGCAGGTAGCCGAGCACGACGGCCGTGCCGCACAGGGTGTAGGAGAGCGGCCCGCCGATGACCCGCTCGACAAGCTGGGTGACGACCGGGTTGTCGGCGTGGCCGTCGAGCATGCTCGTCTCGTGGACGACCACGCAGACTGCCGAGGACGGGGTGCCGTAGTGCGCGTACTCCGGCCAGCCGCCCAGGAGTTCCGCCAGGACGTCGCCGGGCGCGTGTGCGGGGAGGGCGACGTCGGTTTGCGTGCCGTCCGGATCGATCCGGACGGCGGCCACCATGTCGGTCATCGGGTCCCCCGGGAGAGGCTGGTAAGGAAGCGCCGGAAGGTGGCGGGCTCCGGCTGCGGGGCGACGAAGAGGGGCTCGGCGGCGATCGGGTTCGTCGTCACAGGGCACCGCCCGCCGGGCGCTCGGCCACGGCCGGCGTCGGGTTGGCGGCGACGGTGCGGAGCGCCGTGCACACCTCGTCGACCGGGAGGTAGGCGGCACCCATCAACGCGGCCTTCGCGGTCAACCGCTCCGCGAAGTTGAGGAGCGCGGCAGACGCGGCGTTGGCCTGCGCTGCGGCCAGTTCGGCGATCCGCTTCCGCATCTCGTCGACCTCGGCGCGCGGCGGACTGACCAACCAGCAGTGCCCGGCGTGCTCGGACTGCGCGCAGGTGCACCCACCGTTCTCGGCGGCGGCCTGCTGCGCCTCGTCGCACCACGAGGAGTGCGGGAGGGTGCAGCCCTCGCCGTCGCACCCGTAGGCGAACGCCTCCAACTCGGCGACCCGGTCGAGGAGGAACTGCCTCTCGTTGGCCTGGTCCGGTGCCAGCCACCCGGCGATCTGCGCCCGGGTCTCCGGGGTGAGGACGATCGCGACGGGCCGCCCGTCCTCGGCGATGGCGCCGATGGTCAGCGTCGGCTCGTCCTCGGGTGCGGACTCCATCACTACGTCGAACCGGGACACGACGAGCGGCTCAGGGGCGGCCTTCAACTTGGCCTCGGCCGACTCTGCCCGGCCGCGCCACCGCGCCTTGCCGTTCTTGTGGTGCTGGATCTCGCGGTCGCGGTCGGGGAGCACGAGATTCTCCAGCTCGGCAACCCGGGCCAGCAACGTGTCGCGCTCGTCGATCACCGGGGCGGTGGGCCCGGTGACGCTGTCGAGCAGCTGCTGCGCCTCGGCCGGGGTGCGGCCCGTGGCTAGGAGCGAGCGGCGCACGGTGTCGATGGCGCTCATGCGGTCACCTCGATCACGTCGAGGTGGGTGAGCGCGATGCCGCCGGAGTAGCCCTCGACGATCGCGACCGGGGTGTGGCCGCCGAGCGTCCACGCCTTGCTGGTCGTCCAGGTCGTGAACCCGTCCTCGCCGTACACGCCCGGGTACGCCTTCACGCGGGTGCCCACCGGGAACTTGGCGTTCCACTCGGCGGAGGACAGTTCACCCGTCGGTTCCTGCGTCGGCCGGACCGTGTGGCTGCCGTCGAAGTGGCGGACGATCGTGTTGCCGAACTTCGCGACCACCCGGTCCTTGCCCTCCCCGATCCTCAGACCGGTGATGACGATCGCGCCGTCAGCGTCCTGCTCCCAGAACTGCTTGGCGAACACGCCCGCGTTGTCCAACCAGGTATCGATCTCGTACAGGTTCGCCGGGGTCAGGACCCGGCAGCGGACGCACGAACTGTCGTCGCAGTCGTCGTGGTGGAGCTCCGGGATGAACGGGCGCTCGGCCAGCGTCGCCAGATGGGCGAACAGTTCGTCGCGGGCGCTCATGCCGTCACCGCCGCGCGGGCCTCGGCGTGCAGGTAGCGGGCGTAACCCAAGGCCTCCGGGCGGGAGCCGACCGTGCACTGACGGCGCTTCCCGTCCACGCGCCACCGGACCAGCCACCCACCGGCCGGCTTCCGGTCGAAGCGGATCGCGGTGATGGTGCCCTGCTGGTCCTTCCGGGCGGCGTCGTACACGTCGATGCCCCAGAGGATCGCGTGGCAGGCGAACAGGAACTCCCACGAGAAGTCCTCGAAGGACTGCTCCCACTGATCCGGGATTCGCAGCCGGAAGTCACCGTGGTCGAACGACGCGACCGCGTACTCGGCGGTCCCTCGGTATTCGAGACTGTGGTCGTCGCTGTGCAGGATCTGCGTGGCGACCGCGTCGAGCGCACCCGGGAAGCGGGTCTCGTTCGCCGCAGCCTCCTCCGTGACCCAGGCCCGGAACAGATCCTCGGACCACGCCTTTACGTCACTCCGGCCAGCGGTTACCTTCTCCTGCCAGTAGCCGGGGTTGATGCCGTCGGAGCGCGATCCCTTGAACAGGTCGAACATGTCGGCCGTCGGGTAGATGGAGAACGCGAAGCTGAAGCCGTCGCCGCGCAACATCAGGTTGTGCGGCCAGGTCACCAGGTCGAAGCGGTAGAAGTCGCCCGCCGGGTCGTTGAACACGAGGTGTCGGTACAGGCCGTCCTCGTGGAGCACGGTCATCAGGTGGTTCGGAGTCTCAGCGGCGAACCGTGCCGCGCTTTCGGTGCTCATGCGGCACCGCCCTGCTGCTGCACCGCAGCGGCGGTCGTGGCTGCCATCGCGGTGAGTGCGGCGGCCACCTCGGCGGGAGTGCCGGCGGCGGGCTGCAGGTACGCGGCGATCTCGGCGGCCGGGGCGAAGCAGGTCAGCTTCACCGGGACGTCGGCGACCTCGCCGGAGGCCGTCACCCACGCCGTGTCGCTGTGCTCGGCCGCCACCGGGGCGCCCAGACCAAGGGCGGACCGCCAGGCGGTGAAGCTGTTGAGGTTGCCCTGAATGCTGATCGACAGCTCGTCGCGAGCGTGCGCGAACAGGTGGACCGTCACGGCCGGCAGGCCCGGCATCGTGGCGTGGAGGTACGCGAGGAGCCCGATCGGGCCGGTCTGCGAGCCGAGCGTGGGGCTCGTGGGTTCATTCGGGGTCTGAGATGATGCAGACATGATCTGCCCTTCTCCTTCTGGAGGTTGGTGTGGGTGGATCCGAGGTCGTCCCGGACTGGCGAGTTGCGGGGCGGCCTCATTTGCCGCCGTCAGGCGGCGAAGGGGACGACGGCGGTGCGGTCGTTCTCGCGGCGAAGGTCGTCGGCGGTAAAGGTGATCCGGCCGCCGTCGAGGTGGCAGTGGACTTCGCGGCGGTAGCACTTGCTCTTCAGCACGCGCACGCTCCGGTACGGCAGGAGCTGCAGCTCGACCACCTCCTCGGGGGTCCAGCGCCGGAGCTCCAGCTCCTCGGCGGTACGCGGCGGCAGCGGCGTCGGCCTCTTCTTCCTGATCTGCGTGGGCGCCTTGGCGGTCACGGCAACTCCTCGTGGGTGATGGCGTCGGGTGTGACGTCGAGGGCGGTGGCGATCGTCAGGACGGGCGCGTCGGCCGGATTCCGGATGAGGTTTCTCTCCATGCGGGAGAGGTAGCCCCTGTCCAGGCCCGTCCGCTGCTGCATGACGCGAAGGCTCAGTCGCCGCGCTTCACGGATGGCCCGTATTGCCTGCCCGTTCGGTCTCACACCTCAAATTGAAGCGCACTTTGACTACGCGCGCAAGCATCTTGAGGACCCCTATGCCTCATTTCGAGGTGTCGATGGGGGGCGCACTGGCATATGCACGGCGCAAAATGCAACCCAAAAGGCGCAGATGTGGCGCAGATGCGCAGGTCATGGGCGGGATCTGCGCTTCCCGTGGTTGCACTCAATGCGGCATGATGTGTGCCCATGGACTGGCATGCGCTCGGGCAGGCGCTACAGAGGGCCCGCGAGGCCGCAGGGTGGACGCAGCGCGAGGCTGCGTCCCGGCTCAACGTGGGCTACTCGACGGTGCAGGGCATCGAGCGTGGCATCCCTCGCGCCCGGGTGAGCGCAACCATGCGGTCGTATGCAGCCGCCCTTGGCTGGCCGCGGGGCGCCGTGGAGAACGTGCTTGCGGGAGGTGAGCCGCCGCAGCCCGGGACCGTCGAGTCCATTTCTGTACGGGAGTCGGTCGGCGAGGTGAAGCGCGCCCCGGCGGCGCCAGTCCCGGCAATCGAAGGGCAGTTGCCCCTGCGGATCGTGTCGGACCTCAACGCGCCCGGCGCAGTCCTCGACACTGCAGTCGTCGTTCTCCCTGGCGGCGTGCAGGCGGTGGTCGTACTGAAGGGGCAGGTCGACTCCTCGCCCGAAGAACTCCAGGCTGCGATGGACGCGTGGAAGCGGACATCCCCGCGCCTGCAGGAGTGGCTGCGCGAGGAGCCCCCGGCGGCGGCCGGCGCGTAGAACGCAGAGAAGCGGCCCGCCCCTCAACAGGGGCGGGCCGCTTCTCTGCCTGCTGAGTATGCCCTGACCTGCCCTTTCTCCATGATCATTTAGTGGAGATTTAGTAGCCCACCCGTGGTGCCGAGGGTGTAGTCAGAGTGATCTCAAGGTGTAGCCAAAGTGCACGGGTATGGGGGCAAGGCTGCCGAGCGCCGGACTTTTGCCAGCTCAGATGCCCTCGCCGGAGCTGTCACCTGGGGGCGGGGGAGGGGGTCCAAAAGCTCCTCAACTTCATCGTCGCCGAGGTGATCCGCCACCACGAACGGATCGCGGAGGAGGCGACCGGCGGCGACCGGGCGACCGGGGGCGGCGACCCGCAGGAGGCGTGACCCGCCCCGAAGACCCGGGGATCCCGCCGGGCGGGTGTACGCGCGGACCGCCCGTACACCCGCCCCGGGAGAACCCCGTCGCACGCCCTCGGAGCCGTACGGCAGCATGGAGAAATGTCCGTACTGACGCGCGACGAAGCGCAGACCCGAGCCCGCACCATCGACGTCCAGCGATACACGGTCGACCTCGACCTCACCACCGGCGACGAGACCTTCGGGTCCAGCACCGCCATCCGGTTCACCGCACGCACCGCCGGCGACACGTTCATCGAGCTCAAGCCCGCAGAGCTGCACGCGCTCAGCCTCGACGGACACCCCCTCGACCCGGCCCTCCTCGCCGACGACCGCTACCCCCTCACCGGGCTGACGGCCGGCCCCCACGAGCTCCGCGCCGAAGCCACCATGCGCTATTCGCGCACCGGCGAGGGCATGCACCGCTTCACCGACCCCACCGACGGCGAGAGCTACGTCTACACCCAGCTCTTCCTCGACGACGTGCAGCGCGTCTTCCCCGCCTTCGACCAGCCCGACCTCAAGTCCGTCTTCGAGATCACCGTCACCGCCCCCGACGGCTGGAACGTCCTCGGCAACGGCATCTCCACCCCCACCGGCGACGGCCGTTGGACCATCGCCCCCACCCCCCTCATCTCCACCTACCTCGTCGCCGTCGCCGCGGGCCCCTGGCACTCCGTGACCACCGAGCACGCCGGCATCCCCTTCGGCATCCACTGCCGCCGCTCCCTCGCCCCCTACCTCGACGCCGACGCCGACGAGATCCTCGACATCACCCGCGCCTGCTTCGACCGCTACCACGAGAAGTTCGACGAGCCCTACCCGTTCGACTCCTACGACCAGGCCTTCGTCCCCGAGTTCAACGCCGGCGCCATGGAGAACCCCGGACTCGTCACCTTCCGCGACGAGTTCGTCTACCGCTCCGCCGTCACCGACACCGAACGCCAGACCCGCGCCATGGTCATCTCCCACGAGATGGCCCACATGTGGTTCGGCGACCTCGTCACCCTCAGCTGGTGGGACGACATCTGGCTCAACGAGTCCTTCGCCGAATACATGGGCTACCAGACCATCGCCGAAGCCACCCGCTTCACCGACACCTGGGTCGACTTCGGCGTCGCCCGCAAGGGCTGGGGATACGACGCCGACCAGCGCCCCTCCACCCACCCCGTCGCCCCCGACCCCGCCGCCGTCCCCGACACCGCCTCCGCGCTCGTCAACTTCGACGGCATCTCCTACGCCAAGGGCGCCTCCGCACTCCGCCAACTCGTCACCTGGATCGGCGAGAAGGACTTCCTCGCCGGCATCAACGCCCACTTCGCCCGCCACAAGTTCGCCAACGCCGGCCTCGCCGACTTCATCGACAACCTCGCCTCCGCCACCGACCGCGACGTCCACGGCTGGGCCGACACCTGGCTGCGCACCACCGGCCCCGACACCCTCACCGCCCGCGTCGACGACCGCGGCAACGAGTGGACCCTCGCCGTCGACCACCTCGGCAGCCGCCCCCACCGCATCGCCGTCGGCCTCTACGACCACGAACTCGGCACCGGCCCCGACCGCCTCGTCCTGCGCGACCGCCTCGAAGTCGACGTCCCCGGCACCGGCGAACCCCTCACCCTCCCCGGCCGGCGCCCCGTCCTCGTCGTCCCCAACGACCAGGACCTCACCTACGCCAAGGTCCGGCTCGACCCCGACTCCTGGACAGCCGTCGAGCACGGCCTCTCCGGCATCCCCGACCCCCTCACCCGCGCCGTCATCTGGAACACCGCCCGCGACATGGTCCGCGACGGCGACCTCCACCCCACCGCCCACCTCACCCTCGCCCGCACCCACCTCCCGCACGAGACCGACCTCGCCCTCGTCCAGGGCGTCCTCGGCTTCGCCGCCCTCCTCACCGACCGCTACCTCACCCCCGAAGAGCGCCCCGCCGCCCTCGCCACCCTCACCGACCTCTGCCGCGACCTCGTCCGCCGCACCGAGGACGGCAGCAACCCCGGACTGCGCCTCGTCGCCGTACGCCACCTCGTCGACGCCGCCACCCAGCCCGACACCCTCCAGCAGTGGCTCGCCGACGGCACCGCACCCGGCGGCCCCGAACTCGACCCCGAACTGCGCTGGCGCGTCCTCACCCGCCTCGCCGTCCTCGGCGCCACCGACGAGACCGCCATCGCCGCCGAACTCGCCCAGGACCCCAGCGCCGCAGGCCAGGAAGGCGCCGCCCGCTGCCGCGCCGCCCTGCCCGACCCCGGTGCCAAGGCCGCCGCCTGGCAGTCCCTGTTCCACGACGACACCCTGTCCAACTACCTCTTCACCGCCACCGCCCAAGGCTTCTGGCAGCCCGAACAGACCGACCTCACCCGCGACTACGTCGCCCGCTACTACCCCGACGCCGCCGCCCTCGCCGCCCGCCGGGGCCCCGCCATCGCCACCGCCGCCGGCCGATCCGCGTTCCCCGTGTACGACGTGGACGCCGACGCCCTCGCGCTCGGCCACCGCGCCCTGGAGGACACGACCCTCACCCCCGCCCTCCGGCGCAAGCTCATCGACGAACTCGACGACCTGCGCCGCGCCCTGGCCGTACGCGACGCCCACTGACCTTCCGCACCACCCGCGCCCGGCACCCCTCCACCCGGGAGGTGCCGGGCGCCTTCATGTCCGGATGCGCTCGTGAACCACCGTATTGGCATGGACAGTTGGTGGTGAGAGTGCACGCCGTGCGTACCTCCGCCACCCCTCGGTACGTACCCGATCGGCTCGAACTCTCGTACAGGGATGGGGAATACGTACGCGTGCGCCGCGACACACGCCCATACCCCTTTAAGGTCGGCATCGTTGGACCGGGCGGCCCAACCACAACCCGAACAAAGAGACGCCCGCATGTCCACCGCCACCACACCAACGAAGGGGCAGCCCACACCCATGTCCTCCACCCCACCCCTCGCCGGCGGCACCACGGGCCCCGACCACCTCCGCCCCCTCCTCGACACCGTCCTCGCCGCCCTCCACGAAGGCGCCACCCGCCGCGCCGGCCCCCTCCCCGCCGGCGGCCCCACCGCCACCACCGCCCGCACCCGCCACGCCATCGGCACACTCCTCCCCGACGAAGGCACCGGCGCCCACCACGCACTGCGCACCCTCGTCACCGCCCTCGCCGAAGGCGCGGCCGACCCCGCACACCCCCACTGCGCCGCTCACCTCCACACCCCGCCCCTCGCCCTCGCCACAGCCGCCGACCTCGCCGCCTCCGCCCTCAACCCCTCCATGGACTCCTGGGACCAGGCACCCGCCGCCACCACCCTCGAAGCCGAACTCACCGACACCCTCGCCCGCGAGATCTACCCCCACCACCCCCACCCCGACGCCGTCATCACCACCGGCGGCACCGAAGCCAACCAACTCGCCCTCCTCCTCGCCCGCGAACGCCACGGCCCCGTCCAGACCATCCACGCCACCAACGCCCACCACAGCATCACCCGCGCCGCCTGGCTCCTCGGCCTCCCCGCACCCCACGTCGTCCCCGCCCCCACCGGCACCATGGACCTCACCGCCCTCCACCACGCCCTCACCACCACCCCCGGCCCCCACCTCGTCACCGCCACCGCCGGCACCACCGACAGCGGCGCCATCGACCCCCTCACCGACATCGCCGACCTCTGCGACACCCACGGCGCCGAACTCCACATCGACGCCGCCTACGGCGGAACCCTCCTCCTCAGCCCCACCCACCGCGCCAAGGTCCACGGCCTCCACCGCGCCCACAGCGTCACCCTCGACCTCCACAAACTCGGCTGGCAGCCCGCCCCCGCCGGCATACTCGCCGTCCCCGACCACCACCACCTCTCACCCCTCCACCACCTCGCCCCCTACCTCAACGCCGACGACGACACCGAAGCCGGCATCCCCGACACCCTCGGCCGCTCCCTGCGCACCACCCGACGGGCCGACGCCCTCAAAATCGCCGTCACCCTCCAAGCCCTCGGCCGCGACGGCCTCGCCGACCTCATCGACCGCACCCTCGCCGCCGCCCACCACCTCGCCGGCCTCATCACCCGCACCCCCGGCCTCGAACTCCACGCACCCCCCACCATCAGCACCGTCCTCTTCCGCCCCACCGACGCCGACGACCGCACCGTCGCCACCCTCCGCCGCGCCCTTCTCGACCAGGGCCACGCCGTCCTCGGCCGCGCCCACGCCGACGACCGGCTCTGGCTCAAAGCCACCCTCCTCAACCCCCGCACCACCCCCGCCGACCTCACCACCCTCCTCGCCCACGTCACCCGCCTCAGCGCCCACCTCACGGAAGGCTGCACCCACCGATGACCGACCGCACCACCCCCGCCACCGGCCGGCCCCACGACCTCATCGGCATCGGCATCGGCCCCTTCAACCTCTCCCTCGCCGCCCTCGCCCACAACCTCCACCCCACCCCACTCACAACCGCCTTCTACGACCAACGCCCCGACTTCCACTGGCACCCCGGCCTCCTCATCGAAGGCGCCACCCTCCAAGTCCCCTTCCTCGCCGACCTCGTCACCCTCGCCGACCCCACCAGCCCCTGGACCTTCCTCAACTACCTCCGCACCCGCGACCGCCTCTACCCCTTCTACTTCGCCGAGCGCTTCCACATCCAACGCGCCGAATACGACGCCTACTGCCGCTGGGTCACCCACCAACTCCCCGGACTCCACTTCGGCCACCACGTCGACGCCATCCGCTGGAACCCCGAACGCGCCCTCTTCGAAGTCGACTTCACCCAACTCGACCCCGACGGAGAGACCGAAGCCCTCGGCCGCGCCCACACCCGCCACCTCGCCCTCGGCGTCGGCACCGCACCCCACGTCCCCGCACCCCTCGAACCCCTCGCCGCATCCGACGACGCCCCCGTCATCCACTCCAGCGCCTACCTCGACCACCGCGAGGAACTCCTCGGAGCCGGACACGTCACCGTCATCGGCTCAGGACAGTCCGGCGCCGAGATCTTCCTCGACCTGCTGCGCGCCCGCCCCCACGGCCACGAAAAACTCCACTGGCTCGCCCGCACCCCCGCGTTCGCCCCGATGGAATACTCCAAACTCGGCCTCGAACACTTCACCCCCGACTACACCCGCTACTTCCACGGACTCCCCGAACAGACCCGCGACGGCCTCGTCACCCGGCAGTGGCAGCTCCACAAGGGCATCGACACCGACACCATCGCCGCCATCCACGACGAGCTCTACCGCCGCACCCTCCACGGCGGCTGGCCCGACGCCACCCTCACCCCCGGCGTCGCCGTACGCACCGCAGGACGCCTCGCCGACAAGCGCGTCGAACTCCACCTCGAACACATCGAGCAGGGCACCCGCACCCGCCACACCACCGACGCCGTCGTCCTCGCCACCGGCTACCGCGAACGCCCCCTCGACACCCTCCTCGGCGCCCTCGCCCCCCACATCCGCCGCGACGCCGCCGGCCGCCCCCGGGTCGACCTCCACCACCGCCTCGAACTCGACCCCGCCATCACCGGCAACATCTACGTCCAGAACGCCGAACGCCACACCCACGGAGTCGGCGCCCCCGACCTCGGCCTCGCCGCCCACCGCAGCGCCACCATCCTCAACCACCTCACCGGCACCACCCCCTACCCGCTCCCCGACCGCACCGCCTTCACCACCTTCGGCCTCACCCCCCACCCCGCCGTCCCCCCGCAGCACACCCCCCGCGCCCCCGTACGCCAGGACACCTGACCCGCGCCGGAGCACACCGACGACCCGCGTCAGGGCACACGAAAGGGCGGCCACCCCGACCCGAAAGCCGGAGCGACCGCCCCACACATCTCGTACGACGTACGGACAGTCCTGCGAACGGACAGTCCTATGCGCGGACAGTCCTACGTGGTGACAGTCCTACGTACGGACAGCGCCTAGAAAACCGGCACGCCGTCCCGCGTCAGACGCCAGCCGACCGTGGCGAACTCCGCCGGGTCGATCTCGCCCTTCGCCGTCACCCAGGCGATGATCGTGTTCCGGATCTCGTCCGAGTTCGCCCACACCTGCTGCGCGGCCGGAACGTGCGGGAAGTTGCCGCCACCGCTGGCCCGGTAGTTGTTCACCGCCAGCACGAACTTCGCGGCCGGGTCGATCGCCGCACCCTCGAACGACAGCCCGACGATCCGCGAACCCACCGGCTTCGCGATGTCGATGTCGTACGTCACGCCCGACAGCGCGTCGTAGTTGTAGTCCGGCGTGCCGCCCGCGTTCGTCAGCTTCGACGTGTCCACCGCGGCACCCGCCGCCGTCTGCACGTAGTACTGGGCCGAGAACTCCAGGTAGTCCTTCACCTGGGCGCCCGTGATGACCCGAGCCTCCAGCGTGTTCTCGAACGGGTACAGACCCGCCGCGTCCTTGATCGTGACGTCGCCCGCCGGGATCGAGGCCGTACGCGAGAAGCACGACGCCTGCGACAGCACCGGCAGCGACGCGAACTCCCCGCCCGCCAGCGCCGCCTTCACCGTCTCCGCCTGGACCTGGTTGATCAGGTCGATGATCGGCTCGTCCTTCCACGGCGCGCTCACCGTGGACATCGCCGACACCGACGTACCGATGACCTGGTTCACATAGGCCACCACCTTCGCGTGCTCGTCCTTCAGGAGCCGCGTGATCTTCTTGTCCTCGGCGGCCGTGTTGGAGTTCAGCACCTGGGCGCCGACCTTCTCCACCGTCCAGCGGCCCTTCTCCCACACCAGGTCGAAGTCGAACAGCGTCAGACGCTGACCCCACTTCGCCGGCTCCGAGAGCACGACCTGCTTGCCCGTCTGCTTGTTCGTCACGAAGTACTCGGGAATGTCCGAGTGCGCGTGACCCACCAGGATCGCGTCGATCCCCGGCACCTGCTCCGCCACCAGACCGGCCGCGTTCTCCACGTACGGGAGCTGGTCGCCGTACGACGACGTGCCCGACGTACCCGAGTGCGCCGAGACGATCACGACGTCCGCGCCCATCGAGCGGAGCTTCGGCACCCAGTGGGCGGCCTGCTCCTCAAGACCCGGGAACACCATCTTCCCGCTCACGTTCGCCTTGTCCCAGATCGCGATGCCCGGGTTGGTCAGACCCAGCACCGCCACCCGCACGTCCTTGCCGTGCGGCGTCCGCACCTTCTTGATCACGTACGGGGCGAACGCCGGCTTCAGCGTCTTCGCGTCCAGCGCGTTCGCGCCGAGCAGCGGGAAGTCGCACTGCTCCTCGAACTTCCGCAGCACGGGAATGCCGTAATTGAACTCGTGATTTCCGAGCGCCGCCGCGTCATAACCGATCGCGTTCATCGCCTGCGCCATCGGGTGCACCGGGCCGCGCTTGGCGGTGATCGGGTCGATCTTCGCGTAGTAGTACGAAAGCTGGGTGCCCTGGATGGTGTCACCGGCGTCGATCAGCAGCGTGTTGCCACGCCCCCGCTCCTTGCGGATCTGGTCCACCATCGTCGAGATCTTCGCCAGACCGACGTCGTTGTGCGCGGCGTCGTCGTACTCCTTGTCCGTGAAGTAGTCCCAGTTGAAGACATTGCCGTGCATGTCCGTCGTGCCCATGACGGTGAACGAGTACCGCTTCTCGTGGCTCTCGCCGTGCCCGTGACCCTGAGCGTGGCCCGAAGGCGCGGCCTGGGCCTCTCCCGCGACAAGTCCGCCCGCCAGAGCGACACCCGCACCTGCGGCTGCCGAACGGCCCAGAAACGTCCTGCGGTTCAACGGCATCTTTCTTGACTCCTCGTTCACTCGGACGACGCGTGCGACCGGCGCCCAGCCGGGTCGTTCCGCGTTCATGACGCGCGTAGATTCTGACGCACTCGGCGCATACAGAACACCCTGTTCACATTTCGATCTGGTGACTGTCTGCGCACGAACATCTGTCCCTGACGGAACATCCGGTCGATTATCAGCTCTCCTGGACACCCCGAAGTCCACCCGAAGAGCCGGGACCACCTCCGGAGCAGTACTCCGCACACCGGAAAACGCTCGTCGGAGCGACCCCGTGCCCAATTCGACACTTGTCAACATCCCTTAACCGAAAGGACGTTGGACAGTCATGCCGAGCCAATTACCTACCCGTAGGTAAGGTCTAGGCTCGAACCATGCGCCGAGCGAAAATCGTCTGCACCCTGGGACCCGCGACCGACTCGTACGACCAGATCAAAGCCCTGGTCGAAGCGGGAATGGACGTCGCCCGCTTCAACCTCAGCCACGGCAGTTACGCCGAGCACGAACAGCGGTACCACCACGTCCGCAAAGCCTCCGAGGAGACCGGCCGCAGCGTCGGCGTCCTCGCCGACCTCCAAGGCCCGAAGATCCGCCTCGGACACTTCGGCGAAGGCCCCGTACTCCTCGAACGCGGAGACACCTTCACCATCACCGTCGAGCCCCTCGCCGACGGCGACAAGAACATCTGCGGCACCACCTACGACGGCCTCGCCGCCGACGTCACCCCCGGCGAACGCATCCTCGTCGACGACGGCCGCGTCGCACTCCAGGTGACCGCCGTCGACGGCCCCCACGTCCGCACCACCGTCCTCGAAGGCGGCGTCGTCTCCGACCACAAGGGCCTCAACCTCCCCGGCGTCGCCGTCTCCGTCCCCGCCCTCTCCGAGAAGGACATCGACGACCTCCGCTGGGCCCTGCGCATCGGCGCCGACGTCATCGCCCTCTCCTTCGTACGCAGCGGAAAGGACATCGACGACGTCCACCGCGTCATGACCGAGGAAGGCCGCCGCCTCCCCGTCATCGCCAAGGTCGAGAAACCCCAGGCCGTCGAGAACATCGACGGCATCGTCGCCGCCTTCGACGGCATCATGGTCGCCCGCGGCGACCTCGGCGTCGAAATGCCCCTGGAACAGGTCCCGATCGTCCAGAAGCGCGCCGTCAAACTCGCCAAACGCAACGCCAAACCCGTCATCGTCGCCACCCAGATGCTCGACTCGATGATCGACAACTCCCGCCCCACCCGCGCCGAAGCCTCCGACGTCGCCAACGCGATCATCGACGGCACCGACGCGGTGATGCTCTCCGGCGAGACCAGCGTCGGCAAATACCCCATCGAAACCGTGCGCACCATGTCCCGCATCGTCGAAGCCGCCGAAGAAGACATCCTCGCCAAGGGACTGCCACCCCTCACCGACCGGAACAAGCCCCGCACCCAGGGCGGCGCCGTCGCACGCGCCGCCGCCGAAATGGGCGACTTCCTCGGCGCGAAATTCCTCGTCGCCTTCACCCAGAGCGGCGACACCGCCAAACGGCTCTCCCGCTACCGCTCACCCATCCCCCTCCTCGCCTTCACCCCCGACGCCGCCACCCACGCCCAGCTCAACCTCACCTGGGGCGTCGAAACCTTCCTCGGCCCGCACGTCGAATCCACCGACGCCATGGTCGCCCAGGTCGACGAGGAACTCCTGCGCATCGGCCGCTGCTCCAAGGGCGACGTCATCGTCATCACCGCCGGCTCCCCGCCCGGCGTCGCGGGCTCCACCAACCTGGTCCGCGTGCACCACGTGGGCGAGGACGACAGCCCGAAGTAGCCCGCTCTCAGTATTTCGGCCCGACGTGCGCGTCCATGAGCGCGACGGACGCCCGTCGGGCGACGGAGACGTTGTACCGCCGCCCCGACCGCGTGCAGTGCTTCCACTCCACTCCGAGCACGTCCAGCGTGTCCGTGTAGAGCCGCCGGATGTCGTCCGAGACGTTGGTGAACCAGTACCGCGGGTATTCGTACCGCTTCACCGCCCCGCCGACCGTCCGGGTGGTCCAGTTCGTGATGCGGCAACCGTCCGAGTGGACCAGCCCGCGCACCAGCTCCCAGGGGTGCGCGGCGACGATCTCCCGCTGCCAGGGAGCGAGGGCGATACGGCGCTCGTGCTTCTTGCCGGGGCCGTGCTGGGGGAAGAGGCAGGGCAGGTGCTTGGAGTAGACCTTGATGTTGTGGCACCCGGTCTTCCGGACCCGGCAGGTGGTGTTCTCGGGAAACACCCTGCGCATCGCGGCCTCGGCCGCATCCTGCAGACCCGGCCACGCGTCGTCGAGGGTGACGATGAGGCTGGTCACGCGGTGCGAGGGGGCCTGGCTGATGTGCCCGTCGCCCAGATACAGGCCCAGGAGATAGGTGTACGCGACGGTGTCGAGCGGTGTGCCGTCGCACCGATGACACCTCGGTGCGTGCCGTCCCGGGCACTCACCCCGTCGGGCGCGGTCCGTGTGCTTCCAGTAGCTGATGGTGCCCGCGGGTACGCCGAGCTTCCTGGCGACGTCGGCGTTCCTGGCGCCACCCCGTAGCAGGGTCAGCGCGGCGTGCCGGATCTCCGAACTGTGGACATTCATCCCACCACGATCAGTCGCGGTGGCTGCCGCCGGACATGAAAAAGCGGATGTTCACGAGAAGGTGAACATCCGCTTGCACATCCGCGTGCCGAGTGCGGGATTCGAACCCGCAAGCCCTTTCGGGCAGATGTGTTTGAGACATCCGTGTATGCCATTCCACCAACCCGGCCAGGGTTACTGCCGAGGAGTGTACCGGGTAACCGCCCTCGCGCGCTGCTAGGTAGGCTCTTGGGAGCAGTACCCCTGTCCTTAACGAGGAGCCCCCGTGACCACGCCCGAGTCGCCCGAGCCCGCAGACGCCGTCGACGACGACAAGTCGCACGTTCCGCCGCTGACGACCCGCGTCGTCATCGCCGAGGACGAAGCGCTCATCCGCCTGGACCTCAAGGAAATGCTGGAGGAAGAGGGGTACGCGGTCGTCGGAGAGGCCGGAGACGGCCAGCAGGCCGTCGAGCTGGCCCGCGAGCACAAGCCCGACCTGGTCATCCTCGACGTCAAGATGCCGGTGCTCGACGGGATCTCCGCGGCCGAGAAGATCTCCGAGGAGTCCATCGCCCCCGTCCTCATGCTCACCGCGTTCTCCCAGCGCGACCTGGTGGAGCGTGCCCGCGACGCCGGGGCGATGGCGTACCTGGTGAAGCCGTTCAGCAAGAGCGACGTCGTCCCCGCGATCGAGATGGCGGTGTCCCGCTTCGCCGAGCTGCGGGCGCTGGAGAACGAGGTCGCGGACCTGGCGCAGCGGCTGGAGACGCGGAAGCTGGTCGACCGGGCGAAGAGCATCCTGCAGACCGACTACGGCCTCTCCGAGCCGGCCGCGTTCCGCTGGATCCAGAAGACGTCGATGGACCGGCGGCTGTCCATGCAGCAGCTGGCCGAGGCGCTGATCGCGGACGCCGAGGAGAAGAAGAAGGCCGCCGAGTAGCGGCTCGTCCTTCTCCGTTCCGTACGCCTCTGCGCGCACGCTTTCCGTGCGCTTCGGTACGCCACAGGGCCCGCACTCCGATCGCTCGGGGTGTGGGCCCTGTGGCGTGGATGCGCGTACGTGCGCGGGGGTCAGTCCTCGCCGAGGTAGGCCTTGCGGACCGACTCGTCGTGCAGGAGGTCGGCTCCGGTGCCGGAGAGGACGATCCTGCCGATCTCCATGACATGGCCCTGGTCCGCGAGGGAGAGGGCCGCCTGGGCGTTCTGCTCGACCAGGAGGATCGTCGTACCGGAGGCCCGGAGTTCGACGATGGTCTCCATGATCTTCTGCATCATGATCGGGGAGAGTCCCATGGAGGGCTCGTCGAGCATGAGGAGCTTGGGCCGGGACATCAGGGCGCGTCCCATGGCGAGCATCTGCTGCTCGCCGCCCGAGAGGGTTCCGGCGGACTGCCTGCGGCGCTCCCCGAGGATGGGGAAGAGGTCGTAGGCGCGCTGGACGTCCTGTTCGATGCCCGCCTTGTCGCTGCGCAGGTAGGCGCCGAGGAGGAGGTTCTCGGCGATCGTCAGCCGGGGGAAGATGTGGCGTCCCTCGGGGGAGTGGGCGAGGCCGAGGGCGACGATCTTGTGGGCGGGGACGTCGGTGAGGGGTTTCCCGTCGAAGAGGATGCGCCCGCCGGCCGGCTTGATGAGCCCGGAGAGGGTGCGCAGCGTCGTGGTCTTTCCGGCGCCGTTGGTGCCGATGAGGGTGACGACCTGGCCGGCTTCGACGCTGAAGGAGATGCCTTTGACGGCCTCGATCTTGCCGTAGGCGACGCGGAGGTCCTCGACTTCCAGGAGCGCGGTCATGAGGTTTCCTCCTCGGCGGTGGTGCTCTCCGCGGCTGCGCCCGCCGTGGTCGTGGCTGCGGTCGTGCTGTCGGCGGTCGTGCTGTCCGCGGGGGTGTTGTGGCCGGTCGTGCTGTCCGCGGGGGTGTTGTGGCCGGCTCCGGCTTCGGCGGCCTCGACCTCGGCGACCTCGTCGGCGCCGGGGGCTCCTTCGAAGGGGGTGCCGAGGTAGGCGGCGATGACGCGTTCGTCGCCCTGGACGGTGCTGGGGGTGCCTTCGACGAGTTTCTCGCCCTGGACGAGGCAGGCGACGCGGTCGCAGAGGTTGAAGATGAAGCGCATGTCGTGCTCGATGACGAGTACGGCGATGCCCTGGTCGCGGATGGCGAAGATGAGCTCTTCGGTGACGCGGGTTTCCTGCGGGTTCATGCCGGCGGTGGGCTCGTCGAGGAGGAGGAGTCCGGGGTCGCTGGCGAGGGCGCGCGCGATTTCCAGCTTGCGCTGTTCCCCGTAGGGGAGGTTGCGTGCGAGGTGGTCGGCCTTGTGGGCGAGGCCGATGAACTCCAGGAGTTCCATGGAGCGTTCGCGGCTGGCCTTCTCGGCGCGGGTGTGGCTGGGGAGGCGCAGCAGGGCGGACCAGAGTCCGTCGTCGGTGCGGGTGTGGCGGCCGACGAGGACGTTTTCCAGGACGGTCATGTTGGCGAAGAGCCGGATGTTCTGGAAGGTGCGGGCGATGCCTGCCTGGGTGACGAGGTGGGGTTTGGGCGGCAGGACGGTGCCCTTGTAGCTGACCTTGCCCTCGGTGGGGACGTAGAGGCCGGTGAGGCAGTTGAAGAAGGTGGTTTTTCCGGCGCCGTTGGGGCCGATGAGGCCGACGATCTCGCCGCTGTCGACGGTGAGGGAGACGTCGCGTACGGCGGTGAGGCCGCCGAAGCGCATGGTCACGCCGGTGGCGTCGAGGACGGTGGTGCGGGTGGTGGGGGTCGCGGAGTCTTCGGTGGTGTTCGTGGTGGTGGTCATGGTGGTCACGCCCCCGCTTTGGCGATGCCGGCGCCGGTGTCCTCGGACTGCCGTGGTTCGGGTACGTCGGGCTGGTCGTTCAGGGTGCTCGCGGTGTCGGCGTCGGACTCGTGGAATTCGAGTTGCTTCCTGCGGTCGGCGATGAGGCCTTCGGGGCGGAAGCGCATCAGCAGGATGAGTGCGATGCCGAAGAGGAGGAGCTGGTAGTCCTGCATGAACTGGAGCTTGGCCGGGATGAGGTAGAGGAGCGCGGCGCCGACGAAGGGTCCGCTGAGGGTGCCCATGCCGCCGAGGATGACGGCGGCGAGGAGGAAGGCGGAGTTCGGGGGTACGGCGCCGGCGAACTGGTACTGCTCGGGCGTCACGGTGTAGTTGACGTGGGCCTGGACGGTCCCGGCGAGGCCGGCGAGGGTGGCGCCGAGGGCGAAGGCGAGCAGCTTGAGCCTGAAGGCGTTGATGCCCATGGCGGTGGCGGCGGTCTCGTCCTCGCGGATGGCGACCCAGGCGCGGCCGATGCGGGAGTCGCCGGAGCGGCGGAAGACGAGGATGACGACGGCGGTGACGAGGAGCATCAGCAGGAAGTAGTTGGCGGACCTGCTGAGGCTGAAGGGGCCGATGTCGTGGCTCTCCCCGAAGGCGAACCCGAAGAGGTCGAGGTCGGGGATGGAGGGGATGCCCTGGGAGCCGTTGGTGAGGTCGGGTCCGCTGTTGCCGTTGAGGTTGTTGACGGTGACGCGGAAGATCTCTCCGAAGCCGAGGGTGACGATGGCGAGGTAGTCGCCGCGCAGCCGCAGGGTGGGGGCGCCGATGAAGACGCCGAAGATCAGGGAGACGCCTGCTCCGGTGAGGGCCGCTGCCCAGAACGGGAAGTGGATGCCGATCGCGGAGGCGGACGCGCCGGAGACGAGAGCGGAGGTGTAGGCGCCGACGCCGAGGAAGGCGACGTATCCGAGGTCGAGAAGGCCCGCGAGGCCGACGACGACGTTGAGGCCCAGGGCGACGGCCGCGAAGATGAGGATGTTCGTGCCGATGAGCGTGAATTCCCCGGTGGACTGCGTGAAGGGGAAGCAGAAGGCGGCGAGGAGTGCGGCGGTGAGGGTGACGTTGCGGTGTTTGACCGTCAGCGCGGTGAGGCGGCCGATGAGGCCGGCGCGGTGCAGGGCGGTGAAGCCGAAGGCGAAGGTGAGCAGCGAGCCGATGAAGAGCTCGGTGTACTCGGTGTCGATGATGAACGAGAAGAGGTAGAGGGCGAGGCCGAAGGAGGTGGCGATGATGAGGATTTCGGCCCAGGAGGGGAGTTCGCGGGCGCGGGCCGGGGCGGGGGCGGTCAGGCTGTTGCGGAGGACGGCGAGGCCGCTGGGGTTGTCGCCGGCGAGCGCCTGGTCGGCGGGGAGGCCGAAGGCGGCGAGTGTGGCGATGAGCGCACCGGCGAGGCTGACCCAGGCTCCGGGTTCGAGGTTGACGACGCCGCCGAGGTCGACGGTGATGGCGCCGACGGTGTAGCCGGTGGTGGCGAGGACGGCGAGTGCGGCGTAGCGCACGGAGGTGTTGGTGCCGCCGGGGGTGAGCCAGCGGAGTCCTCGGAGGCCGTATCCGGAGAGGGTGAGGAGGAGGGTGACGAGGGAGCCGACGAGGGTGAGGAGCTGGAGGCCGCCGGGGTAGCCGGTGACGGTGAGGTCGCCGGGGAACTCGTCGGTCCAGGTCCAGGCGAGGAAGGTGCCTGCGAGGGCGATGGCCGTGCCGGCGGTGGTGAGGGCGCGGGCGGTCGCGGGGGGCAGGTTGAGGGGCGCGCGGTTGGTGTGTGTGGTCATCGCTGTCACGCCCGATCCGCGACGCGTTCGCCGAGCAGTCCTTGTGGCCGCAGCAGCAGGACGACGATGAGGAGCACGAAGGCCCACACGTCCTTCCAGGCGCCGCCGCCGAAGAGGTCCATGCCGGGGACGTCGCTCATGTAGCCGGTGGCGAGTGCTTCGGCGAGGCCGAGGACGACGCCGCCGAGCATGGCGCCGTAGATGTTGCCGATGCCGCCGAGTACGGCGGCGGTGAAGGCCTTGAGGCCCATGAGGAAGCCCATGCGGAAGCCGATCTGGCCGTTCTTGAGCCCGTAGGCGACGGCGGCGACGGCGGCGAACGCGGCACCGATGGCGAAGGCCATGACGATGATCCGGTCGGTGTTGATGCCCATGAGCTTGGCGGTGTCGGGGTCCTGCGAGGTGGCCTGCATGCCGCGGCCTGCGCGGGTCTTGGAGACGAAGAGGCCGAGGGCGAGCATGCAGACGGGTGCGGCGATGAGGACGAAGAGGTCGCCGCGCTGGACGTGGGCGCCGAGGAGATCGAAGGCGCTTCCCTTGAACTGGGGGAAGGAGCGGTCGGCCTTGCCGTCCGGGTACCACTTCCAGACGGCCTGCTGGAGGGCGAGGGAGAGGCCGATCGCGGTGATGAGCGGGGCGAGGCGGGGGGCGTTGCGCAGGGGCCGGTAGGCGAAGCGTTCGGCGGCGACGCTGACGGCGACGGAGCAGATCACGCCGCCGACGATCATGAGGGGGACGATGGCGAGGAGGTTCCAACCGGAGGGCATCCAGAGGTACACGGTGAGTGCCCCGAAGCCTCCGATCATGAAGATTTCGCCGTGTGCGAAGTTGATGAGCTGGATGATTCCGTAGACCATCGTGTAACCGATCGCGATGAGTCCGTACATCGCGCCGAGGATGAGTCCGTTGGCCAGCTGTTGCGGCAGTTCATGCACCGCAGGGCCTCCGTTGGAGTGGTTCGGATATGACACCGCGCGGGAGCAATGGTGTCGCTCCCGCGCGGTTGGCCGTGCCTGGTGACGACCAGAAGTGGGGCGTGGTGACGCCTACTTGGTGACGGCCTCGCTGAGCTTGGAGACCCACTTGCCGCCGTCGACCTGGTAGGCGGTCATCATGGTGTTGGTGGTGTCGCCGTACTGGTCGAAGGCGACGGGGCCGGTGACGCCGTCGAACTGGACCTTGGCCATGGCGGCGAGGACCTTCTCGCGGCTGTCGTCGGGGAGCTTGCCGTCGTTCTCGGCGGCGACGATCTTGACGGCCTCGATGATGGCCCAGGTGGCGTCGTAGGTGCCGCCGCCGTACGCCTCGTAGGCGTCCTTGTAGCCGGCGGCCGAGTAGTCCGCGATGAACTTCTTGGCGGAGTCGAGCTCCTCGACGGGCTTGCCGACCGAGGTGGCGATGTCGCCCTGGGCCTTCTTGTTGAGGCTGATGAAGTCGGCGCTGTACATGCCGTCGCCGCCCATGAGCGGGATCTGGACGCTGTCCTTGAGCTGCTGGCTCAGGGGCGCGCCGGCGGGGTACTCGCCGCCGTAGTAGACGGCCTTGGCGCCGGAGCTCTTCACCTTGGTGACGACGGAGTTGAAGTCGCGGTCGTCGGGGTTGACGTGGTCGCTGCCGACGATCTTTCCACCGAGGCCGGTGAAGGTCGTCTTGAAGGAGGCGGCGAGGCCTGCGCCGTACGTCTTCTGGTCGTCGATCAGGTAGACGTCCTTGATGCCCGCGTTCTTGAACAGGTAGTTCGCGGCGAAGGCGCCCTGGATGGCGTCGGTGGTGGCGGTGCGGAAGTACGTCTTGAACGGGCGCTTCTTGGCGGCGTCCCCGTCCTTCCAGTTGTCGCCCTGGGTCAGCTCGGTGCCGGTGTTGGCGGGCGAGACCTGGGTGAGGCTGGCGTCCTCGAAGGGCTTCTGCATCGACTGGGCGACGCTGGAGTTCAGCGGGCCGACGACGCCGACGAGGTCCTTGTTGCCGATGAACTTCTGGGCGTTCTGGCCACCGACGGAGGGCTGGGCCTGGTCGTCGAGCGGCTGGAGCTCGAACGTGATGCCCGGGACCGTCTTCTCCTTGTTCGCCGTCTTGACGGCGAGGTCGGCGGAGTTCTTGATGCCGAGGCCGAGGGCGGAGAGGTCGCCGCTCAGGGGGGCGTCGAGGCCGATGACGACGGTCTGGCTATCCCCGCTGCCGCTCGCGCCGTCGCTGCCGCCCTTGTCGTCGCGCGACCCGCAGGCGGTGAGGGTGAGTGCTCCGGTGGTGAGCACTGCGGTGAGTATGAGCAATGAACGGTGTCGCACGAAAAGTCCTTTCCCTGGCGCGGCCTCCTCCGTTGAGGTGCCTGTCGTCCGCCAAGCCGTACGTGTTGGGTACAAGGCGTGCTGCTGTCGCGCCCGGCGGCGCGGTGACTGGCGGTGACTCTAGGCGCAGGCGGTGGGATCGTGGACGGGTGTGGGCAACTATGTGACTGTCTTGTTATGACTTGAGGAAAGCTTGAGGTGGCGCCGGGACCTGGGCTGATTCGGGCTCCGCGGATTCTTCTCGCATGGTGAGAACGCCCAGCTCTGCTAAGGGGCTTGGGGCGATCTTGGTGCTGACGGACGGGGCCGTGCGGGGTGGCCGGAGGAGGGGGCCGGGGGGCGCGGAAGAGGGGTGGGGTGGAGGTCGCGTTCATTGCGTGCCTGTTACGCAGTGTTACGTCGGACGGTTCGCCGTCCCGCCACCCTCGCGGTATGGCGTGAACTGGCGCATTGAACCCCGTGTCGTGTCAGGGTAGTTGGCTGAAATCCATGGTCAACTTCCGTTACGTGTAGTGCGCATGAAGATGCCCGGCCGGGTGGTTCGGGCCCGGCCGGGCAGTGGGGGAGCGGAGGTGCTGGGGCGCGGAAGGTCAGCCCGCGGCCGGTGCCTCGCGCAGCAGGCAGGTGAGGCGGGCGGTGCAGACGCGCTTGTCGTGGTCGTCGGTGATGACGATCTCGTACGTGGCGGTGGAGCGTCCGCGGTGCACGGGGGTGGCGACACCGGTCACCAGCCCGCTGCGGGCCCCCCGGTGGTGGGTGCAGTTGAGGTCGACGCCGACCGCGAGCTTCCCGGCGCCGCCGTGGAGCATGGAGCCGACGGAGCCGAGGGTCTCGGCGAGCACCGCGGACGCCCCGCCGTGCAGGAGGCCGTAGGGCTGGGTGTTGCCCTCGACCGGCATGGTGCCGACGACGCGTTCCGCCGACGCCTCGGTGATCCGCACGCCCATTCGCTCGCCGAGGTGCCCGGCGGAGAAGAGGGCGGGAAGGTCGATGCCGAGCGAGGCGTACTCGTCGATGACCTCCTGCGGGAACACGGGTGCGGATGCGTTCTGGTCGCCCATGGGTTCGGCTCCGTTCGTCCGGTGGTGTCTTCGCTGTGCGGTCCGTTCTTACCAGAGACCACTGAGCGGATGCTTAGGCGGAGTCCGGGCGTCCGGCGGATCGGGGTCGGCGTCGCGGGGCCGGGGTCGCGGGGACTGGGCCCCGGCGGATCGGGGCCGGTCCCGGCGAGCGGACCGGGCCGCATCGGTGGGCGGGGTGGCCGGACCAGGGCGTTCCCGGCTGTTCGTACGGGGGAGGGCGGCCGTTCGCCGCGGTTCGGTAGGTTGGCCGGATGCGGGGACTGGGTGTCGTGGGATGTCGTCGGCTGGGACTGGCCGGTTCGCTGGGGGTCGGCGCGGGCGGCTGGGTCGCCGGGAAGCTGCCGGTGCACGACCCCTGGGGCTGGTGGACGGAGCGGGGCCCCGCCGTGACCACCGCCGGGACCGTCCTCGCGTACGCCGGGCTCACCGCGCTCGTCGCCGCCTGGTGGGCGTACGGCCGGGCCGGCGCCTCCGTACGGCACACGCTGGTGACGCTCGCCTGGTGGGCCGCGCCGCTGCTGCTGGCGCCTCCCCTGTACAGCGCGGACGTGTACAGCTACGTCGCGCAGGGGGCGATGGTCCTCGAAGGCCACGACGTCTACAGCCAGGGCCCCTCGGTCCTCGACCCGGCCGGTTTCGCGGGCGACGCGGCGGCGAGCGTCGGCCGGCACTGGACCGACACCCCCGCCCCGTACGGCCCCTTCTTCCTGCTGCTGGCGCGGGGCGCGGCCGCGCTCACCGGCGGCACCCTGGTCCCCGCGGTCCTGGTGCTGAGGCTGGTCGCGGTGGCCGCGCTGCTGCTGATCGTGTGGGCCGTGCGGCGCCTGGCACGCGAGTACGGGGCCGACGAGAGCGGGGCGCTCCGGCTCGCGGCGCTCAACCCCCTGCTGCTGATCCACGTGGTGGGCGGGGTCCACAACGACGGCCTGATGGCCGGGCTCGCGCTCGCCGGCACGGTGTTCGCGCTGCGCGGCCGCTGGGTCCTCGGAGCCGTCCTGATCGGACTGGCGATGATGGTCAAGTCCCCCGCCGGACTGGCCCTGTTGTTCGTCGGGGTGGTGGTGGGGAGATCCTCCGCCGGGTCGCCCGCGCGACGGATCGCGCTCGGAGCGTTCGGGCCGGGACTGGTCGCCGCCGCGACGGTGCTCCTGGTCTCCGCGGTGAGCGGCACCGGCTTCGGCTGGCTGCACACGCAGGGCGTGGCGGCGGCCATCCACACCTGGCTCTCCCTCTCCAGCGACCTGGGGGCCGGCCTCGGCGCCCTCGCCCACCTGGCGGCGGGCGCGGACAGCGGCACGGTGAAGTCGGCCGTGCAGCTCCTCGGACTCGCCGCGGCGGGAGCCCTGATCACACGCCTCGGGTGGCGCTCGGCGACCGGCCGTCTGGACCCTGTACTGGCGCTGGGCCTGGCGCTGACGGCACTGGTGGTGCTCTCGCCGATGGTCCAGCCGTGGTACGTCCTGTGGGGCGTGCCGTTCGTCGCCGTACGGGCCTGCCGAGGTCCGGCCGGGCGGGGGCTCGCGGTGCTCTCGGCGGCGCTGGTGTACGAGACGCATCCCTCGGGCTCGACCCCCGCCATCGGCTTCGCGGTGGCGGGGGCCGTCGCGGTGGCGGGGGTGCTGCTGCTGCGCCGGGAGGCAGCGGCGGACCGGACGGGGAGCGGGGGCGGCGTCGGGACCGGAGTGCCGGGTCCCCGCCGCGCCGACAGCGTGCGCGACGGGGTACGTACGGGAGCGGCCCCGGTCTGAGCCGGGAGGGTACCCGTTCTGGAGGGACCGGGCCTGAGCCGGGAGGGCACCCGTACGGGAGGGACCGGGTTGCCGGACCGCCCTGTGCGCCGGGTCAGCCGGCCGGCTCGAAGCGCACCACGACCGACTTGCTGGCGGGGGTGTTGCTGGTGTCGGCGGTCGAGTCGAGCGGCACCAGGACGTTCGTCTCGGGGTAGTAGGCGGCGGCGCAGCCCCGTGCGGTCGGGTAGTGGACGACGCGGAAGCCGGGGGCGCGGCGTTCGGTGCCGTCCTTCCATTCGCTGACGAGGTCGGTGTACGAGCCGTCGGCGAGGCCGAGTCCACGGGCGTCGTCGGGGTTGACGAGGACGACGCGGCGGCCGTCCTTGATGCCGCGGTAGCGGTCGTCGAGCCCGTAGATCGTGGTGTTGTACTGGTCGTGGGAGCGCAGGGTCTGCAACAGCAGCCTGCCTTCGGGGAGTTCGGGGTACTCCACGGGTGCGGCGGTGAAGTTGGCCTTGCCGGTGGCGGTCGGGAAGCGGCGGGCGTCGCGCGGGCCGTGGGGGAGGGTGAATCCGCCGGGGCGTGCGACGCGGGCGTTGAAGTCCTCGAAGCCGGGCACCACGCGGGAGATGCGGTCGCGGATCGTGCCGTAGTCCTTCTCGAACTCCTCCCAGGGGGTCTTTGAGCCGGGTCCGAGAACCGCGCGTGCCATGCGGGCGACGATGGCGGGTTCGGAGAGCAGGTGCGGGCTCGCGGGGGTGAGGTTGCCGCGGGAGGCGTGCACCATGCTCATGGAGTCCTCGACGGTGACGAACTGCTTGCCGCCGGCCTGGACGTCCTTGTCGGTGCGGCCGAGGGTCGGCAGGATCAGGGCGCGGCTGCCGGTGACGGCGTGCGAGCGGTTGAGCTTGGTCGACACGTGAACGGTGAGGCGGGCGCGGCGCATCGCCGCCTCGGTGACGTCGGTGTCGGGGGTGGCCGCGACGAAGTTGCCGCCCATCGCGAAGAAGACCTTGGCGTCGCCGTCGCGCAGGGCGCGGATGGCGCGGACCACGTCGTACCCGTGGTGGCGCGGCGAGGTGATGCCGAACTCCCGGTCCAGGGCGTCGAGGAAGGCGGGCGCGGGGCGCTCGTAGATGCCCATGGTGCGGTCGCCCTGGACGTTGGAGTGTCCGCGCACCGGGCAGACACCGGCGCCCGGCCGTCCTATGTTGCCGCGCAGCAGAAGGAAGTTGACGACCTCGCGGATGGTGGGCACGGAGTGCTTGTGCTGGGTGAGGCCCATCGCCCAGCAGACGATGGTGCGCTCCGAGGCGAGGACCAGGCCGAGGGCCTTCTCGATGTCGGCGCGGTCGAGTCCGGTGGCGGTGAGGGTCTCGTCCCAGTCGGCCTCCCGGGCGGCCCGGGCGAACTCCTCGTATCCGTGGGTGTGTTCATCGACGAACGCGGTGTCGACGGCGCCTTCCGTCTCAAGGATCAGCTTGTTGAGGAGGCGGAAGAGGGCCTGGTCGCCGCCGAGGCGGATCTGGAGGAAGAGGTCGGTGAGGGCGGTGCCCCTGAACATGCCCTGCGGGGTCTGCGGGTTCTTGAAGCGTTCCAGGCCGGCCTCGGGCAGCGGGTTCACCGAGATGATCTTCGCCCCGGCGTGCTTGGCCTTCTCCAGGGCGGAGAGCATGCGCGGGTGGTTGGTGCCGGGGTTCTGCCCGGCGACGATGATCAGATCGGCCTGGTGCAGGTCCTCCAGGGAGACACTGCCCTTGCCTATGCCGATGGTCTCCACGAGCGCCGAGCCGGACGACTCGTGGCACATGTTGGAGCAGTCCGGCAGATTGTTCGTGCCGTACTCGCGGGCGAAGAGCTGGAGGAGGAACGCGGCCTCGTTGCTGGTGCGGCCCGAGGTGTAGAAGAGGGCCTCGTCGGGGGAGCCGAGCGCACGGAGTTCTTCGGCAATGATTGCGAAAGCGTCGTCCCAGCCGATCGCCCGGTAGGTGTCCTCGCCCTCGGGGAGGTACATCGGCTGCGTGATCCGGCCCTGCTGGCCGAGCCAGTACCCGCTGCGGCCGGAGAGGTCGGAGACCGGGTGCGCGGCGAAGAACTCCGGGGTGACCCGGCGCAGCGTGGCCTCCTCGGCGACGGCCTTGGCGCCGTTCTCGCAGAACTCCGCGGTGTGGCGCTTGTCGCCCTCCGGCCAGGCGCAGCCGGGGCAGTCGAAGCCGTTCTTCTGGTTGACCTTGAGGAGGGTCCGCGCGGTGCGTCCCAGTCCCATCTGCTGCTGGGCCATGAGCAGCGAGTGGGCGACGGCGGGCAGCCCGGCGGCGGCGTGCTGGGCCTCCTGGACCTGCGGGGCGTCCTGGACCGGGTCTCCGGTCGGGGGCTTCGTGGCCATGGTTGCTCCCCTTCGAGCGCGTGGGTTCCTCTCGTCCGATCCTGTCATGGTCATTGAGGGGCGCATCCGGAAGGAGAAGGGCACAACCGGAAGGAGAGGGGTGCGGCGCCCGCGTGCGGTCCGTGATGTCGGTGGGCCGTGGCAGGATCGTGTATGTGGCTGAGACAGCATCGAAGAAGACGGCAGACAACCGACCGCGCCTGCTCCTCATGGACGGGCACTCCCTGGCGTACCGGGCGTTCTTCGCCCTGCCCGCGGAGAATTTCACGACCGGGACGGGGCAGCCGACGAACGCCGTGTACGGCTTCGCCTCGATGCTGGCGAACACGCTGCGCGACGAGGCGCCCACGCACTTCGCGGTGGCGTTCGACGTGTCCCGCAAGACCTGGCGTTCCAAGGAGTTCCCCGAGTACAAGGCGAACCGCTCCAAGACCCCCGACGAGTTCAAGGGGCAGGTCGAGCTGATCGGCGAGCTGCTGGACGCGATGCGCGCGGACCGGTTCGCCGTCGACGGCTTCGAGGCCGACGACGTGATCGCCACGCTCGCCACCCAGGCGGAGGCCGCCGGGTTCGAGGTGCTGATCGTCACGGGCGACCGCGACTCCTTCCAGCTCATCACCGAGAACGTCACGGTCCTCTACCCGACCAAGGGCGTCTCCGAGCTGACCCGCTTCACCCCGGAGAAGGTCGAGGAGAAGTACGGCCTCACCCCCGCCCAGTACCCGGACTTCGCCGCGCTGCGCGGCGACCCGTCGGACAACCTCCCCGGCATCCCCAAGGTGGGCGAGAAGACCGCCGCGAAGTGGATCAACCAGTTCGGCTCCTTCGACGAACTGGTGGCGCGCGCCGACGAGGTCAAGGGCGTGGCCGGGCAGAACTTCCGCGACCACCTGGACTCGGTGCGGATGAACCGCCTGTTGACCGAGATGGTGCGCGACGTCGAGCTCCCGAAGGGCCCCGCCGAGCTCGAGCGCGCCCCGTACGACCGTGCCGCGGTCACCGGGGTGCTGGACGTCCTGGAGATCCGCAACCCGAGCCTGCGGGAACGGCTGCTCGCCGTCGACCCGGGCGCGGCCGAGGAGGAGGCACCCGCCCCGGCCGCCGGGGTCGAGCTGGACGGCACGGTCCTGGGCACCGGGCAGGTCGCCGGCTGGCTGGCCGAGCACGGCGCGCAGCCGCTGGGCATGGCCACCGTGGACACCTGGGCGCTGGGCGCCGGCACCGTCACCGAGATCGCCCTTGCGGCGGTCGGCGGGGCTGCCGCCTGGCTGGACCCGACGGAGCTCGACGCCTCGGACGAGGAGGCGTTCACCGCCTGGCTCTGCGACCCGGAGCGGCCGAAGGTCCTGCACAACGCCAAGGCGGCCATGCGGGTCTTCCCCGAGCTGGGCTGGCACATCGAGGGCGTCACCATGGACACCGCGCTCGCGGCGTACCTGGTGAAGCCGGGACGCCGGTCGTTCGCGCTGGACGCGCTCGCGGTGGAGTACCTCGGCCGCGAGCTGGCCCCGGCCGCCGCGACGGACGGACAGCTGGCGTTCGGCGCGGACGACCGCGCCGAGGCGGACGCCCTGATGACGCAGGCCCGCGCCGTGCTCGACCTCGGCGCCGCGTTCAGCACCCGGCTCAGGGAGGTCGGCGCGCTCGACCTGCTGCACGACATGGAGCTGCCCACCTCGATCCTGCTGGCCCGGCTGGAGCGGCACGGCATCGCCGCCGACCGCGCCCATCTGGAGGCGATGGAGCAGCAGTTCGCGGGCGCCGTGCAGCAGGCCATAAAGGAGGCGCACGCGGCGGTGGGCCGGGAGTTCAACCTCGGCTCGCCCAAGCAGCTCCAGGAAGTCCTCTTCGGTGAACTGGGCCTGCCCAAGACGAAGAAGACGAAGACCGGGTACACCACCGACGCCGACGCACTGGCCTGGCTCGCCGCGCAGACCGAGCACGAGCTGCCGGTGATCATGCTGCGCCACCGCGAGCAGGCGAAGCTGCGGGTCACCGTAGAGGGCCTGATCAAGACGATCGCGGCGGACGGCCGTATCCACACCACCTTCAACCAGACGGTGGCGGCGACCGGACGCCTCTCCTCCACCGACCCCAACCTCCAGAACATCCCGGTCCGTACGGACGAGGGGCGCGCGATCCGCCGGGGCTTCGTCGTCGGAGAGGGCTTCGAGACCCTGATGACGGCGGACTACAGCCAGATCGAACTCCGGGTGATGGCCCACCTCTCCGAGGACGCCGGTCTGATCGAGGCGTTCACCTCGGGCGAGGACCTGCACACCACGGTCGCCTCCCAGGTGTTCGGCGTCGACAAGTCGGCCGTCGACCCCGAGATGCGGCGCAAGATCAAGGCCATGTCGTACGGACTCGCCTACGGCCTCTCCGCGTTCGGGCTCTCCCAGCAGCTCAACATCGAGGCGGGCGAGGCGCGTGGCCTGATGGACACGTACTTCCAGCGCTTCGGCGGGGTGCGCGACTACCTCCACCGGGTCGTCGAGGAAGCCAGGTCCACCGGGTACACCGAGACGGTCTTCGGCCGCCGCCGGTACCTCCCCGACCTCAACAGCGACAACCGCCAGCGGCGCGAGATGGCGGAGCGCATGGCGCTCAACGCCCCGATCCAGGGCACCGCCGCGGACATCGTGAAGGTCGCGATGCTCCACGTCGACCGGGCGCTGACGCAGGCGAAGCTGAAGTCCCGGATGCTGCTCCAGGTGCACGACGAAATCGTGCTGGAGATCGCACCGGGCGAGAGCGCCGAGGTGGAGGGGATCCTGCGCCACGAGATGGCCTCGGCCGTGTCGCTGCGCGCCCCGCTCGACGTGTCGGTCGGCGTGGGCACCGACTGGGAGTCCGCGGCGCACTGACGAGCGCTCGACCCGACGGGGCGCGCTTTCCCACATGGCGGAGGCCGGGCACGAGGTGCCCGGCCTCCGCCATGTCCGGGAACGGGAACGGGAGCGGGGGCGGCGGCGGGGGTAGGGGTAGGGGCAGGGGCGAGGCGGGCGCGAGACAGGGCGAGGGCAGGGGGAGGGCAGGGGCTGGATCGGCGGCGAGGGGTGGGCCGCGCACCCCGGAAGCGAGGCGCAGTACAACTTCGGTTGAACATCGTGAAAAACCAGTAAGAACCGGTCAGACGCCTGTGTCGAAGTATCAGGAGTTGCCGTAGGGTCACGGGAGTCCTCGCGCTGGGGAGCGCGAACAGCCGTCGTCGGGGAGGGACCAGACCATATGGCAGCGCAATTCGGCCGTCGCCTGCGCAGAGGGGCCACCAGCACCGCGGTGGCAGCCGCCGTCGTCGCGGCACTCTCCGCCTCTCAGGCACCCGGCGTGACCCTGGGCTCGGCCACGCAGCCCGGCGGGAACGACCAGCCGGCCGCGGCCGAACCCGAAGAGGGCGCCGCCACCGGCAACGACCAGTACCACACCGACCTGCCGCCGCTGACGACCCCGGTCGCCCCGGGCACTCCGAGCACCTCCGTCGGTCTGCCCGCCACCAGTGCCGAGTCGGGCATTCCGGCCTCGGTCCTCGCCGCGTACCAGCAGGCCCAGTCGACCATCGCCGGCACCGACCCGGCCTGCCGGCTGCCCTGGCAACTCCTTGCCGCCATCGGCAAGGTGGAGTCGGGCCAGGCGCGCGGCGGCAAGGTCGACGCGAGCGGCACCACGCTCAGCCCGATCCTCGGCCCCGCCCTCGACGGCAACGGGTTCGCACTCATCCCGGACACGGACAACGGCGCGTACGACAACGACACCGTCACCGACCGTGCGGTCGGGCCGATGCAGTTCATCCCGTCCACCTGGGCGACCTGGGGCCAGGACGCCAACGGCGACGGACGCAAGGACCCCAACAACGTCTACGACGCGGCGCTCGCCGCCGGGCGTTACCTCTGCGCCGGTACCCGGGACCTGTCCATCGACACCGACATCGACCGCGCGGTGCTGAGTTACAACCACTCCACCGCCTACCTGTCGACCGTGCGGTCCTGGTTCGAGTACTACAACAACGGCACGCACTCGGTGCCCGACGGAACCGGCGTCCTACCGACCACGCCCGGCCCGGCGACCGACACCACGACCGGCCCGGCCTCGACCTCGCCGTCCTCCTCGCCCTCCACCACTCCTTCGCCCTCGCCGTCCCCGGACGGAAAGCCCGGGACCGCCTCGCCGTCCCCGAGCCCCAGCGAGACGCCGAGCGGCAAGCCCGGGGGCACCCAGACCACCAAGCCGCCCACGACCACCACGCCCCCGGCGCCCTCCGAGGTACCCAAGCTCGCCGGGATCGAGAACGCGGGCACCGGCACGCTGACCGCCACGGCGGGCCAGGACTTCGCCGGAGACGTCACCGTCCGGGCCGTCGACGGCGAGGGCGACAGCTTCGCCGAGGCCCCCGTCACCTTCACGATCAGCGGTGACACCGACGCCCGCTTCGCCGGCGGGGCCACCAGCGCCGAGGTCGTCACCTCGGCGGACGGCACCGCCAGCGCCCCGGCGCTGGTGGCGGGCGAGACCACGGGCGACTTCCAGGTCCACGCAACCGCCGGTACCACCGGGCAGTTCAGCCTCTCCTTCACGGCAACCGTCACCGCCCGCCGGGCCGACGCCGTCGCCCGGACGACCAGCACCGCGCTGACGGCCGCCCAAGGCGGCGAGTTCACCGAGGACGTCCAGGTCAAGGCCACCCTCGGCGGGGCCGTCGCCTCCGGCGTCGCCGTCACCGCCACGATCCTCGACAGCGCGGGGCAGCCCGTACCGGAGGGCCAGGGCCCCCGCTTCACCGGCGCGAACAGCACCGCAGTCAGCACGCTCACCGGTCTGACGACCGACGCGGACGGCCTGCTCACCCTCCCGCAGATCCACGCGGGCGACACGGCGGGCACCTACACGCTGCGGATCACCACCGAGGGCGGCGCCGTCCTCGACATCGAGCTCACCGTCGAGGCACCGCCCGCCGCCTGACGCCGCTCAGCAACAGCACCCTCCGCGCGCCCGTACCGAGCACCTCCCGGTACGGGCGCGCGGGCCGTACCGGCCCCGCGTTGTCCCGTGCCGGGGTATCGGCGTACTGCCGTGCAGGCGTGTTGCGGTGCTGCCGTGCAGGCGTGGTGCCGTGCAGGCGTGCTGCCGTGCTGCCGTGCTGCCGTGCAGGCGTGGTGCGTGGTGCGTGGTGCGTGGTGCCTGGTGCGGGGTGCCGTGGTGCACTGCCGCCGTGCAGGCGCGCGCCCGCCCCGTCGCCCAGGCGCGCGGCTCACCCGGTCATGGCCGCTGCTCCCGCTTCAGCCGTGCCGAAGTGAACCGGGTGGCCGCCACCGTCGTGGGGTCCTCCGGCCAGGGGTGCCGGGGATAGCGTCCCCGCAGCTCCGCGCGGACGGCGCGGTACCCCTCCCGCCAGAACGAGGCCAGATCCGCAGTCACCGCCGCCGGCCGCCCCGCCGGGGACAACAGATGCACCAGCACGGGCACCCCGGCCACCGAGGGCGTCTCGGCCAGGCCGAACAGCTCCTGGAGCTTCACCGCGAGGACCGGCTGCTCACCGCCGTACTCCACCCGGATACGGGACCCGCTCGGCACCTCGATCCGCTCGGGCGCCAACTCGTCCAGCCGGGACGCCTCGCCGGTCGCCCACGGCAGCAACCGGCGCAGCGCCTGCCCCGCGTCGATCCGCCCCAGGTCCGCTCGGCGCCGCGCACGCGACAGTTCCGGCTCCAGCCACTCCCCGGCGCGCGCCAGCAGCGCCCCCTCCGACACCTCGGGCCACGGCGCCCCCAGAGCGCCGTGCAGGAACGCCAGTCGGGCCCGCAACTGCTCGCTGTCGCGGGTCCACCGCAGCAGCCCGGTGCCCTCCCGGCGCAGCCCCTCCAGGAGCGCGGTGCGCACCAGCTCCGGGGCCGGCTGCTTCAGCGGGCGCACCACCAGCTCCACCGCACCGAGCCGGTCCACCACGCGCGCCACCACGTCGCCTTCGCTCCAGCGGACCTCCTCGCCCCGGAACCGCAGGTGCCCCGCGGCCAGCACCGCGGTGTCCTCGTCGATCACCGCGGCCAGCCGTACCCGGGCCGACACGGCGTGCGTGGGTCGGTCCGCGACGGCGACCGCGAGCCACGGCGAGCCGCGCAGCCCAGAGCCGTCCCGCAACTCCGCCCCGGTCCCGGACGCCATCAGGAACGCCTCCCCGCCCCGGGCGCGCGCCACCCGTTCCGGGAAGGCCAGCGCGGCCACCAGTCCGGCTGCGGCGTCGTCCGTGACCGGAGCGGCGGCCCCGCCCACCGGGCCGTCGGCCGATGCCCGCCCCGCCCCCGTCCCGTCGCCGAGCGACGACGACAGCCGGCGCACCTCCTGGCGCCAGCGCGCGGCGTACCCGTCACCGCCCCGGCGCGCGGTGCGCAGGGCCGCCGCCAGATCGTCGCCGTACTCGCGGGGCGGCTCCTCGCTCAGCAGGGCCACCACCTCGGCCGCCCGGCGCCCGCCCACCTCACGGGCTCCGTCGACCAGGGCACGCGCCAGCCGGGGATGGACACCGAGCCGGGACATCCGTGTGCCGCGCCCGGTCACCCGCCCGTCCCCGTCCACCGCGCCGACCGCCGTCAGCACCTCGCGGGCCGCGCTCATCGCCCCGGCCGGCGGGGGGTCGAGCAGCGCCAGGCCCACCGCCCCCGGGTCGCCCCAGCACGCGGCCCGGAGCGCGAACGCCGCCAGGTCCGCGACCCGGATCTCCGGCGCCGGGAACCGGGCGAGCCGCCCGTCCTCCGCCTCCGTCCAGCACCGGTACACCGCACCGGGAGCCTCCCGTCCGGCACGGCCCGCCCGCTGCCGCCCGGTCGCCTGCGAGGCACGCACGGTCGTCAAGGCGCTCAGCCCCCGGGCGTGATCGGTCCGGGGCTCCCGGGCGAGGCCGCTGTCGACCACGACCCGCACCCCGGGCACGGTCAGCGAGGACTCCGCGACCGAGGTCGCCAGCACCACCCGCCGTCCTTCGCCGGAGCTCCCTGCCAGGACCGCGTCCTGCACGGCGGCGGGAGCCCGTCCGTGCACCTGGAGCACCTCCGCCCCGGCCCCGGCCAGCCGGCCGGCGACCTGGGCGATCTCACCGACACCGGGCAGGAAACAGAGCACGTCGCCGTCCCGCTCCGCGAGTGCCCGGCGCACCACCTGAGCGACGTGCGCCAGCAGCGCGGGATCGACCCGCATCCCGTGCGGCGGCCGGACCGGTGCGGTGGGCGGCGCCCAGACGACCTCCACCGGATGGGAGACGCCGGTCGCCTCGACCACCGGGGCACCGCCGAGCAGCCGGGCCCAGCCCTCCGCGTCGGTCGTCGCGGAGGCGGCCACCAGCCGCAGGTCGGGGCGGAGCGTCTCGCGCACGTCCAGCAGGAACGCGGCGGCGGTGTCCGCGTCCAGGTGGCGTTCGTGGCACTCGTCGAGGAGCACTACGTCGGAGCCGGAGAGCTCCTGGTCCCGCTGGAGGCGCTGGAGCAGCACCCCGGTGGTGACGACCTCGACCACGGTGTCCGGGCCGACCACCCGCTCGCCACGCACGGTGAAGCCGACGCGGCCCCCGGGCCGCTCGCCGAGGAGCCACGCCATGCGACGGGCCGCGGCGCGCGCCGCGATCCTGCGGGGCTCGGCGACCACGACCCGGCGCGGCGGACCCTCGCCCGTCAGCCCCGCGAGGGCGAGCGGGACGAGCGTGGTCTTGCCGGTGCCCGGCGGCGCGCAGAGCACGGCGGTGCCGCGCTCGTCGAGCGCCCGGCGCAGGGCGGGCACGGCGGTGCGGACGGGGAGGTCGACCAGGGCATCGGTTCGGATCACGCACCCAGTGTCGTACGGGCAGCCGGACGCCCCCACCCCCGCACGGGGGAGCCACTTCCCCCGTGCGGGGGAGGCGGCGTTGGCAGGGCGTCCGGCAGAGTCGCAGGAGTCGGCAGAACCGGACGGCAGAACCGGCCGACATGGTCGGGCGCCAGAGCCGGCAGGACCGGACGGCAGAAGCGGACGACAGAACCGGACGGCAGAACCGGACGACAGAGTCGGGCGGGTCAGCCGGCAGCGGAGTCAGCCGGCAGCGGAGTCGGGCGGCAGTGTGAGTCGGGCGGCGGAGTCAGGAGGACTCGGCCGGCCACGGGCAGAGGGGGACTGATGAGGTACAGCCGGAGCGGGACGGGGTCAGTCCCGTTCGCAGACGAAGATCGCCGTGCCCGGGATGAGGTTTCCGCGCAGGGGCGACCAGCCGCCCCACTCCTGGTGGTTCCACTCCGGCCACTCGGGTTCCACCAGGTCGGCGAGGCGGAAGCCGGCCGCGACCACGTCCCGGACCCGGTCGCCCAGCGTCCGGTGGTGCTCCACGTAGACGGCCTCGCCCGAATCGTCCTGCTCCACGTAGGGGACGCGGTCGAAGTAGGACGCGGCGACGGAGAGGCCCTCAGGACCCGGCTCGTCGGGGAAGGCCCAGCGGATCGGGTGGGTCACCGAGAAGACCCAGCGGCCGCCGGGCCGCAGCACCCGGCGGACCTCCCGGAAGACGCGCACCGGGTCGGCGACGAAGGGGACGGCACCGTAGGCGGAGCAGGCGAGGTCGAAGGAGCCGTCCCGGAAGGGCAGCACCCCGGCGTCCGCCTCCACCAGCGGCACCTCGTCGCCGATCCGCAGGGCGTGCTGGAGCTGCCGGTGGGAGAGGTCCAGGGCGACCGGGCGGGCTCCCTGTGCGGCCAGCCAGCGGGAACACTGCGCCGCGCCCGCGCCGATCTCCAGGATGTCGCGGCCCGCGAGGGAGGCGGTCGGCCCGAGCAGCCCGGCTTCCGCCTCGTCGAGTCCCTCCGGACCCCAGACGAACCGGTCGTCGCCGAGAAACGCCCCGTGGTCGCTCTGATACTCGTCCGCGTTCCGGTCCCACCAGCCGCGACTGGCCCGGCTGCTCTCCGTGTCGTCCGCCTCGCGGCGGGTCGCTTCCGGTTCGGTTCCGTAGGTCTCTTGGCTCATCGTGTCCGTCGTTGTAGTTTGCCTGTACCCACCGCGTGCGGTGGGGTGCGGGGAGTGTCCGTGCGGCCGTACCCGACCCCGGGCGGCGGCTTCCGGCGACGCGCGCGCGAGGAAGTTCCACGTTCCGAAACTGGCCGGATACCGCCCCGACGCGGCCGAGTTGTGCCGGATATGGACCGGTGTGCCCCGCGTGTGCCCCTTCGCGCATTGACCGTGTCCGGCTGCCCCCGTATGCTACAAGTTGCGCTGCGAGCCTGCGCGCCTCAGACCTAGCAGGCCGCGCTCGCGTCTGTTGCATGTCCCCTCGGTTGTCGAGGTGTCTCCCGGAGACGGGTCAGACACTTTCCAGGCTGTCCGGCTTCTGCAGAGGCGATACGGGTTCACGGCGTAGCAGTACCTACGACTCTCTGTCCGTACCGGAGCCCTTTCCCACATGACGAGCAGCACCGAGACCACCGCCACCACTCCGCAGGTTGCGGTCAACGACATCGGCGACGCGGACGCGTTCCTCGCGGCGATCGACGAGACGATCAAGTACTTCAACGACGGCGACATCGTTGATGGTGTCATCGTCAAGGTCGACCGCGACGAGGTCCTCCTCGACATCGGTTACAAGACCGAAGGTGTCATCCCGAGCCGCGAGCTCTCGATCAAGCACGACGTCGACCCGAACGAGGTCGTCAAGGTCGGCGACGAGATCGAGGCCCTGGTTCTCCAGAAGGAGGACAAGGAAGGCCGCCTGATCCTCTCGAAGAAGCGCGCGCAGTACGAGCGTGCTTGGGGCACCATCGAGAAGATCAAGGAAGAGGACGGCATCGTCACCGGTACCGTCATCGAGGTCGTCAAGGGTGGTCTCATCCTCGACATCGGCCTCCGTGGCTTCCTGCCGGCGTCGCTCGTCGAGATGCGTCGCGTCCGCGACCTCCAGCCCTACGTGGGCAAGGAGCTCGAGGCGAAGATCATCGAGCTGGACAAGAACCGCAACAACGTGGTCCTGTCCCGCCGCGCCTGGCTGGAGCAGACCCAGTCCGAGGTTCGCCAGACGTTCCTCACCACCCTGCAGAAGGGTCAGGTCCGCTCCGGCGTCGTCTCCTCGATCGTCAACTTCGGTGCCTTCGTGGACCTGGGTGGCGTCGACGGTCTCGTCCACGTCTCCGAGCTGTCCTGGAAGCACATCGACCACCCGTCCGAGGTTGTCGAGGTCGGCCAGGAAGTCACCGTCGAGGTTCTCGACGTCGACATGGACCGCGAGCGCGTCTCCCTGTCGCTGAAGGCGACGCAGGAAGACCCGTGGCAGCAGTTCGCCCGTACGCACCAGATCGGTCAGGTCGTCCCGGGTAAGGTCACCAAGCTCGTTCCGTTCGGTGCGTTCGTGCGCGTCGACGAGGGCATCGAGGGCCTGGTCCACATCTCCGAGCTGGCCGAGCGCCACGTGGAGATCCCGGAGCAGGTCGTCCAGGTCAACGACGAGATCTTCGTCAAGGTCATCGACATCGACCTGGAGCGTCGTCGGATCAGCCTCTCGCTGAAGCAGGCCAACGAGTCCTTCGGCAGCGACCCGGCCTCGGTCGAGTTCGACCCGACCCTGTACGGCATGGCCGCGTCCTACGACGACCAGGGCAACTACATCTACCCCGAGGGCTTCGACCCCGAGACCAACGACTGGCTCGAGGGCTTCGAGGCGCAGCGCGAGGTCTGGGAGACCCAGTACGCCGAGGCGCAGCAGCGCTTCGAGCAGCACCAGGCCCAGGTCATCAAGTCCCGCGAGGCCGACGAGGCCGCCGCTGCCGAGGGCGCTGCTGCCCCGGCCGGCGCCCCGGCTGCCTCGGGCGGCAGCGGTGGCGGTTCGTACTCCTCGGAGTCGGCGGACAACGCCGGCGCCCTGGCGTCGGACGAGGCGCTCGCCGCTCTGCGCGAGAAGCTGGCCGGCGGCCAGAGCTGAAGCTCCAGCTCTGACCCTGGCGACCGCTGACGGACGGCGGTAGCAGGAGTAGGTACGCACGAGGCCCGTCCCCTTCGGGGGGCGGGCCTCACGCGTGTTCGTGGTGGACCGACATGCGAGTCCGTGGTGGCTCTCGCGCGGTGGGCCGACGCGCGTGTCCGCGGCGGCTCCCCTCCTCGGGCGTGTCAGGAGGCTGCCGCCGTGTGTCCTACGGGGTGACGCCGATGTTGGTCAGGCCCGCGCCACCGGTCACCGTGTTGTCGGAGTACACGGTCGTGGTGCAGCTCGGCGTGTTCGCGGTGACGTTGATCGCCAGCCGCAGGGCCCCGGTCGCGCCGGTGAGGTCCGAGGAGTTGTCCCGGAACACCGTGCCGCAGCCCCAGCCCGGCTGCTGGGTGTGGGTCTCGTAGCCGGTGTTGGTCGTGCGGGAGCCGGTGTTGCCCTGGACGAGGACGCCGTTGCCCTTCACGTCGACCCAGGAGTCGTCGTAGTTCGCGCCGGTGAGCCCGCTGCCGTCGAAGGTGTTGCCGATGATCCGGGCGCCTGTGGTGCCTTCCTTGATGTCGACGTTCTCGCCTCCGACGCCCGGGCCGATGACGTTGTCGGTGATCAGGACCCCGTCGCTGTTGTCGGTGAGGTCGCCCGCCGTGCCGACGTAGACGCCCTCGCCCATGCCGCGCCCGTCGTGCCCGGTGTCGTAGATCCGCGAGTTCCGGATGATCCCGTTCTTGCTGGACGTACGGAAGTGGACGCCCTCCATGTCGAGGTCGTGGACGGTCACCGAGTCGATGACGACCCCGTTCGCGGAGTCCGTCACGATGCCCTTCTGGCCGCCGGTGACGGTGACGCCCTGCACGGTCCAGTACGAGGCGCCGTTCAGGTACAGCCCGTAGCCGCCGCTCGCGGTGAGGACCGCCGCGGAAGAGCCGGTCAGGGTGATGCGGGCGTCGGCGGTGCCCGGGACGGTCACCTTGAAGTTGCCGGTGTAGGTGCCGTCCGCGAGATGGATCGTGTCGCCGGGAACAGCTGCCAGGAGCGCCGCCTTGAGCTGTTTCGCGGTGCTGACGTCGACGACGCCGGCCGCGTCGGCCGGTCCCGCCGAGACGAGGGTGAGGCCGCAGGTGACGAGGGCGGCGGCGAGCAGCGGGGCAAGGGGGGTGCGGGTGCGCATGGAGGTGCCTTCCCGGAGAGTCAAGACGTCTCGTACGTGAATCGGGGGCGAGGACCTGAACGTGCCGCCCCGAGACGTGCTGTCCCGGGACGCGTGCTGCCCCGAGACGTTAGGGGCGCGGGCGGAGAGCGTCAAGGTCTGGACCATTGCCCGGATATCGGTCCGCACTCCTCTTCGAGAGAAACATGTGAGATACACGAGTAACTGACGGGTCGTAACACGCACTTGCCAGTATCCCGACATCGACAAGATCCACGGAGGAGTCGGGACATGACCTCTATATCCAGCACGCCGAACGGTGCCGCGTCCGGTTCGAGCCGCCGTAACTTCCTGCGCCAGGTCGGTCTCACCAGTGGGGCCGGTGCCATGTTCGCCACCATGGGAGCGCTCGGTCTGGCCCCCACCGCCCAGGCCGCGGGCCGTGAACCCGTGTTCCACGCCCCCAGCAAGGGCGACTTCAACCTGAAGGGCGGCCGGGCGGCCGCGAAGGTCGTCATCGTCGGCGGTGGCATCGCCGGTCTCGCCTCCGCCTACGAGCTCGGCAAGGCGGGCTACGACTGTACGATCCTGGAGGCCCGGGCCTTCACCGGTGGCCGCAACACGACGATCCGCGGCGGTGACACCACCACCGACCTGTATGGGAACAAGCAGACCGCCAAGTTCCACGACGGGCAGTACATGAACGCCGGTCCCGGCCGGATTCCCCAGTGGATGGTCACGCTCGACTACTGCCGCGAACTCGGCGTCCCCGTCGAGGTGTTCACCAACGTGAACGCCAACGCCTATATCTTCAACGAGCGCAACGGGATGAAGGCCCCGATGCGCTACCGCACCGCCAAGGCCGACATGTACGGCTATGTCTCCGAACTCCTCGCCAAGGCGACCGACATGGGCGCCCTGGACCGTCAGATCACCGCCGAGGACCAGGAGAAGCTCCTGGAGTTCCTGAAGGACTTCGGCGACATCGGCGACACCCTCGAATACACCGGCAGCCCCCGCCGCGGCTACCGCGTCGATCCCGCCGCCGTCGGCACTCCCGGTGAGCTGCTCGGGGACGTACCGACCGCCTCCGAGATCTTCTCGACCAATGTGGGCCGCTACTTCTCCTTCGAATTCGAATACGACCAGGCCATGCTGATGTTCCAGCCGGTCGGCGGCATGGACCGCATACCGGCGGCCCTGACCAAGGCGATAGGCAGCCGCCGCATCCGTACCGGCGCCGCCGTCACCGACATCCGGGACACCCCGCACGGCGTCACCGTCACCTACACGCAGGACGGCCGCACCCGCACCATCGACGCCGACTACTGCATCGCCGCGCTGCCCCCGAACATCCTGGCCAAGACCTCGCACAACCTCGGATCCGCCGTGCAGACCGCGCTGGAGGGATGCAAGCCCTCCTCGGCCGGAAAGATCGGCCTGGAGTACAAGAGCCGCTGGTGGGAGACCGACCACCGGATCTACGGCGGTATCACCGAGACCGACATGGACCTCTCCCACATCTGGTACCCGTCCTACGGCCACAACGGCGACCGCGGCCTGATCATCGGCTACTACAACACCGGCACCAACGCCGACTCCTACGCGGCGCTCGCGCCGAAGGACCGCGAAGCCCGCGCCCTCGCCCAGGGCGTCAAGATCCACGGCGAGAAGTACCGTACGGAACTCTCCTCGTCCTTCTCGCACCACTGGCGCCAGACCCCTCACCTCGAAGCCGCCTGGCACTCGCTGGCCGGAGGCCCGGAGTCCGCCGCCTTCGCCCCGCTCAACAAGGCGGCCGGCCGCGTCTACTTCGCGGGCGACTACCTGAGCAACACCGACGCCTGGCAGCACGGGGCGTTCACCTCGGCCCGCAAGGCCGTGACCGCGCTGCACAGCCGCGTGCTCGCGTGACGCCGGTGCCCGCGCCCGCGTAAACACCCGATGACGGGGCACGGACGGGGAATGTCCGTGCCCCCAGGGGCGTTCTCCTTCAGGAATACGAGAAGGAGCGGTAACTGTGCCTGATCCGCAGAGTCTGTACGAATGGGAGCCGAAGGGGCTGGCCGTCGTCGACATGGCGCTTGCCCAGGAGTCGGCCGGTCTGGTCATGCTCTATCACTTCGACGGGTACATCGACGCCGGTGAGACCGGCGAGCAGGTCGTCGACGGACTGCTGGAGTCGCTGCCCCACCAGGTGGTGGCCCGCTTCGACCACGACCGCCTCGTGGACTACCGCGCCCGGCGCCCGCTGCTCACCTTCCGGCGCGACCGCTGGACGGCGTACGAGACCCCGACGCTGGACGTCCGCGTCGTCCAGGACGCCACCGGCGCCCCCTTCCTCCTGCTCTCCGGGCCCGAACCGGACGTGGAGTGGGAGCGGTTCGCCGCAGCCGTCGAGCAGATCGTGGAACGCCTCGGCGTCCGGCTCTCGGTGACCGTCCACGGCATCCCGATGGGAGTCCCGCACACCCGCCCGGTCGGCCTCACCCCGCACGGCAACCGCGTCGACCTGATGCCGGGCCACAGCACCCCGTTCGACGAGGCGCAGGTCCCCGGTTCGGCCGCCGCGCTCGTCGAGTACCGGCTGGCCGAGGCCGGTCACGACGTGCTCGGCGTGGCCGCGCACGTCCCGCACTACGTCGCCCGCTCCGCCTATCCGGACGCGGCGCTCACCAGCCTCGAAGCGATCACCGCCGCCACCGGCCTGGTGCTGCCCACCGTCGCGCACACCCTGCGCACCGCCGCGCACCGCACCCAGACCGAGATCGACCGGCAGATCGGCGAAGGCGACGAAGAACTCGTCGCGCTCGTCGAGGGACTTGAGCACCAGTACGACGCGATCGCAGGCGCCGAGACCCGGGGCAACCTCGTCGCCGAACCGGTGGACCTGCCGTCGGCCGACGAGATCGGCCTTGAATTCGAGCGCTTCCTCGCCGAGCGCGAGGGCGACGCCTGACGGCGGCTGTCCGGTACGCCGCCCCGGTGCACCGGACAGCCGCCACCGGGTGGTACCCGCGCCCACCCGGCCCCGTAGGCTGCCGCCCATGCTGAAAGTGGGCCTGACCGGCGGCATCGGTGCCGGCAAGAGCGAAGTGTCCCGGCTGCTCGTCTCGTACGGAGCGGTACTGATCGACGCCGACCGCCTCGCCCGGGAGGTCGTCGCCCCCGGAACGCCAGGACTCGCCGCCGTCGTGCGGGAGTTCGGCGCCGGCGTCCTCCACGAGGACGGCAGCCTGAACCGGCCCGCCCTCGGCGCCGTCGTCTTCGGCGACAGCGAGCGGCTCGCCGCCCTCAACGCGATCGTGCACCCCCTGGTCCGCGACCGGACCGCCGGACTGGAGCGCGCGGCGGGCCCCGGGTCCGTCGTCGTCAACGACGTCCCGCTGCTCACCGAGAACGGCCTCGCCCCCCTCTACGACCTGGTCGTCGTCGTCGACGCCACCCCCGCCACCCAGCTCGACCGGCTCGTCCGGCTGCGCGGTATGACGGAGGCCGACGCGCGGGCCCGGATGGCGGCCCAGGCCACCCGCGAGGAGCGGCTCGCCGTCGCCGATCTCGTCGTGGACAACGACGGCCCCCTCGAAAACCTGGAACCGCAGGTGCGCAAGGTGTGGGACGAGCTGTCCCGGCGGGCGGCCTCCGGCCCTGCGGGGCAGAAGGAATAGCGGCACTCCGAAGGGCGGGCGCGGGGAGTTGGCGGGACGCGGAATAGCGCGGCCCCGCCCGACGTTGCAAACGCCCGAGCGAAGGGAAGGATCCGACCGTGCCCGAACGGAACCCGGAAACCCATGTGATCGACTTCCGCGCCGCCGAGCAACTGCTGGCCGCGCGGGACCCCCAGGGTGCGGTGAAGCTCCTCGACTCGGTGATCGCCGCCCACCCGGAGAACACCGCCGCCCGGCTGCTGCGCGCCAGGGCCTTCTTCGCGGCGGCCCAACTCCGCCCGGCCGAGCTGGAGTTCGAGCTGGTCCTGGAGCGTGAGCCGGACAACGCCTTCGCCCACTTCGCGCTGGCCCGCACCTTCCAGCGGGCCGGGCGACCCGAGCAGGCCACCCGCCACTTCCGGCTCGCCGCCGCCCTCGACCCGAACCCGGAGTACCTGACGGCCGCGCGCTTCGACAGCAGGGACTGAGCCCTACGCGGGGGCCGGGGCAGGGCCCCCGGCGCTCACGGAGTCCTCGTCCACGGCCGGCGCGTCCGCCCGTCGCCGTGGCCGGGTTCGTACGGCGGGACCTCCCTGCCCGGCTGGAAACGGGAGCCCTGGTGCATCCGGTGGACGATCACCGCGAAGTCCGCCGCGGTCACCGCCAGCAGCACGCCGCAGGCCGCGGCCCAGCCGGGACGGTCGGCGAGCGAGAACGCGACCACCCCGAACAGGGTCCAGGCGATGCCCCATAGACTCAGCCAGAGCCGCATGCGCAGTGGACTGCGCGCGGTCACGGGTTCACTGCCGGTACGCATGTCGCATCACCACCTCACGTCCAGCATGGACCCGTGCCGCCGTATGTGCGGAACACCGCCGTGCGCGGTGCGAAACACCGCCGCGGGCGCCGTCGGGGGCGCGGGCGCGTCGTCGTACGCGCGGCGAACCCGTGCGCGTACGGCACGTCGCCGGGCGCGCGGAACACCGGAGGGGGACGTTCGTGTCGGGTATCGGAAGTGCGGTCCGCAGGGCACGGGTGCGGGGATGTCTGCTGGGCGGCGCCGTCGGCGACGCCCTGGGCAACCCGGTGGAGTTCCTCTCGCTGGCCGGTATCCAGCGGGCCCACGGACCGCTCGGCGTACGCGGCCTCGCTCCGGACTCCGAGGGGGTCACCGGCCGCATCACGGACGACACCCAGATGACCCTCTTCACGGTGGAGGGGCTGATCCGCGCGGCGAACGGCGGTGGCCGCGCCGGACGCGTGGGTGCGGTGCGTACGGCCTATCTGCGCTGGCTCGACACCCAGAACCACCCGTCGCCACCGGCCCGCGGCGGCGACAACACGACGCGCACCGGATGGCTGCGCGGGCAACAGCTGCTCTACGCGCGCCGGGCCCCCGGCAGCGCCTGCCTGACCGGTCTCGCCGCCGGTCACGTCCCGGACGAGAGGGACGCCCCCGGTGCCCCCGGGCCGGTGAACTCCGGCTCCAAGGGCTGCGGCACCGTGATGAGGTCCGCCCCCTTCGGGCTGACCGGGCAGTCACCGGAGGACGCGTTCGCGCTGGCCGCCCACTGCGCGAAGATCACCCACGGCCATCCGACCGGAGCGCTCGCGGCCGGGGCGTTCGCCGCGATCGTCGCGTACCTCCTGGCCGGCGAGTCGATGCCCGGTGCGGTGCTGCGGGCGATGGAGCTGACCGCGCGCCACCCGGGCCACGAGGAGACGACCGCGGCCCTGCGCGCCGCCGTCGACCGCGCCGCCGACGGCACCCCGACCGCCGAGGACGTCGAGTCGCTCGGAGCCGGGTGGGTCGCCGAGGAGGCCCTCGCCATCGCCGTGTACTGTGCGCTGGCCCTGCCGGGCCCCGAGGACGTGGCGGCGGCACTGCTGCTGTCCGTCAACCACTCCGGGGACAGCGACTCCACCGGCTCGGTCTGCGGCAATCTGCTCGGCGCGCTGCACGGGGACGCCGCGCTGCCCGCCGACTGGCTGGTGCGTACCGAGGGGCTGACCCTGATCACCCGGATCGCCGACGACCTCTCCCGCCAGTGCGAAGGGCCGGTCGACTGGCCGGCGGACCGCTACCCCGGAAACTGAGCCCCGGCCTCCGGCCGGAGTGGTGCTCAGTGCACGAGGGTGTAGCTGCGCCAGACGGGCGTGCTCGGAGCGTCCACGTCGGCGGCCCGCGTGGAGAGGTAGGTGCTGCCCTCGCCCGTGCAGTCGCGGGAGCGGTAGAGAACCATGTCGATGAGGGTGTTGTTGTCGACCTCCTTCGCGCCCCCGGGCAGCGGGTGACAGCCCCGTACCAGCGGGCTGTTCTCCCTGACCTCGAGGTCACGCTCGGTGGTGTAGGTGACCGGCCCGACCGCGGTGCGGCCGAGACCCGAACAGCCCGAGGCGCCCAGCGCGGTGAGGGCCAGCAGAACGGCACCCGCGGCGACGCGGGGGCGGCGGAGTCGGCGGTGGAGCGTCGCTGTCACGGACATGGGCGGGTCCTCGTCTGCTCGTCCGGATCGTCAGGGCGGTACGGGACCGGCGCGAAGGTGCCGGTCCGGCGGATGCCGGTACGGAGTTCCGTACGGGCGCATGCCACGCTGCCCGCTCCCGCGCGTCCCGGCACCCGGGGAGGGCCGACCGGGCGACATCCGGGAGCGTCTCGGGTTCCACAGGGGCGCGAAAAGGGCATAACGTGTTAATAGGCAACGGTTCCGCCCCGGTGCCGTTGTGTGCCGTGCCAGTGGCAGGGGGCCGTCATGGTCCAGGTGCTAGTGATCGCGATCGTCGCGGTGCTCGCCGTCTGCGGTCTGTTCGCAGTCGCGGGGGTCCGCGTCGTCAGGCAGTACGAGCGAGGGGTGGTGCTCCGGCTCGGCCGGCTCCGCAACGAGATCAGGGGACCCGGGCTCACGATGATCGTGCCCGGAGTGGACCGGCTCCGTAAGGTCAATCTGCAGATCGTCACGATGCCGGTCCCCGCACAGGACGGGATCACCCGGGATAACGTGACCGTCCGGGTGGACGCCGTCATCTACTTCAAGGTGATCGACGCGGCGAGCGCGGTCATCCAGGTCGAGGACTACCGCTTCGCGGTCTCGCAGATGGCGCAGACCTCACTCCGTTCGATCATCGGCAAGAGCGACCTGGACGACCTGCTGTCCAACCGCGAGAAGCTCAACGAGGGCCTGGAGCTGATGATCGACAGCCCGGCCGTCGGCTGGGGCGTCCAGATCGACCGGGTCGAGATCAAGGACGTGTCCCTGCCGGAGACGATGAAACGCTCCATGGCCCGGCAGGCGGAGGCCGACCGTGAGCGCCGTGCCCGAGTCATCAACGCCGACGCCGAACTCCAGGCCTCGAAGAAGCTCGCGGAGGCCGCGGGCCAGATGTCCGCACAGCCCGCCGCCCTCCAGCTGCGACTGCTGCAGACCGTGGTCGCGGTCGCGGCGGAGAAGAACTCCACGCTCGTGCTCCCCTTCCCGGTGGAACTCCTCCGCTTCCTCGAACGGGCACAGCAGCCGCAGGCGGGCGACGGGCAACCGCTTCCCGTCACCTCCGGTGCGCGTCCGGCGGAGCCCGGCGCTTCCGGTACGCGTCCGGCGGAGCGTGGCGCCTCCGGTACGCGGCCGGGCGCGGGGCCCGCACCGTCCGCCGCCGCGAACGGGCGTCAGCCCGCGTCGGCGCGCGGGTCCGGCGCGGGCACCCCGTCCGCCCCGGCCGCCCGGCCGCACCCCTCGCCCCCGCCCCGGTCCTCCGCCCGCCCGCGCCCGGCACCGCCCGCCGACGCCGGTGCCCAGCCCCGGCCGGACCGGCTCACCCGGCACTGAGACGCCGGCCGGTGCGGGGGACCGGTTGGCGCGAGGGATCGCCCGGCGCTGAGACCGCCCGGTGGTGCGATCACCCGAAGCGGGGCCGCCCGGAACTGAGGTCCGGGCGGCCTCACCCTGTGTACGGCCCGGGCGGGGCCGCCCGGGCCGTCTCCGCGCGTGGACGCCCCCGTATCCGCACTCCCGTACCCCAGCTGACCTGGTCGGATTCCGGACGTGGCCGGCTCTGTCAGACCGCCCGCCTAGACTCGTCGGAGCCGGGAAGGACACCGGCGGTGACATCGGGACGAGGCGCGGACGCGCCGGGACGAGAGCGGGAGGGGGTGGCCGGTATGGCGGTGCGGGACCTGTCCGACACGGAGACGGGCCGCCTGCTGCGGCGTGCCGCCGTCTTCCTGCCCGCCGCGCTCCCGAGGGACGGACGGATCGCGTTCTGGGACCCGGAGGACAGCGGCTGGGACCCGGCGGACCACCTGGACGGGGACGGGGCGGCGGCCTCCGCGTCGGAGCCCCGCAGCGGTGACGGCCCCGTCGTCGCCGAGATCACCGTGGTCCGCGCCCACGGCACGCGGACCACCGGCGCGCAAGGGGTCCGGCGCCACCACGTGCCCGCCCTGCTGCTGCCGGTCGCGGACGCCGTGACACTGCTCGCCGGAGCCCGGCACCTGCCCTCCGCGCACCCGTCCACCCGCTGCTGGGGCGCGGCAGCCCTGCACGCCCTGAGCCTCGTGGCGCGCGGACGGCTGCTGCCCGGGCTCACCCCCGACGACCACGACGCCTGGCGGGCCGGTCCGCGCGACGCCACGGACGTGGCCCACCTGCGGGCCGTCGCCGCCGCCCTGCCGCCCGAGGGGTACGCGGTCCCGCTGCCCGGCACGACCCCGCTGCGCCTCGCCGACCCGGAGTTCCTCGTCGGGGCCTTCCTGGACGCGGTCGCCGACACCCTGCCCCGGACCCCCGCCGCGGCCTTCGCCTCCGGGGCGCCGTTCGCCGCCCGTGGGGCCCAGCACCTGCCCGGCGTCGCCGCCTGGGCGGTCGAGGTCGCCGCCGGGCTGGACGCCGGCGTGCAGATCTCCCTCCGGCTCGACCTGTCGGCCCTCGAGCTCTTCGACAGCTCGGACAGCCACGCCCCCGAGGGCATGTCCGGCGGGCCCGACGACCCCGCCGTACGGCACGCCGCCGCGGCCGTCGTCCAGGTGCACAGCCTCGCCGACCCCACCCGTGTCACCGACGCCGCAGCCCTCTGGGACGGCACCGCGGGCGAGCCGTTCGGGCCGCGTACCCGCGTCGACACCGTGCTCGCGCTGCGCCGGGCCGCCCGGGCGTGGGCACCGCTGGAGCGCCTGCTCGACCAGCCCGTCCCCGATGTCCTCGCGCTCACCGAGGACGAGCTGTACGAGCTGCTCGGCGCGGCCGGCGCCCGCCTCGCTGGCCTCGGCGTCAGCCTCCACTGGCCGCGCGAGCTGGCCCGCTCGCTCACCGCCTCCGCCGTCGTCCGCCCCGCCCCGGGCTCGGCCACCGACGGCACCTCCTTCTTCGACGCCGAGCGCCTCTTCGCCTTCGACTGGCAGCTCTCCCTCGGCGACGAGCCGCTGACCGAGGCCGAGATGGACCGTCTCGCGGAATCGCACCGGCCGGTGGTCCGGCTGCGCGACCAGTGGGTGGTCGTCGACCCCGGCCTCGTCCGCAAGGCGCGCAAGCGGGAACTCGGGCTGCTCGAACCCGTCGAGGCCCTCGCCGTCGCCCTCACCGGCAGCGCCGAGCTCGACGGCGAGCAGGTGGAGGCCGTACCGACCGGCGCTCTCGCCGCCCTCCGCGCCCGCATCCTCGACGAGGACACCGTCCTCGCGCCGCCGCCCGGTCTGCAGGCCACGCTCCGCGACTACCAGCTGCGCGGACTGACCTGGCTGGACCGGATGACCTCGCTCGGCCTCGGCGGCTGTCTCGCCGACGACATGGGCCTCGGCAAGACGATCACCCTGATCGCGCTCCACCTGCACCGCGCGCACCCGGCACCCACCCTGGTGGTCTGTCCCGCCTCCCTGCTCGGCAACTGGCACCGCGAGATCAACCGCTTCGCGCCCGGGGTGCCCGTCCGCCGCTTCCACGGCACGGACCGCACCCTCCCCGGCGAGGAGGCCGGATTCGTGCTGACCACCTACGGCACGATGCGCTCCGGCGCGGAGCAGCTCGCCGCACACGGCTGGGGCCTGGTCGTCGCCGACGAGGCGCAGCACGTCAAGAACCCGCACTCCTCCACCGCCAAGGCGCTGCGCACCATCCCCGCGCCGGCCCGCGTCGCGCTCACCGGCACCCCGGTGGAGAACAACCTCTCCGAGCTGTGGGCGCTGCTCGACTGGACCACCCCGGGACTGCTCGGCTCCCTCAAGGCGTTCCGCTCCCGGCACGCGCGGGCCGCCGAGAACACCGGTACCGCCGCGGGGCTGGGCAACGACGAGGCCGTCGAACGCCTCGCCCGGCTGGTCCGCCCCTTCCTGCTGCGGCGCAAGAAGTCGGACCCCGGGATTGCCCCCGAGCTCCCGCCCAAGACGGAGACCGACCACCCCGTCTTCCTCACCCGGGAGCAGGCCACGCTCTACGAGGCGGCGGTCCGCGAGACGATGGCGCGGATCGAGGCCTCGGAGGGGATGGCCCGGCGAGGCCTGATCATGAAGCTGCTCGGCTCCCTCAAGCAGATCTGCAACCACCCGGCCCAGTATCTGAAGGAGCCCGCCCCGCGCCTGGACGGCCGCTCCGGCAAGCTCGCCCTCCTCGACGAGCTGCTCGACACGATCCTGGCCGAGGACGGGTCCGTGCTGATCTTCACCCAGTACGTCTCGATGGCCCGGCTGCTCTCCGCCCACCTCGAAGCCCGCGCGGTGCCCTCGCAGCTGCTGCACGGCGGTACCCCGGTGGCCGAGCGCGAACGCATGGTCGACCGCTTCCAGCAGGGCGAGGTCCCCGTCTTCCTGCTCTCCCTGAAGGCGGCCGGTACCGGTCTCAACCTCACCCGCGCCGCCCACGTCGTGCACTACGACCGCTGGTGGAACCCGGCGGTCGAGGAGCAGGCCACCGACCGCGCGTACCGCATCGGCCAGACCCAGCCCGTGCAGGTGCACCGTCTGATCGCCGAGGGCACGGTCGAGGACCGCATCGGCGAGCTGCTGGAGTCCAAGCGCGCTCTCGCCGACGCCGTGCTCGGCGACAGTGGCGAGAGCGCGCTGACCGAGCTCAGCGACCGCGACCTCGCCGATCTCGTCGCGCTCCGGAGGCCCGCGTGAGCCCGGCTTCCGGCGGCCGTACCCCTGGCGCCCGCGACCTCGGCGCCCGTCCCTCCGGCGCCCGCTCCCTCGGCGTCCGCGCGCCCGCGGTGGGGGCCGGCGGCCGTGCGCCCGCCGCCCGGCCCGGACCGGACGGCCTGCGCCGTACGTTCGAGGCCGTCCCCGCGCGTACGTCCGCCGAGGGCGAGCCCTTCGCGGACAGCTGGTGGGGCCGCGCCTGGGTGGACGCGCTGGAAGGGCTCTCGCTGGACGAGGGGCGCCTCGCCCGGGGCCGCGCGTACGCGGACCAGGGCCACGTCGCCGCGATCACCGTCACCCCCGGCCGGGTCGTCGCGTACGTGCACGGCAGCAGGCCCCGCCCGTACCGCGCGGAGATCCGCCTGCGGGTCTTCACCGAGAGTGGCTGGGACACCCTGCTGGATGCGGTCGCCGCCCGCCCCGGCCACTTCTCCGCACTGCTGGCCAGGACCATGCCGCACGCCCTGGCCGACACGGCGGAGGGAGCCGGGGTCCGGCTGCTGCCGGCCGTCGACGACCTCGACCCGACCTGCTCCTGCCCCGACCGGGCGCTGCCCTGCAAACACGTCGCGGCGCTCTGCTACCAGACGGCTCGTCTGCTGGACACCGACCCGTTCGTGCTGCTGCTCCTGCGCGGACGCGGTGAGCGCGAACTCCTGGACGAGCTCGCCCGGCGCAACGCCGAGCACGCCGCCCTCGAACGCCCCGAGGCTCCCGAAGCACCCTCCGTGGCGGCCCGGGAGGCGTTCGCCGAGCGCTACCTGCCGCCGCTGCCGCCCCCGCCGCCCGTACCCGCCCTCCCCGGCAGGCCGCCGGCTTACCCCGAACTGCCCGGTGCCCGCGACCCGTTGGCGCTGGACCAGCTGGCCACCGACGCGGCGGCCCGCGCCCACGCGATCCTCACCACCGGCCGCGACCCGATCGCCGGGCTGAGCGCCTGGCAGGACGCCGTGCGGCTGGCCGCGTCCGGCCCCACCGCCGGGCTCACCGCCACCAGCCGTGCCCTCTACCGCGAACTCGCGTACGCCACCGGCCGGAACACCACCGACCTCGCCCGCGCCGTGGCCGCCTGGCGGCAGGGCGGCGCGGAGGGCCTCGCCGTGCTGGAGACCCCCTGGGACCCGCCGGCCGGCCCCTTCGACCGGGCCCGCCCGGCCCTGGCGGCCGCCGACTTCCCCCGCTTCCAGCCCTGGCGCAACCACCTCACCCACCCCGGCGGCACGCTCCAGCTCCGCTTCGGCCGGGACAACCTCTGGTACGGCTACGAGGCCGACCCCGGCAGCGAGGACTGGTGGCCCCGCGGCATGCCCGGCACCGACCCGGTGGGCCTCCTGCTGGCGCTGCTCGGCCGCTGACCGGGCCCACGGGGCGGCACTTGGCGAGCAGTGGGCGGAAAAACCCCTGGAGACACGCCTGTTGCCGGTGCTAGCTTCCGTGGCGTGGCGAAACTCAGTCAGATCATCGCAGTCGAGAAGGGCGTCAAGTCCAAGGCCCACCAGGACCTGACGGCGGCCCATCACGGCCTCCAAAAGCCCGGGTTGCTGGCCGGTCTCTCCCGTACGTATCAGCCGAAGGACGAGGAGGGCGAGCAGCTGCCGCCCGAGTCGACGCTGGTGCAGGTCAAGGCCGAGGACGTGCTGCGGGACACCGCCACCGCGCTGACCCGTCTCTTCGACGTGACCGCCACCAAGGACTGGGCGAACTGCGCGGCCCGCGCGGACGTCACCGTCGACGGCCGGGTGCTCGTCGCGGACGCCCCCGTCTCCTACCTCCTCTTCCTGGAGAAGCAGCTCACCGACATCGGCACCTTCGTCCGCAAGCTCCCGGTGCTGGACGCCTCCGAGGCGTGGGCGCAGGACCCGTCGGCCGATGCGTGGAAGACCGAGCCGGTACGCACCCTCCGCACGAAGAAGGTGCCCCGCAACCACGTGAAGGCGGAGGCCACCGAGAAGCACCCGGCCCAGGTCGAGGTGTACTACGAGGACGTGCCGATCGGTTACTGGACGACGGTCAAGTTCTCCGGCGCCCTCCCCGCCCGCCGGGTGCGGGAGCTGACGGAGCGGGTGGAGAAGCTCCAGCAGGCCGTGAAGTACGCCCGTGAGGAGGCCAATGCGGCCGAGGTCACCGACCAGCGGGTGGGTGATGCGGTCTTCGGTTACCTCTTCGGGTGACCGACCATGGATTCCCCGGCCACGGACGACCGCGGCCGGGGTGCGCGAGGAGCGCAAGCTGAAACTGAGGCTTGTCGTGACGGACGCGGTTCCAGTGGAGGTTCGACTCCTCCCTCCGGCACCCCGGCGCCCCTGCCCCGCCCGACGGCGGGGTGGAGCCGGTACGCACCGACTCCCGGCCGGAGTAGCCCAAGAGGCAGAGGCAGACCGCGATCAATCTCAGACTCTTGCTCCAGACTCAGCATGGGCCGCCGATCGCCGGATCGACCGGGCCAGGGCCCAGCGACGTCGAAATGCCAGTTCGAATCTGGCCCGCAGAGCTCGATCTGCGGTGGTCCAAAGGCAGGACGCGACGACATCATGACTGACCCTGGTCCTTAAACGTGCCGGTGTGCGACGAAGGCGGCACCCACAGGGCCCGGAGGCCGGCTACGCCTCCGGGCCCGCTCCTGTTCACCGGGGGCGCCTTCGCGGAAGGTGACCCACCGGATCGCGGGAACGTGCCGGCCCCGGCCCGCCCGCCGTCGGAGCCCCGTCCCTCCCGGCCCGCCCGCCGTCGGAGTAATCCGCGCGGTGCCGGTGCGGCCCGGGGAAGCTGACCCGGTGAGCGACGAGCGGGCACGGGTGGACGGCGCGAGCGGCACCGACCGGCTGACCGCCCTGTCGGACGGGATCTTCGCGATCGCCATGACCCTGCTGGTGCTCGACATCCGGGTGCCCCGGGGCCTGGACGACGACGGCTTCCGGGACGCCGTCCGGGACGTACTGCCCGATTTCGGCGCCTACGCGCTGAGCTTCGTCATCCTCGCGGGCTTCTGGCGGGACCACCGGCGCATCGTGGCGCTGGTGCCCCGGTTCCAGGGGCCCTCGCTCAGGCTCGCGCTCATCTGGCTCGGCGCCATCGCCTTCCTCCCCTTCCCGACCTCGCTGCTCTCCGAGTACGCCTCCGAACCGCTCGCGGTGGCGGTCTACGCGGGCACCGTCTCGGTCACCAACCTGCTGGGGCTGGCCGTGCTCAGGACGGGACGGCGCGGCCGGCGGGCCCCGGGTGCGGGCCCGGCGACCGACGGCGTGGTGCCGGGTGGCGCGGCGGCCGCCTCCGCCTGGTCGGTCTCCGTCGACCTCGGGGCGCGGGCGCTGGTCTTCGCCGTGTCCGTCCCGCTCGCCTTCGCCTGGCACCCCTTCGCGGCCATCTGGTTCTGGCTCGCCGACATCCCGCTCAGGGGGCTGGTGCGCAGGTTCCGTTCCGCCTGAGGAGGGAAGAGCCCGGGACCGGTCCCCGGCTCACTGCCGGTACCCCTCCAGGAAGCGTCCGATGCGGCTGATCGCCGCGTCGAGGTCGTCGGCGTGCGGCAGCGTCAGGATGCGGAAGTGGTCGGGCCGGGGCCAGTTGAAGCCGGTGCCCTGCACCACCTGGATCTTCTCCCGCAGCAGCAGATCGAGCACGAACCGCTCGTCGTCGACGATGTCGTGCACCTTCGGGTCGATCCGGGGGAACGCGTAGAGCGCCCCCTTCGGCTTCACGCAGGACACCCCCGGGATCTCGTTCAGCTTCTGCCAGGCGCGGTCGCGCTGCTCGTGCAGTCTGCCGCCCGGGGCGACGAGTTCGCGGATGCTCTGCCGGCCGCCGAGCGCGGCCTGGATGGCGTACTGCGCGGGGGCGTTGGCGCACAGCCGCATGGAGGCAAGCGTGGTGAGCCCTTCGAGGTAGCCGCGCGCGTGCTGCTGCGGGCCGGAGACCACCAGCCACCCCGAGCGGAACCCGGCGACCCGGTACGTCTTCGACAGCCCGCTGAAGGTGAGGGTGAGCAGGTCCGGGGCGAGTGAGGCGACCGGGTGGTGCACGGCGTCGTCGTAGAGGATCTGGTCGTAGATCTCGTCGGCGTAGACCAGCAGTCCGTGCCGGCGGGCCAGGTCGAGGATGCCCTCCAGGGTCTCCTTCGAATAGACCGCGCCGGTGGGGTTGTTGGGGTTGATGATCACCACGGCCCTGGTGCGGTCGGTGATCTTCGAGGCCATGTCGGCGAGGTCCGGGTTCCAGTCCGACTGCTCGTCGCAGGTGTAGTGGACCGCCTTGCCGCCGGCGAGGGTGATCACCGCCGTCCAGAGCGGGTAGTCCGGGCTCGGTACCAGCACCTCGTCGCCGTCCTCCAGGAACGCCTGGACGGCCATGGAGATCAGCTCGGAGACCCCGTTGCCGAGGAAGATGTCGTCCACGTCGACGTCCGGCAGGCCCATCGCCTGGTAGCGCTGGGCGACCGCGCGGCGGGCGGACAGGATGCCGCGCGAATCGGTGTACCCGTGCGCCTGGGGGAGCATCCGGATCATGTCCTGGACGATCTCCTCGGGCGCCTCGAAGCCGAACAGCGCGGGGTTGCCGGTGTTGAGGCGGAGCACGCTGTGGCCCGCCTCCTCCAGCGCGTTCGCCTGCTCGATGACCGGGCCGCGGATCTCGTAACAGACCTCGTCGAGCTTGCTGGACTGCCGGAACTCCATGCGGTTCCTCCCCTGCCGATTGCGATACTTGGTTTTACCAAGCCCGACCTTGGAAAGTCCAACAACATGTCTAGACTGCGTCGTATGCCACGTCAGCAGCAGCCAGCAGCACGCCCCGTACGCCGACGCAGTTACGACCAGTTCTGCGCCACCGCCCGAGCCCTGGACTCCGTCGGGGACCGGTGGACCCTGCTGATCGTCCGTGAACTGCTGGCCGGGCCGCGCCGCTACACCGATCTGCACGCGGACCTCCCGGGCGTCAGCACGGACGTCCTCGCCTCCCGCCTCAAGGACATGGAGCAGAGCGGCCTCGCCCTCCGCCGCAAGCTGCCGCCCCCGGCCGCCGCCTCGGTCTACGAACTCACCGCCCGGGGCCGGGAACTGCTCCCGGTCCTCACCGCCCTCGCCCAGTGGGGCGCGCCCGCCCTGGAGGAGCGCCGCCCCACCGACGCCGTCCGCGCCCACTGGTTCGCCCTCCCGCTGCGCCGCTCCCTCGCGGCGACGGCCCACTCCGGCCTGGTCGAAGTGCACCTGGACGAGGGCGAGTTCCACGTGCGCACGGGCCCCGTGCCGCCCGGCGAGGAGGTCTACGGCTACGGCGGCGCCCCGCACGCCGACGCCCGCATCGTGCTGGACGCCGAACTCTGCCTGGCCATGGGCCGGGACGAGACCGGCTTCGCGCAGGCGGTGGAGGACGGCCTGATCGAGGTGCACGGCGAGAGCCCGCTCGCCACGGAGCTGCGCGGCGGCCGGTAGGGCTCTGCCGGGTGGCGACCGGCCGCCGGTCCCCAGGCGCGTGGCCCGGTGGATGATGGGCGGGTGCGATTCGAAGCGATCACCTGGGACCGGCTGGCCGAGGCCCTCGCCGCGCACGCGGACGGGCTCAGCCCGGACGGCGGCGGACCCTGGCTCAGGATCGGCGTCGACGGCGCCCCCGCCGCGGGCACCGGCCCGTTGGCCGAACGCCTCGCCCAGGCCCTGCGGCTGCGCGGGCGCGCCGTACTCGTCGTGTCCACCGAGGGATTCCTGCGCCCGGCGAGCCTGCGGTACGAGTACGGCAAACAGGACCCGGACTCGTACGCCCAGGGCTGGTTCGACACCGGGGCACTCTGGCGCGAGGTGTTCGGGCCGCTGGAAGCGGGCGGCAGCGGACGGGTCCTGCCGGACCTGTGGGACCCAGTCACCGACCGGGCCACCCGCAGCCCGTACCACCAGCTCCCCGAGGGCGGAGTGCTGGTGCTGCACGGCCCCCTGCTGCTGGGGCAGTGGTACCCCTTCGACCTCTCGGTCCATCTGAGGCTCTCGCCGGGCGCGTTGCGGCGCCGCACGGACGAGCGGGCCCAGTGGACCCTGCCCGCCTTCGCGCGGTACGAGGAGGAGACCGCCCCCGCCGACCACGCCGACGCCGCCGTCCGCGCGGACGACCCCCGCCACCCGGCATGGACGGGGCTCAGGAAGCGGGAGTGAGGCGCCCGGCCGGGACGGCGTCGGTACAAGGCCTGGGGCGGTGTCGGATCAAGGTCGCGGTCGGTTCAGAACAACGGCTGCGGCAGTACGCCCTCCAGCTCCAGCAGCCGCCTCTTCGTCTCCAGCCCGCCACCGAACCCGCCGAGCCCGCCGTCGCTCTCCACCACCCGGTGGCAGGGCACCACGACCGGCAGCGGATTGGCCCCCATGGCCGCCCCCACCGCCTGCGCCCCGTCGGGCCTCCCCACCCGGGCGGCCAGTTCTCCGTAACCGACGACGGAGCCGTACGGGACGCCGGTGGCGAGCTCCTGCAGGACCCGTCGGTGGAAGCCCGAGGTCAACGACCAGTCCAGCGGCAGGCCGAACGCCCGCAGCGTGCCGTCGAAATAGGCGTCGAGGAGGCGTCCCGCAGCGGCGGGCGCGGCGGAACCGCCGCCCTCCACCGGCTCCGCCCCGAGCCGGCCCCGCAGCATCGCCAGGGCCCGGTCACGCACCGGAGGACGCGCGTGGAAGGTCACCGAGACCAGACCGGTGCCGGTCGCGGCGAGCATCAGGGGACCGATGGGGCTCGCCACCACCGACCACTCCACGGAGAGGGCGCCGTTCGTCATACCGAAAACGGTAGTGCCCACCACTGACAGCGCCGGCGCCACGGACCGTCCCGGGCCACGTGCGTACGTATGTACGGCCCGCCGGGGTGCGAGGTGCACACGTTCTGGTGCACACGTCCTGGTGCGCAAGGAGTCGCAGGATTGTGACGGTCACCCTCACCCGGGGGAGAAGTGGTGAGGACCGGATCATGGGCGGCCTTTTCGGCACCGCCCCTGCTCACGGGCGATAAAATGCCGCCCTTGTGGTCGCTTGCCGGGGTTCCCGGGTCCCGGCGGAACTCCGGGCCTCCCGGAGCCGCCACCGGAGACCCCGCGCCCCGATCCTTCGACCTAGGAACAGCACCGGTCCGGCGTCGGCCGGAGGCATCCCTCCGGCCGGCGGGACCCACGGGCCCCCGGGCCGCCCGCCGACCGGCAGAGCACCACCAGCACCGCGTTTTCGTGAAGGGCGTATCCAGCATGCAGGGCACAGTCGACGGCTTCTCCTACGGCCTCGTGACTCCCGTCGCGGCCTTCCTCATGGCCTGCCTCGGTGCCGCGCTGGGACTGCGCTGCACCGCCAGGTCCGTCGGCACCCCACCCGGCGAGCCGGGTGCGATCCGGACGAAAGGCGTGGACCGGACCGGCCGCCCGTACCGGGCCGGATGGCTCGCCCTCGGCTCCACGTCCATCGGCTCCGGGATCTGGACGATGCACTTCATAGCGATGATGGGCTTCCGCATCGACGAAGTCCCGATCACGTACGACCGGCCGCTGATGTACGCGAGTCTCGCCGTGGCGATCGTCATGGTCGGCATCGGCATCTTCATCGTGGGATACCGGGGTGCGACGCCGCTGGCCCTGGTCACCGGCGGCACCATCACCGGCCTGGGGGTGGCCTCCATGCACTACCTGGGCATGGCGGCCATCGCCTTCCACGGGCGGTTCGCGTACTCGACGGCCACCGTGGCCCTCTCCGTCGTCATCGCCGTGGTCGCCGCCACCGCCGCGCTCTGGGCGGCCGTCTCCCTCCACGGCCTCCTGCCGAGCCTGGGCGCCGGCATCGTCATGGGGGCCGCCGTGAGCGGCATGCACTACACCGGCATGGCCGCCCTCCGCGTCCACCTGGTCTCCGGCGCGCCCGACGGGGCCGGGAGCGAACCGATCGGCTCGATCCTCGTACCGCTCCTCGTCGGGCCGCTGGCGTTCCTGCTGCTCGCGGGGGTGATCGTGCTGTTCGACCCGCTGATCGTCGGAGGCGACCCCGGCCGGGACGGCGCCTCCCGCCGGACCGGGACGGACCGGCGCTCCATCCCGGTCCAGCGCCGCGGCGACACCGCGGCCGAGCCCGCGTTCGACAGCGCCCGCAGGCCCCGGCGACCCTGATCCCCAGCCGTTGTCAGTGGCGGGTCGTACGGTGGATGCATGCGGCCCGTTTCGAAGATCGAACGTTCGGTGGCACCTTTCGAGGTCGTCAGTCCCTACCAGCCCAGCGGTGACCAGCCGACGGCCATCGCCGAGCTCGACAAGCGCGTCAGGGCGGGTGAGAGGGATGTCGTCCTGCTCGGCGCGACCGGCACCGGCAAGTCGGCGACCACCGCCTGGATGATCGAGAAGCTCCAGCGGCCGACCCTCGTCATGGCGCCCAACAAGACGCTGGCGGCGCAGCTGGCCAACGAGTTCCGCGAACTGCTGCCCAACAACGCCGTCGAGTACTTCGTCTCGTACTACGACTACTACCAGCCCGAGGCGTACGTCCCGCAGTCGGACACCTACATCGAGAAGGACTCCTCGATCAACGAGGAGGTCGAGCGGCTGCGCCACTCCGCGACGAACTCCCTGCTCACCCGGCGGGACGTCGTCGTCGTCGCTTCCGTGTCCTGCATCTACGGTCTCGGTACCCCGCAGGAGTACGTCGACCGCATGATCCAGCTCAAGGTCGGCGACGAGATCGACCGCGACCAGCTGCTGCGCCGGTTCGTCGAGATCCAGTACACCCGCAACGACCTCGCCTTCACCCGCGGCACCTTCCGGGTGCGCGGGGACACGATCGAGATCTTCCCGGTCTACGAGGAGCTCGCCGTCCGCATCGAGATGTTCGGCGACGAGATCGAGGCGCTCTCCACCCTCCACCCGCTCACCGGCGAGGTGATCAGCGAGGACACCTCGCTGCACGTCTTCCCCGCCACCCACTACGTCGCCGGTCCCGAGCGCATGGAGAAGGCGATCACCGGCATCGAGCAGGAGCTGGAGGAGCGGCTGGCCACCATGGAGAAGCAGGGCAAGATGCTGGAGGCCCAGCGGCTCCGCATGCGCACCACGTACGACATCGAGATGCTCCGCCAGATCGGCACCTGCTCCGGCGTCGAGAACTACTCGATGCACTTCGACGGCCGCTCGCCCGGCACCGCCCCGAACACCCTCCTCGACTACTTCCCCGAGGACTTCCTGCTGGTGCTGGACGAGTCCCACGTCACGGTGCCGCAGATCGGCGCGATGTACGAGGGCGACGCCTCCCGCAAGCGGACCCTCGTCGACCACGGCTTCCGGCTGCCGTCCGCCCTGGACAACCGCCCCCTGAAGTGGGAGGAGTTCCAGGAGCGGATCGGCCAGACCGTCTACCTCTCCGCCACCCCGGGGAACTACGAGCTCTCGCGCGGCGACGGCTTCGTCGAGCAGATCATCCGCCCGACCGGACTGGTCGACCCGGAGATCGTCGTCAAGCCCACCGAGGGCCAGATCGACGACCTCGTGCACGAGATCCGCACCCGCACCGAACGCGACGAGCGGGTCCTCGTCACCACCCTCACCAAGAAGATGTCCGAGGACCTCACCGACTACTTCCTGGAACTCGGCATCCAGGTCCGGTACCTCCACAGCGACGTCGACACCCTGCGCCGCATCGAGCTGCTGCGTGAACTGCGCTCCGGCGAGTACGACGTCCTGGTCGGCATCAACCTCCTGCGGGAGGGCCTCGACCTGCCCGAGGTCTCGCTGGTCGCGATCCTCGACGCCGACAAGCAGGGGTTCCTGCGCTCCGCGACCTCGCTCATCCAGACCATCGGACGTGCGGCGCGCAACGTCTCCGGCCAGGTCCACATGTACGCGGACAAGGTCACGCCCGCCATGGCGCAGGCCATCGACGAGACCAACCGGCGCCGCGAGAAGCAGATCGCGTACAACACCGAGCGCGGCATCGACCCGCAGCCGCTGCGCAAGAAGATCAACGACATCGTCGCCTCCATCGCCCGCGAGGAGGTCGACACCGAGCAGCTCCTCGGCACCGGATACCGGCAGACCAAGGGCGCCAAGGCCCCGGTGCCGTCGCTCGGCGGCAAGGCGAGCAAGACGGGCGAGGCCAAGGCCGACTCCGGGAAGGCCCGCGCCAAGGGCGCGCTGACCAGCGACCGGCCCGCCGAGGAGCTGTCCGGGATCATCGAGGAGATGACCGAGCGGATGCGGGCCGCCGCCGCCGACCTCCAGTTCGAGGTGGCCGCACGTCTGCGCGACGAGGTGGGCGAGTTGAAGAAGGAGCTGCGGCAGATGAAGGAGGCCGGGATCGCCTGATGTGCGGGGAGGTGTCCTCCCCGTGTTGCAAGAGCGACACAGAACGCACCGGAGCGGGTTCCGGTGCGGGCGTGATGCGTAGGGTGCGGGGAAACCGCATACGGATGGTTGCGGAGCACGACGCGGAGCGACGCGGAGAGGGGACAGCGCGTGACGGTCAACATGACCAAGGGTCAGGCGATCAGCCTGCAGAAGCAGGACGGGGGAACCCTGACCGCGGTGCGGATGGGGCTCGGCTGGAAGGCGGCGGCGCGCCGCGGCTTCTTCGGATCGCGCACGCGGGAGATCGACCTGGACGCCTCGGCGGTCCTGTTCGCCGACAAGCAGCCGGTGGACGTGGTGTTCTTCCGCCACCTCGTGAGCGACGACGGTTCGGTCAAGCACACCGGTGACAACCTCGTGGGCGGCGCCGGATCGGGCGGCGACGACGAGGCGATCCTGGTGGACCTGGCGAGGGTGCCGGTCCACATCGACCAGATCGTCTTCACGGTGAACAGCTTCACCGGGCAGACGTTCCAGGAAGTGCAGAACGCCTTCTGCCGCATCGTCGACGAGACCAACGGCCAGGAACTGGCCCGCTACACGCTCGACGGCGGCGGCCAGTACACCGCGCAGATCATGGCGAAGGTGCACCGGGTGGGCGCCGGCTGGCAGATGACGGCCCTCGGCACTCCGGCCAACGGCCGCACCTTCCAGGACCTGATGCCCGCGATCCTGCCGCACCTCTGACGGCCGCCCGCCACCAAGGGCCCGTCCGGACCACCGCCGCGTGCGGTGGGACGGGGCGCCCCGGCGGGACCGACAGAACCCACGGGCCCATGGGCCCACCCAGCTCCTGGAGGCTCCTGCCGCCGGGAGCTGCTCGTACCCCGGGGGCGCGCCCCGCGAGGGAACACGCTCACGCGCGCAGGCCCACGTACACGCAGGCTCACGCGCGGCTCACGTACGCATACGCTCATGCACCGACACGGTCACGCAGCAAGGGGACAGGGCAATGACGGCCGAACTCGTCCGGGGGCAGAACCACCCGCTGCCCTCCACCCGTCTGGAGGTCCGGGTGTCGGCGGGCTCGCCCGTCGTGGCCGGAGCCACCCTCGCCGACGAGCGGGGCACCGTACGGGGCGCCGCCCGGGTCGCCCACCCGGGGGAGCCCCGGCTGCCCGGCATCGAGGTGCCCCGGCGCGCCGCCGCCGAGCACCGGCTCGCCCTCGACCTCGACGCCCTGCCCGGGGAGGTGCACCGGGTCACCGTCCTCCTCGCGCTTCCCCGGACGGCCGGCACACCCGCCGGTTTCGGTGCGGTCGCCGCCCCCTTCGTGGCCGTGAGCGGGCCCGACGGCGCCGGGATCGCCGACTTCACCCTCACCGGGCTCGACACCGAAACCGCGGTCAGCGCTCTGGAGTTCTACCGCCGCGCCGGTGCCTGGAAGGTACGCGCCGTGGGCCAGGGGTACGCCTCCGGGCTCGCGGGCATGCTCGCCGACCAGGGGCTGACCGGGGCGGAGGCGCTGGCCGCCCTGATCCAGGAGGCGGCCGCGGGACCCCTCGTCCCCGCCCAGGCCGGACCCGCCGTCCCGCACGCCACCACGGACGCCGGGACGGAATCGTGGGCCGGTGCCGGTGCCGGCGCCGGTGCCGGTGCCGGCACTGGTGCGGAGGTGGAGCCGGACGCGTCGGTGATCCCGCCCGGTGGCCGCATCGACTACGCGCACCCGCGCCGCCGGACCGCCCCGGCCGCCGCGCCTTCCGTATCCGCCGCGCCCTCCGCCCCGTCCGGTTCCTCAGCCCCCTCCGCCGAGCCCTCCGGGCCCGCCGCGCCGGTGGCCGGGGACGCCGCCGGCCACACTCTGGACGAGCGGCTCTACAACCAGGTCTGGGGCATGTTCGAGGACCTGGCCCGCAGTGTCGCCGCCTACCGGGGAGCAGTCGACTTCGCCGGGACGCGGCTGGAGGCCGAGCTCGACCGCGCCCTGTCCGACCCGCGCGACCGCATCGGCGGGGCGGGCGACGCCGCACGCGAGGAGGCCAGGGCGAAACACGACGAGCTGGTCGCCCGCGCCCGGGAGGTGCTCGACCGGGATCTCGCCCAGCTGGTGGCCGAGTCAGGGGTGGTGGAGCCCGCGCTCCCGGCCGCCTGCGCCGACTGGGACAGCCCCGTCTGGCACACCCACCGGGCCCCGGCCGGACAGCCCTGGGCCCTGCGGCTCGGTGACGTCCATCTGCCCGAGCGCCCGGAGCTGCGCATCCCACTGCTGGTCCGGCTCCCGCTGGAGCGCGGGCTGTGGATCGACGCGGGGCGGAGCGAATCGGGGGCCGACCTCCTGCTGGACGGCACGGAGCGCAAGCGCCTCGCGCTGGAGAGCGCCGTCGCCCACGCCGTACGGCTGCTCGCCGCGTACCCGGCGGACGAGCTGTCGCTCCAGGTCATCGACCCGGCGGGGACCGGTGCCGCCGCCCTCGCACCGCTGATCCGGGCCGGTGTGCTCGCCGGGCCGCCGGCGCCGGGGGCCGCCGGGGTCGACGCCGTCCTCGATCACCTCACCCGACGCGTCGACCTGGTCCAGATGGCGGTGCGGGCGGGTGCCGCCGACGCACTGCCGCCCGATCTCGACCCCGCCGGACAGCTGCTCGTCGTCAACGACTTTCCCCACGGCTTCGACGACCGCGCGATCACCCGGCTGCGCTACCTGGCCGAGGAGGGCCCCTCGGTCGGGGTGCACCTGCTGCTGGTCGCGGACCAGGAGGAGGCGTCCGCGTACGGGCCGGTCCTCGCACCGTTCTGGCGGGGGCTCCTCCGGCTCACCCCGCTCGCCGGGGACCACCTCGCCGACCCCTGGGTACGGCACGTGTGGACGTACGAACCCCCTCGGGTGCCGCAGGGCAGCCGGATCCTGGAGGAGACGCTGGCCGCGGTGGCAAAGGCGCGGCGGGCCCGGGGCCGCTGAAGCGCGCGGACCGCGGGGCGGGGAAGGGCCACGGCGTCGGAGTGGGGCCGTGGGCGCCGGAAGGGCCGCGCCGGACGCAGCGCAGGGCCGCGGTCGCCGGACGGGCGGCCGGGCCGACGCACGGGGAACGAGGAACCAGGGGCGGCTGCGCTAACGCAGCAGGACCGCACGGACCAGGGTCTTTTGATTCTTCTTTGCCATCCTCTTTACCTTTTCTTGGGTCTACCTGTACCGTTTCATGGACGGAGGGGAGTATTCCCACACGTGGCGTTCCCGTCAGTACGGACCGTGACCGGTCCCGGGGCGTCGGCCCGGCGCACATCCCGTGCGCCCGGGTGGAAGAGACCTCCGGCAGCGACGACGCTGATCAGTAGCCGTAGCGAACTGCCGGAGGCGCAGTGGACGTTTCATGGACCCTCTGGGTGCTGACCATTCTCGGTCTGGCCGCCCTCATCGCCGTCGACTTCTTCATCGGGCGCAAGCCCCATGACGTGTCGACCAAGGAAGCCGGGATCTGGACGGTCGTCTGGATCACGCTGGCGGCCCTCTTCGGTCTGGGCCTGCTGGTCTTCGGCAACAGCCAGTCCGCCGGCGAGTTCTTCGCCGGCTTCATCACCGAGAAATCGCTGAGCGTCGACAACCTCTTCGTCTTCGTTCTGATCATGGCGAAGTTCTCGGTGCCCTCCCAGCTCCAGCAGCGGGTGCTGCTGGTCGGTGTGCTGATCGCACTGGTGCTCCGGACGGTCTTCATCGCCGCGGGAGCGGCCGTCATCGCCAACTTCTCCTGGGTCTTCTACATCTTCGGCGCGTTCCTGATCTACACGGCGTGGAAGCTGATCCAGGAGGCGCGGGCCGACGAGGAGGAGGACGAGTTCGAGGAGAACCGGCTCCTCAAGTCCATCGAGCACCGCTTCGGCGTCGCCGACCGTTACCACGGCACCAAGCTCTTCATCCGGAACAACGGCAAGCGCGTCATGACCCCGCTGATGGTCGTCATGCTCGCGATCGGCACCACCGACGTGCTGTTCGCCCTCGACTCCATCCCCGCGATCTTCGGCCTGACCCAGGACCCGTACATCGTCTTCACGGCCAACGCCTTCGCACTGATGGGCCTGCGCCAGCTGTACTTCCTCATCGGCGGCCTGCTGAAGAAGCTGGTCCACCTCAGCTACGGACTCTCGGTGATCCTCGGCTTCATCGGCGTCAAACTGGTGCTGCACGCGCTGCACGAATCGGGCCTGCACGTCCCGGAGATCTCGGTCCCGCTCTCGCTCTCCGTCATCTGCGGCGTCCTGGTGATCACCACCATCACCAGCCTGATCGCGGGCCGGAAGCAGGCGGCGGCGGAGGCCGGAGCCTCCGGGGCCGACCCGGCGTCCGGGGCCGACCCGGCGTCCGAGTCCCGCAAGGGCAGCAGTAGCGTCGGCGGCTGACCCGCACGACCTCGCCTCCGCCTCGCATCCGACGCGCCTCCACGAAGACGAACGGGGGGCGCCCCGGTACCGGCCTCGGTACCGGGGCGCCCCCCCCCGTTCGTCTTCCGACTTGTCACCAGCCCCGGGCGCGCCACTCCGGGAGCTGTCCGCGCTCGTCGCCGAGCGTGGTGTCGTGGCCGTGGCCCGGGTAGACCCAGGTCTCGTCGGGCAGCTGGTCGAAGAGCTTGGTCTCGACGTCGTGGAGCAGGCTCGCGAAGGCCTCGGGGTCCTTGCGGGTGTTGCCGATGCCGCCGGGGAAGAGGCAGTCGCCGGTGAAGAGGTGCGGAGCCCCGTGCGGGTCGTCGTAGACCAGCGCGATGGAGCCCGGGGTGTGGCCGACCAGGTGGCGGGCGGTCAGGGTGACCTCGCCGACCCGGATGGTGTCCCCGTCCTCCACGAGCACGGCGGTCGGGACCGGGATGCCCTCGGCGTCGTACCGGCCGGCGTACGTGACGGCGCCGGTGGCGGCCACCACCTCGGCCAGCGCCTGCCAGTGGTCACCGTGCTGGTGCGTGGTGACGACGGAGGCGATGCCGTCCTCACCGACGAGCCGCAGCAGGGTGTCCGCCTCGTTGGCGGCGTCGATGAGGAGCTGCTCGCCGGTGGCCCGGCAGCGCAGCAGGTAGGCGTTGTTGTTCATCGGGCCGACCGCGACCTTGGAGATCATCAGGCCGGTCAGCTCGTGCACGTCCGCGGGTCCGCCGACCCGCACCGCTCCGCTGTAGGTCATGGGCGGCAGCCTATAGCGGCGGCAGTACGGGGAGGGGGCCGCCCTCCACGGTCAGCGCCGAGCCGTCACGGCGGCCCGAGAGCCACCCCAGCAGCTCCGCGTCCGGGCCGCTGACCACGACGGGCGGGCCGTCCGCGCCGCCGCCCGTGGTCCGGACGCGGCCGTCCCCGGACCGGATGCCGGTGGAGACCACGTGCGGATGGCGCACGAAGCGCTCCGCCAGGAAGTCGGTCTCCCGGACCGTGAACTCTTCCGGCAGATCCTCCAGCTCGTACCCCGCGCCGAGGTCGACGTGGTGCAGCTCGATCTCGGCCCAGCGGCGGAAGGGCAGCTCGGAGGCGAGGTCCGTCACCCCGTTGCGCAGCTGTACGGTGCGTGACCAGTCGGCGGGCAGGGCCGCCTCGGCGAGGAACCGCTCGGTGCTCGCGCGCAGGTCGGCCAGCTGTTCGGCGAGCGGCCGGGGCGCTCCGGCCTCGATCTCGCGGTCCCGGATTTCGCCGCCCGCGTACATCGGGAGTCCGCGGAGAACATTTCGGAGCGCGTCGGCGTTACGTGACAGGTGGGCCAAGACATGGCCCCGGCTCCAACCGGGCAGTCGGGACGGTTCGGGGACGGTGGATTCGTCCCATAATTCTGCGGCTGTGAGCAGCCGTTCCGTAGCTCCGCGTACAGATGCCAGGTCGCGCACATGATCGCTCATGCGACCGAGCGTAGCCCCGCCACTCGTTCGGGTGAAGGAGGTTACGACCGGCCAGAAATCGAATGTGCGTGCTATACGCTCGAAGTCGAAACCTTTCCATACCGCTGTGGCGCCCCCCATACCCTGGACAGGGGGCTCAGTTCCCCCCGTTTCTCTCAAGAAAGGTGCGGACCGGCGTGGCCGACCGTCTCATCGTCCGTGGCGCGCGCGAGCACAACCTGAAGAACGTCTCGCTCGACCTGCCCCGTGACTCCCTCATCGTCTTCACCGGGCTGTCCGGGTCGGGCAAGTCCTCCCTCGCGTTCGACACGATCTTCGCCGAGGGCCAGCGGCGCTACGTCGAGTCGCTCTCCTCGTACGCCCGGCAGTTCCTCGGCCAGATGGACAAGCCGGACGTCGACTTCATCGAGGGTCTCTCGCCCGCCGTCTCCATCGACCAGAAGTCGACCTCGCGCAACCCGCGCTCGACGGTCGGCACCATCACGGAGGTCTACGACTACCTCCGCCTGCTCTTCGCCCGCATCGGCAAGCCGCACTGTCCCGAGTGCCGGCGGCCGATCTCCCGCCAGTCGCCGCAGGCCATCGTGGACAAGGTCCTCGGCCTGCCCGAGGGAAGCCGCTTCCAGGTGCTCTCCCCGCTGGTCCGTGAGCGCAAGGGCGAGTTCGTCGACCTCTTCGCCGACCTCCAGACCAAGGGGTACAGCCGTGCCCGGGTGGACGGCACCACCATCCAGCTCTCCGAGCCCCCCACGCTGAAGAAGCAGGAGAAGCACACCATCGAGGTGGTCATCGACCGCCTCACGGTGAAGGACAGCGCCAAGCGCCGGCTCACCGACTCGGTGGAGACGGCCCTCGGCCTCTCCGGCGGCATGGTCGTGCTCGACTTCGTCGACCTCCCCGAGGACGACCCCGAGCGCGAGCGGATGTTCTCCGAGCACCTCTACTGCCCGTACGACGACCTCTCCTTCGAGGAGCTGGAGCCCCGCTCCTTCTCCTTCAACTCGCCCTTCGGCGCCTGCCCCGACTGCACCGGCATCGGCACCCGCATGGAGGTCGACGCCGAGCTCGTCGTCCCGGACGAGGAGAAGTCGCTGGACGAGGGGGCCATCCACCCCTGGTCGCACGGTCACACCAAGGAGTACTTCGGCCGCCTGATCGGCGCACTCGCCGAGGCCCTCGGCTTCCGTACGGACATCCCGTGGGCAGGCCTGCCGCAGCGCGCCAAGAAGGCCCTGCTCTACGGCCACAAGATCAAGACCGAGGTGCGCTACCGCAACCGGTACGGCCGCGAGCGCGCCTACACCACCCCCTCCTTCGAGGGTGCGGTCCAGTTCGTCAAGCGGCGGCACTCCGAGGCCGAGAGCGACTCCAGCCGGGAGCGCTTCGAGGGGTACATGCGCGAGGTGCCCTGCCCGACCTGTGAGGGCACCCGCCTCAAGCCGATCGTCCTCGCGGTCACGGTGATGGAGAAGTCCATCGCCGAGGTCGCCGCGATGTCGATCAGCGACTGCGCCGAGTTCCTCGGCCGGCTCAAGCTCAACGCCCGCGACAAGAAGATCGCCGAGCGGGTCCTCAAGGAGGTCAACGAGCGGCTGAGGTTCCTCGTCGACGTCGGCCTGGACTACCTCTCGCTGAACCGCGCGGCCGGCACCCTGTCCGGCGGCGAGGCCCAGCGCATCCGCCTCGCCACCCAGATCGGCTCCGGCCTGGTCGGCGTGCTGTACGTACTGGACGAGCCGTCCATCGGCCTGCATCAGCGCGACAACCACCGGCTGATCGAGACCCTGGTCAGGCTCCGCGACATGGGTAACACGCTCATCGTGGTGGAGCACGACGAGGACACGATCAAGGTCGCGGACTGGGTCGTGGACATCGGCCCCGGCGCGGGGGAGCACGGCGGCAAGGTGGTCCACTCCGGATCGCTGAAGGAGCTGCTGGCCAACAAGCAGTCCATCACCGGCCAGTACCTCTCGGGCAAGCGGGAGATCACCGTCCCCGACGTCCGCCGCCCCGTGGACCCGAGCCGACGGCTCACCGTCCACGGTGCCCGGGAGAACAACCTCCAGGACATCGACGTCTCCTTCCCGCTGGGCGTCCTCACGGCCGTCACCGGGGTCTCCGGGTCCGGCAAGTCCACCCTGGTCAACGACATCCTCTACACCCACCTCGCCCGTGAGCTCAACGGCGCCAAGTCGGTCCCCGGCCGGCACACCCGGGTGGACGGGGACGACCTCGTGGACAAGGTGGTCCACGTCGACCAGTCGCCCATCGGGCGGACCCCCCGGTCCAACCCGGCGACGTACACCGGAGTCTTCGACCACGTCCGCAAGCTCTTCGCGGAGACGATGGAGGCGAAGGTGCGCGGCTATCTGCCGGGCCGCTTCTCCTTCAACGTGAAGGGCGGGCGCTGCGAGAACTGCTCGGGCGACGGCACCATCAAGATCGAGATGAACTTCCTGCCCGACGTCTACGTGCCGTGCGAGGTCTGCCACGGCGCCCGGTACAACCGGGAGACCCTGGAGGTCCACTACAAGGGCAAGTCCATCGCCGAGGTGCTGGACATGCCGATCGAGGAGGGCCTGGAGTTCTTCGAGGCCGTCCCGACCATCGCGAGGCACCTGCGCACCCTCAACGAGGTCGGCCTCGGATACGTCCGGCTCGGGCAGTCCGCGCCGACGCTCTCCGGCGGTGAGGCGCAGCGCGTGAAGCTGGCGAGCGAGCTCCAGAAGCGTTCCACCGGCCGCACGGTCTACGTCCTGGACGAGCCGACCACCGGTCTGCACTTCGAGGACATCAGCAAGCTGATCAAGGTCCTCTCCGGGCTGGTCGACAAGGGCAACTCCGTCGTCGTCATCGAGCACAACCTCGATGTGATCAAGACGGCGGACTGGGTCATCGACATGGGCCCCGAAGGAGGCAACGGCGGCGGTCTGGTGGTCGCCGAAGGCACCCCGGAGGAGGTGGCGGCCGTGCCCGCCAGCCACACCGGGAAGTTCCTCCAGGACGTCCTGGACACCGACCGGATCAGCGAGGCGGCCGTGCCCACCGCGCGCAAGCCCGCGCGCAAGACGGCAGCCAGGAAGACCGCCGCCAAGAAGACGGTCGCCGCCCAGGCAGCCCCCGCCCGGCGGACGGCCACGGCTGCCGTCACGGCGAAGCAGCCGGCCGCGAAGAAGCCCGCGGCCAAGAAGGCGACCCGCGCCCGCAAGGCCTGACGCGCCCCGGTACGGCCCGCCGGGGCCGCCCCTTCCCGCCCGGGAGGAGGCGCCCCGGCGGGCCGTACGGCGTCCTGCGGGCTCGCCGGCCGTGCCCGGAACCCCGTGCCCCGGACCCCGGCGCCGGGGTCCCGATCTCCGCCGGTATCGTCGGTTCTGTCGTCGCGCGCCCCGGCCGAGCGCCCCGTCGCCCCACCGGCCCGCGACGCCCGTACCGCCCTGCGCACCCCGTGTGCGTCTCCCTGTACACCCCGTACCACCGACCCCGTGGAGACCGCGATGTCCGGCTCGCCCGCCACCCGCCGCACCGTGCTGAAGGGTGCCGCGCTCGCCGGCGCCGCCGGGCTGGGGGCGGCCGCCTGTTCGACCGAGTCCAAGCTCGGGCACGCCGAGACCCCGACCCCGACCGCGCAGGTGGACCTCGGCGCGGCCGACGCCGTCCCGGTCGGCGGATCGAAGCTCTACACCGAGCAGCGCCTCGTGGTGACCTGCCCCTCGAAGGGGCAGTACAAGGCGTTCAGCGCCCAGTGCACCCACGCGGGCTGCCTCCTGTACAAGGTCGAGGACAACGAGGGCCACTGCCCCTGCCACGGCAGCGTCTTCGACACCACGACCGGCAAGGTCATCCACGGCCCGGCCACCGTGCCGCTGCCCGCCGTCCCGGTCAGCGCGGAGGGCGGCCGGCTCACCGCCGGGCCCGGCGCCTGAACCGCGGGGCCGGGGCGGGGGCGTACCGCACAGCGGACGGCACAGTGCGGACGGCACCCCTGGGTGTCACCGGCCGGAAGTAGGGTGTGAGACATGGCAGACCCCTCCAGCTACCGCCCCAAGCCGGGACAGATCCCCGACTCCCCGGGGGTCTACAAGTTCCGCGACGAGCACCGCCGGGTGATCTACGTCGGCAAGGCGAAGAACCTCCGCCAGCGCCTCGCCAACTACTTCCAGGACCTGGCCGGTCTCCACCCGCGCACCCGCACCATGGTGACCACGGCGGCCTCCGTGGAGTGGACGGTCGTCTCCACCGAGGTCGAGGCGCTGCAGCTGGAGTACACCTGGATCAAGGAGTTCGACCCGCGGTTCAACGTCAAGTACCGCGACGACAAGAGCTACCCGTACCTCGCGGTCACCCTCAACGAGGAGTTCCCCCGGGTCCAGGTCATGCGCGGCGCCAAGAAGAAGGGCGTGCGCTACTTCGGCCCGTACGGCCACGCCTGGGCGATCCGCGAGACCGTCGACCTGATGCTCCGCGTCTTCCCCGTCCGCACCTGCTCCGCCGGGGTCTTCAAGAACGCCGTCCGCACCGGCCGCCCGTGCCTGCTCGGCTACATCGGCAAGTGCTCGGCGCCCTGCGTCGGCCGCGTCAGCCCCCAGGAGCACCGCGAACTCGCCGAAGAATTCTGCGACTTCATGGCCGGCCGCACCGGCGCCCACATGCGCCGCCTGGAGAAGGAGATGATGCTCGCGGCGGAGGACATGGAGTACGAGCGCGCCGCCCGCCTCCGGGACGACATCGGGGCGCTCCGGCGGGCCATGGAGAAGAGCGCGGTGGTGCTCGCCGACGCCACCGACGCGGACCTCATCGCCGTCGCCGAGGACGAGCTGGAGGCGGCCGTCCAGATCTTCCACGTGCGCGGCGGCCGGGTCCGGGGCCAGCGCGGCTGGGTCACCGACAAGGTCGAGGCCGTCGACACCTCCGGCCTCGTCGAGCACGCCCTCCAGCAGCTGTACGGGGAGGAGACCGGCGACTCCGTACCCAAGGAGGTCCTCGTCCCGGCCCTGCCCGAGGACCCCGACGCGGTCTCCGAGTGGCTCGCCCACCGCCGGGGCTCCCAGGTCAGCCTGCGCATCCCGCAGCGCGGCGACAAGAAGGACCTGATGGCCACGGTCCAGCGCAACGCCCAGCAGGCCCTCGGGCTGCACAAGACCAAGCGCGCCTCCGACCTGACCACCCGCTCCCGGGCCCTGGAGGAGATCGCCGAGGCGCTCGGGCTCGACACCGCCCCGCTGCGCATCGAGTGCTACGACATCTCCCATCTCCAGGGCGACGACGTCGTCGCGTCGATGGTCGTCTTCGAGGACGGGCTCGCCCGCAAGAGCGAGTACCGCCGCTTCCAGATCAAGGGGTTCGAGGGCCAGGACGACGTCCGGTCGATGCACGAGGTGATCGGCCGCCGGTTCCGCCGCTACCTCCAGGAGAAGGAGCGCCTGGGGGAGTGGGAGGAGACGCCCGGGGCGGATGCCTCCGAAGCGGGCCCGCACGGAGGCGACACCCCGCAGGACAGCGCCCCGGACGCTCCCCATGCCCCGGACGCCACCGACGCCCCGGACACCACCGAGCCGCAGCCGCGCGAGGACACCGCTCCCGGCGAGGGAACCGGCCTGCGCGAGGGAACCGGCCTGCGCGAGGACACCGCCCCCCGCGAGGACACCGCTCCCCCCGAGGACACCGAGCCGCGTGAGGACGACGGCCGCCCCAAGCGGTTCGCCTACCCGCCGCAGCTCGTCGTGGTCGACGGCGGGCAGCCCCAGGTGGCCGCCGCGAAGCGGGCCCTGGACGAGCTGGGCATCGACGACATCGCCGTCTGCGGTCTCGCCAAGCGCCTCGAAGAGGTCTGGCTGCCCGACGACGACGATCCCGTGGTGCTGCCCCGCTCCAGCGAGGGCCTCTACCTCCTCCAGCGCGTCCGTGACGAGGCCCACCGCTTCGCCATCACCTACCAGCGGGCCAAGCGGGCCAAGCGGGTGCGCAGCAGCCCGCTGGACGGCGTCCCCGGCCTCGGCGAGAGCCGGAAACTCGCCCTGCTCAAGCATTTCGGCTCCGTCAAGAAGCTGCGGCAGGCGACAATCGACGAGATCTGCGAGGTCCAGGGGATAGGCCGCAGGACCGCGGAGTCGGTGGCCGCGGCCCTCGCCACGGCCGCCCCGGCCGCACCCGCCGTGAACACGGCCACAGGAGAGATCATTGACGAGAACGACGGGGGCACGCCATGACCGACCATGACCACCGCCACGCGGAACCCAGCCGACCGGACTCGGACCCGGACCGAACAGACGGAGCAGCACACGTGAGCACGGGCACCACCAACGAGACGGGCGACGTCGTCACGGCGGCCATCCCCGAACTGGTGATCATCTCCGGGATGTCCGGCGCCGGCCGGTCCACCGCCGCGAAGTGTCTGGAGGACCTCGGCTGGTTCGTCGTCGACAACCTCCCGCCCGCCCTGATCCCGACCATGGTCGAACTCGGCGCGCGCTCCCAGGGCAACGTGGCCCGGATCGCCGTCGTCGTGGACGTGCGCGGACGCCGCTTCTTCGACAACCTCCGCGAGTCCCTGGCGGACCTGGAGACCAAGCACGTCACCCGGCGGATCGTCTTCCTGGAGTCCTCGGACGACGCCCTGGTCCGCCGGTTCGAGTCCGTCCGCCGCCCCCACCCCCTCCAGGGCGACGGCCGCATCGTCGACGGCATCGCGGCCGAGCGCGACCTGCTGCGCGAGCTGCGCGGCGACGCCGACCTGGTCATCGACACCTCCAGCCTCAACGTCCACGAGCTGCGCGCCAAGATGGACGCCCAGTTCGCCGGCGACCAGGAGCCGGAGCTGCGCGCCACGGTGATGTCGTTCGGCTACAAGTACGGCCTGCCGGTCGACGCCGACCTCGTGGTCGACTGCCGCTTCCTGCCGAACCCGCACTGGGTGCCCGAGCTGCGCCCCTTCACCGGCCTGAACGAGGAGGTGTCCGCGTACGTCTTCGACCAGCCGGGCGCCAAGGAGTTCCTCAACCAGTACACCGAGCTGCTCCAGCTCGTCGCCGCCGGTTACCGCCGCGAGGGCAAGCGCTACGTGACCATCGCGGTCGGCTGCACGGGCGGCAAGCACCGCTCCGTGGCGATGTCGGAGAAGCTCTCCGCCCGCCTCGCCGCCGAAGGGATCGAGACCGTCCTCGTCCACCGGGACATGGGGCGCGAGTGACCAGCGTCAACCTGCGGCTGCGGAGGCTGAGCCGAGCGGGCTCGCTCCGCTCCGGGCGCAGGCGCGGCGGGCCGCCCAAGGTCGTCGCCCTCGGCGGCGGCCACGGGCTCTCCGCCTCGCTGACCGCGCTGCGCCGGATCACCGGCGATCTGACGGCCGTCGTCACCGTCGCCGACGACGGCGGGTCCAGCGGCCGGCTCCGCGACGAGTTCGGGGTGCTCCCGCCCGGCGACCTCCGCAAGGCCCTCGCGGCGCTCTGCGGGGACGACGACTGGGGGCAGACCTGGGCCAGGGTCACCCAGCACCGCTTCGAGTCCCGGGGCGACCTGCACGGGCACGCGGTCGGCAACCTGCTGATCGTGGCGCTCTGGGAACAGCTCGGCGACCACGTCCAGGCCCTCGACCTGGTCGGCACGCTGCTCGGCGCGCACGGCCGGGTGCTGCCCATGTCCGCCGTACCGCTGGAGCTCCAGGCACAGGTCAGGGGCCACGAACCGGACCGCCCCGACGCGATCGTGACCGTACGCGGCCAGGCGACGGTGGCACTCACCCCGGGCGAGGTGCAGTCCGTGCAGGTGGTCCCGCACGCCCCGCCCGCCGTCCCGGAGGCCGTCGAGGCCGTCCTGGACGCGGACTGGGTGGTGCTCGGACCCGGCTCCTGGTTCTCCTCGGTCATCCCCCATCTGCTGGTCCCGGATCTGCTCGACGCGCTGGTCGCGACGAAGGCCCGCAAGGTGCTCTCGCTGAACCTCGCGCCGCAACCCGGTGAAACAGATGGCTTCTCCCCGCAGCGTCATTTGGAGGTTTTGGGGCGACACGCCCCTAAACTCGCCTTGGACGTGGTGCTGGCCGACGAGGCCGCCGTGCCTGACCGCGAGTCCCTCGCCGATGCCGCGAAGCGGCTGGGTGCCGCAGTGGAGCTGGCACCGGTGGCCTCGCCGGACGGCGTTCCGATTCATGATCCGGAGCTGCTGGCCGCCGCGTACGACCGTATTTTTCGGATGCATGGAAGGATCGGCCCATGGCGATGACGCCAGCGGTGAAGGACGAAATCTCTCGGCTTCCCGTCACCCGGACCTGCTGCAGGAAGGCGGAGGTCTCCGCGATCCTCCGCTTCGCGGGCGGGCTCCACCTGGTGAGCGGCCGGATCGTGATCGAGGCGGAGCTGGACACCGCGATGGCGGCCCGCCGGCTCAAGCGCGACATCCTGGAGATCTTCGGGCACGCCTCGGAGCTGATCGTGATGGCCCCCGGCGGGCTGCGGCGCGGCTCCCGGTACGTCGTACGCGTCGTGGCGGGCGGCGACCAGCTGGCCCGCCAGACCGGTCTCGTGGACGGCCGGGGCCGTCCCATCCGCGGGCTGCCCCCGCAGGTGGTCTCGGGGGCCACCTGCGACGCCGAGGCGGCCTGGCGCGGGGCCTTCCTGGCGCACGGCTCGCTCACCGAGCCGGGCAGGTCGTCCTCGCTGGAGGTCACCTGCCCCGGTCCCGAGGCGGCGCTCGCGCTGGTCGGGGCCGCGCGCCGGCTCTCCATCGCCGCCAAGGCCCGCGAGGTCCGCGGGGTCGACCGCGTGGTGGTCCGCGACGGCGACGCGATCGGCGCCCTGCTGACCCGGCTCGGCGCCCACGAGTCCGTGCTGGCCTGGGAGGAGCGCCGGATGCGGCGCGAGGTCCGGGCGACCGCCAACCGGCTCGCCAACTTCGACGACGCCAACCTCCGCCGCTCCGCCCGCGCCGCCGTGGCCGCCGGAGCCCGCGTGGGCCGCGCCCTGGAGATCCTGGGCGAGGAAGTGCCCGAGCACCTCGCCGCCGCCGGACGGCTGCGCATGGAGCACAAGCAGGCCTCGCTGGAGGAGCTGGGCGCGCTCGCCGATCCGCCGCTGACCAAGGACGCCGTCGCCGGCCGCATCCGCCGGCTGCTGGCGATGGCCGACAAGCGGGCCCAGGACCTCGGCATCCCGGGTACCGAGTCCACCCTCAGCGAGGAGATGGCGGACGGCCTGGTCGGCTGAGACCGGCACAGCGGGCCCCTTTCGTATACGGCCGCCGCCGACGCTCCTTCCACGGAGACGCCGGCGGCGGCTTTTTCGCTGTCCGGAGAAGACACCGGCCGGGGCGTGCGCGGAGCTCGGGGCGGATTGCCCGACGCGGACCGGGGCACGCGGCGGGGTCGGGCGAGGGGCCCGTCATGCCCTGATCGTCCGTGTGTGTACGGGCGTTGGGCACATTTCCATCGCCGCCGGACAGAATCCGGTTTGTGGCCCGAAGGCCGACTGGGGAACGCCCGGTGAGGCGGAGCGCCCAGTTCCTACTGGTCAGTAGGGCTCATCGGGGTGCGTACGAGGGCTCTCGATGTCACCCGCGGGCCACATGAGAGGTAGGGTCGGAGGCGGTCGGGGACATCCCATACAACTCGCCGGCGTCGAAACCCGGCGTACCTAACGAGGAGATCGGTTCGTGACGATCCGCGTAGGCATCAACGGCTTTGGCCGCATCGGTCGTAACTACTTCCGCGCGCTGCTGGAGCAGGGTGCGGACATCGAGATCGTGGCTGTCAACGACCTGGGTGACACTGCGACCACGGCTCACCTGCTGAAGTACGACACCATTCTGGGTCGTCTCAAGGCCGAGGTCAGCCACACCGCCGACACCATCACCGTCGACGGCCACACCATCAAGGTGCTCTCCGAGCGCAACCCGGCCGACATCCCCTGGGGTCAGCTGGGCGTCGACATCGTCATCGAGTCGACCGGCATCTTCACCAAGAAGGCCGACGCCGAGAAGCACATCGCCGGTGGCGCCAAGAAGGTCCTCATCTCGGCTCCGGCCAAGGACGAGGACATCACCATCGTGATGGGCGTCAACCAGGACAAGTACGACGCGGCCAACCACCACGTCATCTCCAACGCCTCCTGCACCACCAACTGTGTGGCGCCGATGGCCAAGGTTCTCGACGAGAACTTCGGCATCGTCAAGGGCCTGATGACGACGGTCCACGCGTACACGAACGACCAGCGCATCCTGGACTTCCCGCACTCGGACCTGCGCCGCGCCCGCGCCGCCGCCGAGAACATCATCCCGACCACGACGGGTGCCGCCAAGGCCACCGCCCTGGTTCTGCCCCAGCTCAAGGGCAAGCTCGACGGCATCGCGATGCGCGTCCCGGTCCCGACCGGTTCCGCCACCGACCTGGTCGTCGAGCTGCAGCGCGAGGTCACCAAGGACGAGGTCAACGCCGCGTTCAAGAAGGCCGCCGACGACGGCGACCTGAAGGGCTACCTGGCGTACACCGAGGACCCGATCGTCTCCTCGGACATCGTCAGCGACCCGGCGTCCTGCACCTTCGACTCCTCCCTGACGATGGTTCAGGAAGGCAAGACGGTGAAGATCCTCGGCTGGTACGACAACGAGTGGGGCTACTCCAACCGCCTCGTCGACCTGACCGTCTTCGTCGGCGGCCAGCTCTGATCCTCGGATCGGCAGGCATCTCGATGTAGTGAGGGGCTCGGACGGCGCGACGTAGCGCCGTCCGGGCCTTCTCGCGTGCTCATCCGTCCTTTCCAAGGAGTCCTGGAACAGATGAAGACGATCGACGAACTTCTCGCCGAAGGGGTCGCCGGCAAGCGGGTATTCGTCCGCGCCGACCTCAACGTGCCGCTCGACGGCACCACCATCACCGACGACGGCCGCATCCGCGCCGTCCAGCCGACCGTCGCCAAGCTCGCCGAGGCCGGCGCGCGGGTCATCGTCGCCTCGCACCTCGGCCGCCCGAAGGGCGCCCCGGACCCGGCGTTCTCGCTGGCTCCCGCCGCCGCCCGGCTCGGTGAACTGCTCGGCACCGAGGTCGCGTTCGCCACCGACACCGTGGGCGAGTCCGCCACGGCCACGGTCGCCGCCCTCACCGACGGCCAGGTCGCCGTCGTCGAGAACCTCCGCTTCAACGCCGGTGAGACGTCCAAGGACGACGCCGAGCGCGGCGCCTTCGCCGACCAGCTCGCCGCCCTCGCCGACGTGTACGTGGGCGACGGCTTCGGCGCGGTGCACCGCAAGCACGCCTCGGTCTTCGACCTCCCGGCCCGGCTGCCGCACTTCGCCGGCTACCTCATCGCCACCGAGGTCGGCGTCCTGAAGAAGCTCACCAGCGACGTCAAGCGCCCCTACGCCGTGGTCCTCGGCGGCGCCAAGGTCTCCGACAAGCTCGGCGTCATCGACCACCTGCTGGAGAAGGCCGACCGCATCCTGATCGGCGGCGGCATGGCGTACACCTTCCTCAAGGCCCAGGGCCACGAGGTCGGCATCTCGCTGCTCCAGGAGGACCAGGTCCCCACGGTGCAGGAGTACCTCAAGCGCGCCGACGAGCGCGGCGTGGAGTTCGTGCTCCCCGTCGACGTCCTCGTCTCCTCCGAGTTCCCGGACCTCAAGACGAAGGCCCCGGCCAACCCCACGGTCGTCGCCTCCGACGCCATCCCGGCGGACCAGGAGGGCCTGGACATCGGCCCCAAGACGCGTGAGCTGTACGCGGCGAAGCTCGCCGACGCGGCCACCGTCTTCTGGAACGGCCCGATGGGCGTCTTCGAGCACCCCGACTACGCCGAGGGCACCCGCGCGGTCGCCCAGGCGCTCGTCGACTCCCCGGCCTTCAGCGTCGTCGGGGGTGGCGACTCCGCCGCCGCCGTCCGCATCCTGGGCTTCGACGAGAACGCCTTCGGCCACATCTCGACCGGCGGCGGCGCCAGCCTCGAATACCTCGAGGGCAAGTCGCTCCCCGGCCTCGCCGCATTGGAGAACTGAGCCAGATGAGCACCCGTACCCCGCTGATGGCGGGCAACTGGAAGATGAACCTCAACCACCTCGAGGCCATCGCCCACGTCCAGAAGCTCGCCTTCGCGCTGGCCGACAAGGACTACGACGCGGTCGAGGTCGCCGTCCTGCCGCCCTTCACCGACCTGCGCTCCGTGCAGACCCTGGTGGACGGCGACAAGCTGAAGATCAAGTACGGCGCCCAGGACATCTCGGCGCAGGACTCCGGTGCGTACACCGGCGAGATCTCCGGCTCCATGCTCGCCAAGCTGAAGTGCGCGTACGTGGCCGTCGGCCACAGCGAGCGCCGCCAGTACCACGGCGAGAACGACGAGATCTGCAACGCCAAGGTGAAGGCCGCCTTCAAGCACGGGCTGACCCCGATCCTCTGCGTCGGCGAGGGCCTGGACATCCGCAAGGCCGGTGACCAGGTCTCCTACACCCTCGCGCAGCTCGACGGCGCCCTCAAGGACGTCCCGGCCGAGCAGGCCGAGTCGATCGTGATCGCGTACGAGCCGGTCTGGGCCATCGGGACCGGCGAGGTCGCCACCCCCGAGGACGCCCAGGAGGTGTGCGGAGCCATCCGCCGCCGTCTCGCCGAGCTGTACTCGCAGGAGCTGGCCGACGCGGTCCGCATCCAGTACGGCGGCTCCGTGAAGTCCGGCAACGTCGCCGCGATCATGGCGCAGCCCGACGTCGACGGCGCCCTCGTCGGCGGTGCGGCGCTGGACGCCGACGAGTTCGTCAAGATCGTCCGCTTCCGCGACCAGTGAGTATGCGCTAGCGCCGATCCGTCGTACCCTTGCGGGGGCCGGGGTGGGTTCCACCCTCGGCCCCCGTTGTGCTTCATACATTGCGTAGAAGTAGTTTTCAGAAGCATTTTTCTCAGAAGCAGTCCAGGAATTTCCGGAAAGTAGGGACCAGCCGTGATTTTGGCGTTCGAGATCGCCCTGATCGTCTTCAGCCTGCTGCTGATGCTGCTGGTGCTGATGCACAAGGGCAAGGGCGGCGGCCTCTCCGACATGTTCGGTGGCGGCATGCAGTCCTCGGTCGGCGGTTCCTCGGTGGCCGAGCGCAACCTCGACCGCATCACCGTGGTCGTCGGCCTGTGCTGGTTCGCGAGCATTGTGGCACTCGGCCTGCTCATCAAGCTGGACAGCTGACGCATCGTCCGCGATTGCCGGTGACCGTGTAACTCCAATCACTGGACGCGCGTTGGGCCTTACGTAGACTGGGGCATCTTCGAGCAGCATCACGCAGGGAGTTACGACCGTGGCAAGTGGCAACGCGATCCGGGGAAGCCGGGTCGGAGCGGGGCCGATGGGGGAGGCCGAGCGGGGCGAGTCCGCACCGCGCCTCCGCATCTCCTTCTGGTGCTCGAACGGGCACGAGACGCAGCCGAGCTTCGCCCATGACGCGCAGGTACCGGAGACCTGGGACTGCCCCCGATGCGGCTTCCCGGCGGGCCAGGACAAGGACAGCCCGCCCGACCCGCCGCGCACGGAACCGTACAAGACGCATCTCGCGTACGTGCGCGAGCGGCGCAGTGACGCGGACGGCGAGGCCATTCTCGCCGAGGCGCTCGCCAAGCTCCGCGGCGAGATCTGAGAACACCCCGCCCGGCTCCCGCCCCTGAAGTCCTTCCGGCGAGAGCCGCCGCTTTTTCGTACCGCCCCGTTCACCGGCCGGCCACCCCCAGGGTGCCGGCCGGAGCGTTTTGTTGCCCGCGGACGCACGATGTCCTTCACGGGGCCATGCCCGCGCGGCACCCGCGACCAGGATCAATTAGGTTGGGGGGTGCAGCGGGGAGCAGGTACGAGAAGAATGGGCTGATACCCGGGATGAATGCACAAAGCCGAACCAAGCTCAACCAGACGCCCGAGTGGGCGGCCCTCGGCAAGCACCGCGAGGAGCTGGGCGCGACCCACCTGCGGGAGCTGTTCGCCGAGAACGCGGACCGCGGCGCCGCCTACACCCTCCGGGTGGGCGACCTGCACATCGACTACTCCAAGCAGCTGGTGACCGACGAGACGCTGCGTCTGCTGCGCGACCTCGCCGCCGCCACCGGAGTCGCCGAGCTGCGGGACGCCATGTTCCGCGGCGACAAGATCAACACCACCGAGGACCGCGCCGTCCTGCACACCGCGCTCCGCGCCCCGCGCGACGCGGTGATCGAGGTGGACGGCGAGAACGTCGTGCCGGCCGTGCACGCGGTCCTGGACAAGATGGCGGGCTTCGCCGACCGGGTCCGCTCCGGCGAGTGGACCGGCCACACCGGCCGCCCCATCAAGAACATCGTCAACATCGGCATCGGCGGCTCCGACCTCGGCCCCGCCATGGCGTACGAGGTGCTGCGCTCCTTCACGGACCGCTCCCTCACCCTCCGGTTCGTCTCCAACGTCGACGGCGCCGACCTCCACGAGGCCGTCCGCGACCTGGACGCCGCCGAGACGCTCTTCATCATCGCCTCGAAGACGTTCACCACCATCGAGACGATCACCAACGCGACCTCCGCCCGCGACTGGCTCCTCACCGAGCTGAAGGCCGGTCAGGACGCCGTCGCCAAGCACTTCGTCGCGCTGTCGACCAACGCCGAGAAGGTGTCGGACTTCGGTATCGACACGGCCAACATGTTCGAGTTCTGGGACTGGGTCGGCGGCCGCTACTCCTACGACTCCGCCATCGGCCTCTCGCTGATGATCGCCGTCGGCCCGGAGCTGTTCCGCGAGATGCTCGACGGCTTCCACCTCGTCGACGAGCACTTCCGCACCGCCCCGGCGGAGCAGAACGCCCCGCTGCTGCTGGGCCTGTTGGGTGTCTGGTACGGCCAGTTCTTCGACGCCCAGGCGCACGCGGTGCTGCCCTACAGCCACTATCTCTCCAAGTTCACCGCCTACTTGCAGCAGCTGGACATGGAGTCCAACGGCAAGTCCGTGGACCGGGAGGGCAATCCGGTCGAGTGGCAGACCGGCCCGGTCGTCTGGGGCACCCCGGGCACCAACGGCCAGCACGCGTACTACCAGCTGATCCACCAGGGCACCAAGGTCATCCCGGCCGACTTCATCGGCTTCGCCGCCCCGGTCGCCGACCTGCTGCCCGGACTCATCGCCCAGCACGACCTGCTGATGGCCAACTTCTTCGCGCAGACCCAGGCGCTCGCCTTCGGTAAGACGCCCGATGAGGTCCGCGCCGAGGGCGTGCCCGAGGAACTGGTCCCGCACAAGACGTTCCAGGGCAACCACCCCACCACGACGATCCTCGCCGAGAAGCTCACCCCCTCGGTCCTCGGCCAGCTCATCGCGCTGTACGAGCACAAGGTGTTCGTCCAGGGTGCGATCTGGAACATCGACTCCTTCGACCAGTGGGGCGTCGAGCTCGGCAAGGTCCTCGCCAAGAAGATCGAGCCGGTTCTCACCGAGGGCACCGGCGGCGAGCAGCTGGACAGCTCCACGGCCTCCCTCGTCGCCACCTACCGGTCGCTGCGCGGTCGCTGAACCGGTGGCCCAGGGTGAGGGGACGCCGCGCCTGAGGCCTCCGGCGCACTCGCTCGACCGGCGAGCCGTCGGCTGGTGGCGCGCCCAGTGGCTGCTGCTCACGGCGGCACCACTGGCCGTGCTCTGCGTCCTCGCCGCCCTCGTCGCCCCGGCCCGGCCGTGGCTGCTGCTCTCCGCGGCGGTCACGGCCGGGCTCGGTGCGTCCTGTGCCGCGTGGCTGCCCCGGTGGTGGTTCCGTACCCACCGCTGGGAGGTCACCGAGGACGCCGTCTACGTCCGCACCGGCCTCTTCCTCCAGGAGTGGCGGATCGCGCCCATGTCGCGCATCCAGACCGTCGACACGGTCCGCGGCCCGCTGGAGCAGCTCTTCGGACTCGCCACGCTCACCGTCACCACCGCCTCCGCCAAGGGGGCGGTACGGATCGCCGGGCTCGGCCACGAACCCGCCGCCGCGCTCGCCGAACGGCTGACCCGCATCACCCGGGACACCCCCGGCGACGCCACATGACGGCCCCGGCCCCGCCCCCGTTCCCGGCTCCGGCTCCGGACACCTCCGACGACGGCTGGCGCCGCCTCGACCCCCGTACCGCCCTGGTCACCGCGGTCCTCACGGCCGGGGTGGTGGTGGGCACCGCCGTTCCGCTGGTCATGGGGTTCCTCGGCCACTTCGGCGCCGCCCGGGCCGGACTCTGGACCGCCGCCGGGGCCGTCCTGCTGACCGGCTGCGCGGCCCTCGTCGACCACGTCCGCTGGCGCCGCACCCGCTACCGGATCGGCCCCGGACACGTCGACCTCCACTCCGGGCTCCTCCTCGTGCGACGCCGTTCGCTCGCCCTCGACCGCGTCCGTACCGTCGACCTCACCGCGCGCCCGCTGCTGCGGGTCCTCGGCCTGGTCACCGTACGGATCGGCACCGGCGAGCACCGGGACGGCGAATCGACCCTGGAGCTCGACCCCGTCACCCGCGCCGAGGGCGAACGGCTGCGACGGCTGCTGCTGGCGCGCGGCGCGGCGGCGGACGGCGGCAGCGGGGAACGCGACGGCGAACTGGCCGTCCTCGACCCCCGCTGGATCCGCTACGCCCCGGTCTCCTTCGTCGCCCCGATGCTCGGCGGTGCGGCGGCCGGCGGGGTGATGCAGCTCAGCGAGTGGGCCGGCGCGCAGGGCGACGTCATCCACTGGACCGTCGAACTCTTCCGCGCCCTCCCGCTGTTCTGGACGCTCGCGGTCCTCTTCGCGGCGGCGCTCCTCACCGGGGCGGCCGGAGCCCTCGGACTCTGGACCGAGATGTGGTGGAACTACCGCCTGGAGCGCGAACCGGGCGGCACCCTCAGAGTCCGCCGCGGGCTGCTGACCTCCCGCTCCACCACCGTCGAGGAGGCCCGGCTGCGCGGCGCCGAGCTGGTGGAACCCCTGGGTGTACGGCTCTTCGGCGCCGCCCGGGTGGACGCGATCACCACCGGTCTCGCGCACGACGAGGAGGCGAAGGAGGCCAGCCACAGCACCCTGCTGCCCGCCGTGCCCCGCCCGGTGGCGGACCGGATCGTCGCGGCCGTGCTCCGCGAGGGGGCCGCCCCGACCGCCGCTCCCCTCACCGGCCACCCGCGTGCCGCCCGGGGCCGCCGGCTGCGGCGGGCCCTCGCGGTGGCGCTGGCCCCGGTGGTACTCCTGGCCGGGCTCGGGGCCCTGCTGACGCCCGTCCTGCTGTGGACCGCGCTGGGCTGCGCGGCGGTCGGCGTACCGCTCGCGGTGGCGCTCGCCCTGGACGCGTACCGGAATCTCGGCCACGCCCTGACCGGCCGCCACCTGGTCACCCGCTCCGGCACCGTACGGCGCTCGACGGCGGCCCTGGAGCGGTCCGGGGTGATCGGCTGGACGGTGCGGCAGTCGTACTTCCAGCGGCGGGCGGGGCTGCTGGACATCACGGCCACCACGGCCGCCGGAACGGGCGCCTACGCGGTGTACGACACCGGGGCGGGCGAGGGACTCACCTTTGCCGCCGAGGCCGTACCGGGGCTGCTGGCGCCGTTCCTGGAGTGGGAGGAGACGCCTTCGCGGCGGGTCCCCTCCCGAGCCCGGGAGGGGCGCCGCGCTCCTCAGGACGTGGCGTACAGGCCGTAACCCCCGAAGCCGATGTACACGCTGTCGGCCACGGCGCGCTCGCCGGCCGTGTCGGACGGCCGGTTGCGGACCGTCTGCTCCACGACCAGGGTGGTCGACCCGCCGCCGTCGAGGTTGAGGGCGTCCACGGCTCCCAGATCCAGCAGGATCGAGGCGAGGCCGTCGAGGATGACGCCGTTGCGGCCCGCCTTGCCCGTCACCGCGACGAACAGGGTCCGGCCCGGGCCGTCGACCGCTATCGCCGTGCGAGGCGCCACGTCGACGTTGGCTCCGGTGTACGCGTACTGGGCGTCCCGCACGAGCGGGTAGTGGCCGTTCACCAGGTCCACGGAGGCGTCGAGCGGGATGTCGTCGCCGAAGCGCTCGTCCCGCAGGCTCTCCTGGACGGTCAGCGCCGTCCCCGGCGCGGCGTGGGCGCGCAGCCAGTCGGCTCCCGTCCCCGTGCCCTGGAGCACCCGGCCGCCCGCCGGTACGGTCGTGCCGCCCCGGCCGGAGGGGTTGAGGCTCAGGACCGTGCCGCCGGGACCGACGACCGCCTCGGCGCCGGGGTCGTCGTCCTCGGTGAACCGGGCGTCCCCGTCGGGCAGCGGGGTCGGCGCCCCGTACTGCGGGGTGAACTCCACGATCTCGGAGGCGTCGGCGAAGATGCCGCCGCCGATCGAACGGTCCGCCGTCGCCCCGGAGCCCTGGGCGCATCCCGGCATCCAGCCCGGGTGCCGGTTGACGCCGTCCAGCGGCTCGGCGGCCACGCCCGGCGCGGTCACCGTCAGATGGGTGGTGAACTGCGACATGTACGGCCGGCCGTGCTGGATCAGCACCGCCTCGGCCCGGTCGGGCACCGCGCAGGAGGCGCTCTGCACCACGCCCTCCTGGACCGACACGCCCATGAACGCCAGGGTGTCCCCCTGCTTCGTCCAGAAGCCGCCGTTGATTCCGGCGTGCGGCCGTCGCGCGGCCACCGTGGTCGATGAGGCGAGCATCCCGGTGGTCGGCTCGGCGAGCGCCCCGCCCACGCCGGCGGTGCTCTCGACCGTCAGGGGAGCCGCGTCCGGGTCCGCCCGCAGAACCTGCACGAGCCGGTCGTCGTCGGGGTTCGCCCAGGTCATGAGGGTGAGGCCCGGTCCGACCTCCTCCACCGTCCTGGTGTAGCCGGGGCTCGTGATCAGCGAGGTCGCGGTGGGGTCGTCGGCGCGGGCGGCCGAGGCGGGCAGCAGACCCGCCGCCAGCAGACCGGCGGCGAACAGGGTCGCGCCGCGTCGGAGCGGCCGTGCCGCGAGGAGAGGTGTGTCCATGGTCAGCATCCCGAGGTTCCGGCGACGAACTTGTGCGAACTGAAGGTGGGCGCGTAGGGGGTGGGGATCGTGGTGCTCCTGCCGGACAGGACGACGTACGCCTTGTAGTCCCGGCCGTCGACCGTCCACGTGCTGGTCCAGTCGGGCGCGCGGTAGAAGCAGACGTGCAGGCCGGTGCGGTTCCAGACCGACCGCACCTGGTTGTCCCACGCGGTCCCGTACTCCGCGTCGTCCGCCGTGGACACGGTCGCCACGCCCCGGCCGCTCGGCTCCTGGAACAGGCACAGCTTGCCGTCGGGGCAGCGCTCGAACCCGGTCCAGCAACCGGCCTTCGACTTCGCGGTCTTGTGCGAGCTCACCTTGCCGGTGAGGTCGACGGAGGCGAGCGACAGGTTGCCCCGGAAGCCCGGCCGCAGCGCCTGGACCGCGCCGCCGTACGAAGCTCCCTCGTACACGCACGCCCAGTAGGCGGAGTTGTTCCACGCGGAGACCGCCCGGTCGTCCTGACCGGCGGGGTACGTCTGCGTGTCGTCCGTGTGCCCGGTGGCCCAGGCGGCGCCCGCGCCGTCGGCGGCGTCGTACAGGCAGAACTGCCCGGTGGCGCACTCCTGCCAGCCGTCCGCCCCGGCGGGCTCTGCCCGGTAGGTGACCAACGCCCCGAATCCGGCGAGGAGAAGGGCGAGGAGCATGCCTCGTATCAGTGTTGTTTTCACCGCGCGATCGTGCCAGAGGCGCACCGGACCGGAGTGGGACGGGTGCGGGCGACGACCGGGTGGCCCCGCGCACGTGCCGTCGGTGCGTCCGGATCGGACTGCCCGTCATGTGCCGCTCGACGTAAGGGGCTTCCGCGTCTCCGGCCGGGGCCATTTCGTGCGCGTGCACAACCGGATGCGTGTCGAGCAGGCCCACTTCGCTCTCGCCGAAGTCGTGGCCGGTACGCACGACGACGCCCTTCCTGACCGTGTGAGCGGGCAGCCCGGGGAGCCGGTGCAGCCGCCGGTCGCGGCGAGGCGGGCGTCGCCTCAGCCGTAGGTCGTGTCGATCACGCAGAAGCGGTTGCCCTCGGTGTCGGCGAGCACGACGAAGTCCGGGTCCGGCGGGTAGTGGGGCCAGTCCACTGGGGAGGCGCCGAGGCCGAGCAGGCGGGCCACCTCGCCCTTTTGGTCCTCGGTGTAGACGTCGAGGTGGACGCGCGGCACCTCCTGGACGGGGCTGTCCGGGCCGCTCAGTCCGAGGGCGAGGCCGACGCCGTGGCCCTCGGCCGGGACCAGGACCACCCAGTCCTCCTCCGCGGGTTCGCGCTCCACGTAGGCGAGCGCGGCCTTCCAGAACGCCGTGGCCCGACGGACGTCGGACGCTCCCATCACCACGGTGCCGATGCGTGTCGTCGTCATGCGGGCCAGCCTGTCACGCCCGTGGAGAGGGAGAGGTCCCCTCTGTATCGTCACCCGTGTCCGAGAGGGGGACGGGGCCCCGACGCGTTGCCCCGCCCCGTACACGCCGAGAGGCGTGGTGAGGGCCGGGCGGCGGGCCCAAGACCGCGCCTGTGGACCGGTTTTGGGCGCGGAACCCCAGCAACTCCCCGTTCTCCAAGAGCTGATGGAAGGGCGCGACATGATCCCGATGGACCCGATCCGGGCGCTCCTGCTGGAACACGACGATCCCGGCAACCTGGAACGCCCCGCGGACTTCGACCCGAAGGCGTCGGTGAACAGCTTCAGCCTGCTGGTGAGCGCCTTCGAGGAACGATTCGGCCCGTCCTGCTCGTCCGGCCTGGGCCAGGACGCCAGTTTCCTCGGCGTCATCGACGTTCCCGCGGACGCGACGGGCCTCGGCCTGCCCCTGCACGCCATGATGAGCAACTTCGGCGGCCACTTCGTCACCGCCCGAGTCGTGGACGACGAGGGCTTCCCGGGCGGCGGGGACGGGCTGACCGAGGAGCTCACGACGTGGCTCGACGGCGTCTGCGCGGCGATGGGCTGCACCTTCGTCCCGGCCGAACTGCTCCGTGAGCCGTACGAGGGACCGTCGCGCCTGCCGGCCGCGGCGGACGTGGAGCTGGCGGCGGTGCTCGTGGCCGCGGGCGTGGCCGAAGCGGAGGAGAGCGACGAGGACTTGGGGAAGGCGGACTGGTACGACCGGTACTTCGAGTACATGTGAGGCGTCCGAGCTTCGTCCCTCACGCCTGTCCGGAGGCCCGCGACGGCGAAAGGCCCGGTTCCCGCTCGGCATGAGCGGGAACCGGGCCTTTACGCACCACGGGTGACGGTCTCTCAGGAAGAGGCCGGCGGGTAGAGCTCGCGGGGCAGCTGGGAGGCCGCCGCCGCGTCGAGCAGCCAGAGCGTCCGGGCGCGGCCGTACGCGCCGGCCGCCGGGGCCTGGATCTCCCCGGCACCGGACAGGGCGATGGCCGCGGCCTCCGCCTTGTCCTCGCCCGCCGCGAGCAGCCACACCTCGCGCGCCGCCCGGATGGCCGGGAGCGTGAGGGTGACCCGGGTGGGCGGCGGCTTGGGGGCGCCGTGCACACCGACGACGGTGCGCTCGGTCTCCCGTACCGCGGGCAGCTCCGGGAAGAGCGAGGCGACATGGGTGTCCGGTCCGACGCCCAGCATCAGCACGTCGAACGTCGGAACGGGCCCGTGGTCTTCCGGGCGTGCGGCGGCCGCGAGTTCGGCGGCGTAACCCGCGGCGGCCGCGTCCACGTCGTTCCCGAACGGACCGTCCGACGCCGGCATCGGGTGCACCCGTGCCGGGTCCAGGGCGACCGCGTCCAGCAGAGCCTCACGGGCCTGCGTGACGTTGCGCTCCGGGTCGCCGTCCGGCTCGAACCGCTCGTCGCCCCACCACAGGTCGAGCCGCGACCAGTCGATCGCGTCCCGGGCGGGCGCGGCGGCGAGCGCGGCCAGCAGGCCGTTGCCGTTGCGCCCGCCGGTCAGCACCACCGAGGCGTATCCACGAGCGGTCTGGGCGTCCACGATCTTCGTGATCAGCCGGGCCGCCGTGGCCTGCGCCATCAGCTCCTTGTCGCGGTGCACGACCAGTTGAGGGGCACTCACTTGGACGCCGCCTTCTTGGCCGGGGCGGCCTTCTTCGCGGGGGCGGCCTTCGGCTTCTCAGCGTCCGGTGCCTCCTCCGCAGCCGCTTCCGGAGCGTCCGCGGCTTCCGGCGCGGGTACGGCGGAAGCGGCCGCGGCGACCTCGCCGGGACCGCTCAGCTTGTCGACGCCGACCTTCACCGTGGTGGCGTAGGTGTTGTCCGGGTCGAGGCGCCGCAGCTCCTCCGCCAGCAGCTCGGCCGTGTCGCGCCGCTTGAGCGCCACGCCGCGGTCGGGCTGACCGGTCATCGAGAGGGTGGCCAGCGAGCCGTCCGCACGGTCGAGAACGATCGGGCCGTTCTTCGTCTCCATGCGGACCGCGGTCAGACCGGGGCCCTGCGAGAACGTGCGCCCCACCGGGACATTGAGCCGGTCCGTGAGCCACATGGCGAGCAGCTCGCAGCTCGGGTTGTCCTTCTCGCCCTCGACGGTCGCCGAGACGACCTCGGCGGACTGCTGGTCCAGCGCGGCGGCCAGCATCGAACGCCACGGCGTGATGCGGGTCCACGTCAGGTCCGTGTCGCCGGGCTCGTACGTCGCCGCGCGGACGGCCAGCTCGTCGAGCGGGTGCTCGGCGGAGTAGGCGTCCGTGATGCGGCGCTGGGCGAGCGCGCCGAGCGGGTCCTTCGCCGGGTCGGCGGGGGCGTCCTCGGCCCACCACACCACGACCGGGGCGTCCGGCAGCAGCAGCGGCAGGACCACCGACTGGGCGTGGTTGGCGAGTTCGCCGTGGAGCCGCAGGACGACCGTCTCACCGGTGCCCGAGTCGGAACCGACCCGGATCTCGGCGTCGAGACGCGCGTCGCGACGGCTGCGCGGCGAGCGGCTGACCCGCTTGATCACCGCGATGATCCGCGAGGGGTGCTCGCGGGAGGAGTCGCTCGCCGCCTTGAGGGCGTCGTAGGCGTTCTCCTCGTCCGTGACGACGACCAGCGTGAGCACCATGCCGATGGCCGGGGTGCCGATGGCACGGCGGGCCGAGATGAGTGCGTTGTTGATCTTGCTGGACGTGGTTTCCGTAAGGTCGATCTTCATGGCCGGCGCCAGCTCCGTCCGTCGCGTGCGAGCATCTCGTCAGCCTCGGCCGGACCCCAGGTACCGGCCGCGTACTGAGCGGGCTTGCCGTTCTTTTCCCAGTACTCCTCGATCGGGTCGAGGATGTTCCAGGAGAGCTCGACCTCCTGGTGGCGGGGAAAGAGGTTGGCGTCGCCGAGCAGCACATCGAGGATGAGCCGCTCGTACGCCTCCGGGCTGGACTCGGTGAAGGACTCGCCGTAGGCGAAGTCCATCGTGACGTCCCGGACCTCCATGGAGGTGCCCGGCACCTTCGAGCCGAACCGCACCGTCACGCCCTCGTCCGGCTGGACGCGGATGACCAGGGCGTTGCCGCCCAGCTCCTCCGTGGCGCCGGACTCGAACGGCAGGTACGGGGCGCGCTTGAAGACGACCGCGATCTCCGTGACCCGGCGGCCGAGCCGCTTTCCGGTACGGAGGTAGAACGGGACGCCCGCCCAGCGGCGGTTGTTGACCGTCAGCTTGATCGCCGCGAAGGTGTCGGTCGTCGACGAGGGGTCGATACCGTCCTCTTCGAGGTAGCCGAGGACTTCCTCGCCGCCCTGCCAGGCGTGGCTGTACTGACCGCGCACCGTGTGCTTGCCCAGGTCCTCGGGCAGCTCGACGGCGGTGAGCACCTTGAGCTTCTCGGCGACCAGAGCCTTCGGGTGGAAGGAGCCGGGCTCCTCCATCGCGGTCAGCGCCAGCAGCTGGAGCAAGTGGTTCTGGATGACGTCACGGGCGGCGCCGATGCCGTCGTAGTACCCGGCGCGGCCGCCGATGCCGATGTCCTCGGCCATCGTGATCTGGACGTGGTCGACGTACGACCGGTTCCAGATCGGCTCGAACATCGTGTTGGCGAACCGCAGCGCCAGGATGTTCTGAACCGTCTCCTTGCCCAGGTAGTGGTCGATACGGAAGACCTCGTTGGGCGGGAACACGTCGTGCACGAGCTGGTTCAGCTCCTGCGCGCTCTCCAGGTCGTGACCGAACGGCTTCTCGATGACGGCACGGCGCCAGGCGCCCTCCGTCTGCTCCGCGAGACCGTGCTTCTTGAGCTGCTCGACGACCTTGGGGAAGAACTTCGGCGGCACGGACAGGTAGAAGGCGAAGTTGCCTCCGGTGCCCTGCGCCTTGTTGAGCTCGTCGATCGTCTCCTTGAGAGTCTCGAACGCCTCGTCGTCGTCGAAGTTGCCGGGCACGAACCGCATGCCCTGGCTCAGCTGCTGCCAGACCTCCTCGCGGAAGGGGGTGCGGGAGTGCTCGGCGACGGCGTCGTGGACGACCTGCGCGAAGTCCTCGTCCTCCCAGTCGCGGCGCGCGAAGCCGATGAGCGAGAAGCCCGGCGGCAGCAGGCCGCGATTGGCCAGGTCGTAAACGGCGGGCATGAGCTTTTTTCTGGACAAATCGCCCGTGACACCGAAGATGACCAGGCCCGACGGCCCCGCGATGCGCGGGAGCCGTCGGTCCTGGGGGTCACGAAGCGGGTTTGCTCCGGGAACACCAGACAAAGTGGTCAGCCCTCCGAAGGAGCGAGGCGCGCGAGCTCCGCCTCGGTCGACTTGAGCAGGTCGTTCCAGGCGGCCTCGAACTTGTCGACGCCCTCGGACTCCAGCAGCGCCACGACCTCGTCGTAGCTCACACCGAGCTTCTTGACGGCGTCGAGGTCGGCACGCGCCTGGTCGTAGCCACCGGTGATGGTGTCGCCGGTGATCTGACCGTGGTCGGCCGCGGCCTCCAGGGTCGCCTCCGGCATGGTGTTGACCGTGTTCGGCGCGACGAGCTCGTCGACGTACAGGGTGTCCTTGAGGGACGGGTCCTTGACGCCGGTGGAGGCCCACAGCGGACGCTGCTTGTTGGCCTGCGCCTTGTCGAGCGCGGCCCAGCGGTCGGAGGAGAAGAGCTCCTCGTACGCCTCGTACGCCAGACGGGCGTTGGCGAGGGCGGCCTTGCTCTTCGCGGCCTTGGCCTCGTCGGTGCCGACGGCGTCCAGGCGCTTGTCGATCTCGGCGTCCACACGGGACACGAAGAAGGAGGCGACCGAGTGGATCTTCGACAGGTCCAGGCCCGCGGCCTTCGCCTGCTCCAGACCCGTGATGTACGCGTCGACGACCTCGCGGTAGCGCTCCAGCGAGAAGATCAGCGTCACGTTGACGCTGATGCCCTTCGCGATGACCTCGGTGATCGCCGGCAGACCGGCCTTCGTCGCCGGGATCTTGATGAGCGTGTTCGGCCGGTCGACCAGCCAGGCCAGCTGCTTGGCCTCGGCGACGGTCGGCGCGGTGTGGTGGGCCAGACGCGGGTCGACCTCGATCGAGACCCGGCCGTCCTGGCCGTCGGTGGCGTCGAAGACCGGGCGCAGGATGTCGGCGGCGTCACGGACGTCGGCCGTCGTGATCATGCGGATGGCTTCCTCGACGGTCACCTTGCGCGAGGCGAGGTCCGCGAGCTGCTGCTCGTAACCGTCGCCCGAGGAGATCGCCTTCTGGAAGATCGACGGGTTGGTGGTGACACCGACGACGTGGCTCTGGTCGATCAGCTCGGCGAGGTTGCCGGAGGTGATGCGCTTGCGGGACAGGTCGTCGAGCCAGATCGCGACGCCTTCGTCGGAAAGGCGCTTGAGTGCGTCCGTCATGAAAATTACATCTCCTACTAGATCGTATGTACGCGTCAGCGCGCGACGGCGTCGAGAGATTCCCGGGCGGCGGCGACCACGTGCTCGGGGGTGAACCCGAACTCGCGGAACAGCACCTTCGCGTCGGCCGAGGCACCGAAGTGCTCCAGCGACACGATGCGGCCCGCGTCACCCACGTACCGGTACCAGGTCAGGCCGATGCCCGCCTCGACGGCGACCCGGGCCTTCACGGCCTTCGGCAGGACGCTCTCGCGGTACTCCGGGGTCTGCTCCTCGAACCACTCGACGCACGGCATCGAGACGACCCGGGTCGGCACACCGGCCGCCTGGAGCTGCTCGCGCGCCTCGACGGCGAGGTGGACCTCGGAACCGGTGCCGATGAGGACGACCTGCGGCTCGCCGCCGTCGGCCTCGAACAGCACGTAGCCGCCCTTGGCGGCGTCGTCGTTCGCCTCGTACGTCGGCACGCCCTGGCGGGTGAGCGCCAGACCGTGCGGGGCACCCTTGCCGAAGACCTTGGTCCAGCGGCGCTGGATCTCGCGCCAGGCGATGGCGGTCTCGTTGGCGTCGGCCGGGCGCACGACGTTCAGGCCCGGGATGGCGCGCAGCGACGCGACGTGCTCGACCGGCTGGTGCGTCGGGCCGTCCTCGCCCAGACCGATGGAGTCGTGGGTCCAGACGTACGTCACCGGCAGGTGCATCAGCGCGGACAGGCGGACGGCGTTGCGCATGTAGTCGGAGAACACCAGGAAGGTGCCGCCGTAGATGCGGGTGTTGCCGTGCAGCGCGATGCCGTTCATCTCCGCGGCCATGGAGTGCTCGCGGATACCGAAGTGGATCGTGCGGCCGTACGGGTTCGCCTCGGGCAGCGGGTTGCCGACCGGGAGGAACGACGACGACTTGTCGATCGTGGTGTTGTTCGAGCCGGCGAGGTCGGCGGAGCCGCCCCACAGCTCGGGGATGACCTCACCGAGGGCCTGGAGCACCTTGCCGGACGCGGCGCGGGTGGCGATGGAGGTGCCGGCCTCGAAGACGGGGAGCTTCTCCTCCCAGCCCTCGGGCAGCTCGCCCGCGTTGATCCGGTCGAACTCGGCGGCGCGCTCCGGGTTGGCGGTGCGCCAGGCGGCGAAGGACTTCTCCCACTCGGCCTTGGCGTCGCGGCCGCGGTCCAGCGCCTCACGGGTGTGCGAGAGGACCTCGTCGGAGACCTCGAAGGTCTTCTCCGGGTCGAAGCCGAGGACCCGCTTGGTCGCGGCGATCTCGTCGTTGCCCAGCGCCGAGCCGTGCGCGGCCTCGGTGTTCTGGGCGTTCGGGGCGGGCCAGGCGATGATCGAGCGGGCCGCGATGAACGACGGACGCCCGGTCTCGGCCTTGGCCGCCTGCAGCGCCTCGTACAGACCCGCCGGGTCCAGGTCGCCGTTGGGGAGCTGCTCCACGCGCTGGACGTGCCAGCCGTACGCCTCGTACCGCTTCAGGGTGTCCTCGGAGACCGCGGTCTCCGTGTCGCCCTCGATCGAGATGTGGTTGTCGTCCCAGAGCAGGATCAGGTTGCCGAGCTTCTGGTGCCCGGCCATCGAGGACGCCTCGGCGGAGATGCCCTCCTGGAGGCAGCCGTCGCCGGCGATGACCCAGACGTTGTGGTCGAACGGCGAGGTGCCGGGCGCCGCCTCGGGGTCGAACAGGCCGCGCTCGTAGCGGGCGGCCATGGCCATGCCCACGGCGTTGGCGACACCCTGGCCCAGCGGGCCCGTGGTGGTCTCGACGCCCGTGGTGTGGCCGTACTCCGGGTGGCCCGGGGTCTTCGAACCCCAGGTGCGGAAGGACTTCAGGTCGTCCAGCTCCAGGCCGTAACCGGCCAGGTACAGCTGGATGTACAGGGTCAGGCTGGAGTGGCCCGCGGACAGCACGAAACGGTCGCGGCCCGTCCAGTCGGCGTCCGCGGGGTCGTGCCGCATCACCTTCTGGAAGAGGGTGTACGCGGCCGGAGCCAGGCTCATCGCCGTGCCCGGGTGGCCGTTTCCGACCTTCTGTACGGCGTCGGCTGCGAGAACGCGGACAGTGTCCACGGCCCGCTGGTCCAATTCGGTCCACTGAAGGTCTGTGGTGGTCGGCTTGGTGCTCACCCTGAGTCAGGGCTCCTCTCCACTGTTCGGAAAACCGGGGGCTGGTGACCGCACCGGACGCTGTTGAGCCTACCCCTGTGACAACAAGGGATTTCCGGTTGGATTCCAGGGTGCGCGGCATTGGCGGACTTCGCCTTTCGTATGAGCGGGGCGGCTCACCATTGGGCTTCTCCAATGAGCGTGACCTGGTACTTCTGTGCTTCTCGACCGAGCGGCGGGCCTCTCGTCCGAGCTCGGTCCGACGGGCCGCCCGAAAGGGTTTCGGAGCCGCTCGTACGTGCCACCCCAACACGAGTCCACCCCCGCGAAGGGCGGCCTGTCCCCAACGTCTACAGTGGTCTGGTTCGCGCAAGTCTTTACCGGGCCCTCACGCCCGGTGCTTGCTGGGATTTCTCTGTCAGGGGTGTGCGTGACGGCCGTCGAGTCCCGACCCGCAGGGGTCGCCTTGACTCCGAGCCCAGTGGGCCATCGCCCGTTCGGGGCCCGCATCAAGGCATTCGTGGCGCTGACGAAGCCGCGGATCATCGAGCTGTTGCTCATCACCACCGTTCCGGTGATGTTCCTGGCCGCTCAGGGTGTGCCCGACCTGTGGCTCGTTCTCGCTACCACCGTCGGCGGATACATCTCCGCGGGCGGTGCGAATGCGCTCAACATGTACATCGACCGCGACATCGACGCGTTGATGGACCGTACGTCCCAGCGCCCGCTGGTCACCGGAATGGTGAGCCCGCGCGAGTGCCTGGCCTTCGGGATCAGCCTCGGGGTCGTCTCGACCGTCTGGTTCGGGCTGCTGGTCAACTGGCTCTCCGCGGCGCTCAGCCTCGGCGCGCTCCTCTTCTACGTCGTCGTCTACACGATGCTGCTGAAGCGGCGCACCGCCCAGAACATCGTCTGGGGCGGGATCGCCGGCTGCATGCCGGTCCTCATCGGCTGGTCCTCGGTGACCGACTCGGTCTCCTGGGCCGCGGTCATCCTCTTCGCGGTCATCTTCTTCTGGACGCCCCCGCACTACTGGCCGCTGTCCATGAAGGTGAAGGACGACTACGCCCGCGTCGGCGTCCCGATGCTGCCGGTCATCGCCTCGAACCGGGTCGTCGCCCGCCAGATCGTCATCTACAGCTGGGTGATGGTCGCGGTCTCGCTGCTGCTGACCCCGCTGGGCTACACGGGCTGGTTCTACACCGTGGTGGCGCTGCTCTCCGGCGGCTTCTGGCTCTGGGAGGCGCACGGCCTGCAGAACCGGGCCAAGGCCGGGATCGCCGGCGCGAAGCTGAAGGAGATGCGGCTGTTCCACTGGTCCATCACCTACGTCTCGCTCCTCTTCGTCGCCGTCGCGGTGGACCCCTTCCTCCGCTGACGTCTCCGACGTTCTGTTCTCGCCGACGGGCGGGTGACGTGGTCCAGGCCACGTCACCCGCCCGTCGCCCGTTGGCCTACCCGTCGGTAGCATCCTGTTCCATGGCAGACATGGCGCAGACGGATGAGACCCAGCGGGTGGACAGCAGGCGGGCGGCCCGCGACGGGCGCAGGGCGGCCCGGCTCGCCAAGGAGATCGGTGCCTTCGCCAAGGCGCACGGCGGCGCCGAGGGGCAGCTGGCGTACATCGGCCAGGCGGGCACCCGGATCGTCCTGGTGGGCGAGGACGGCGGCTGGGGCGACCTGGTGGCCCCCTCGCACGAGGTGGCCGAGAGCGCCGCGGAGAAGTCCGGCCTCACCCTCCACGAGAGCTTCGACGGGGAGTTCGCCGCGAAGGTACGCACCGGCCGGTACGAATGGACCCGGATGGCGGGCATCCAGGTGGGTGGCCCGGCCAACCGCGACTGACCCGTCCCCGCACCGTACGTACGAAAGCCCCCCGGCACCTCTGGGCGCCGGGGGGCTTTCGTACGCGTACGGGGCTCAGACGGTCGTCAGGGCCTCGCCGGACCGGGGGAGCGGGGCGTCGGCGACGGCGACCGGGCGCTCGCGCTGGGAGAGCAGGACCCGCAGGACCCCGATCCACACCAGGCACGCGCCCACCATGTGCAGGCCCACCAGGATCTCCGGGGTGTCCAGGAAGTACTGGACGTACCCGATGACGCCCTGGCCCATCAGCACCAGGAACAGCTCGGCGGCGCGGCGGCGCGGTCCGGGCGGGGCGTCCACGGCCTTCAGGACGAACCAGAGCGCCAGCGTCAGCGCCACCACGACCCAGGCCAGGTCCGCGTGGAGCTGGCTGATCAGCTTCCAGTCGAGCGGGATGCGGTGCACGTCACTGGAGTCGCCCGCGTGCCGTCCCGCGCCGGTCACCACGGTGCCGACGGCGACCAGCAGCCCCGCGGCCACCACGAGGATCCAGGTCAGCTGCGAGACCGCCTTGCCGACCAGCGGCTTCGGCGCGCTGTCGCCCTCGCCGACCCGGTGGTGCAGCACCACGGCGACGGTGATCAGGGCGGCGGAGAGCAGGAAGTGCGCGGCCACGCTGTACGGGTTGAGGCCGACCAGCACCACGAACCCGCCGAGCACGGCGTTGCCCATGACCACCCAGAACTGGGCCCAGCCGAGCCGGGTGAGGCTCCGGCGCCGGGGCTTGAGCGCCCGCGCGGCGACGATCGCCCAGCCGACGGCCGCGCAGAGCACGTACGTCAGCATCCGGTTGCCGAACTCGATGACGCCGTGGAAGCCCATCGCGCTGGTCGTCGTGAGGCTGTCCTCGGTGCACTTGGGCCACGTGGGGCAGCCGAGACCGGAACCGGTCAGCCGCACCGCGCCGCCGGTGGCGACGATGATCACCGCCATCACGACGGCGGACATGGCGGCACGGCGGACGGTCCGGGGATCCGGAGTCCACCGTTCGGCGATGTACTGGAGCGGGTTCCGCGCGGCTTGAGCGACTTCGGCTCGGGTCAGCTTGGGCACGCGCACCATGGTAGGCGGAAGCTTGTGCAAGCTTTCACGAGGGGGACGAGTCACCCCGAACCGTGACCGGAGTCACCGGCGCCGCGCCGCGGCCCCCCGTCACTCCCAGCGGAAGAAGCGCGCCGCCGCGCCGAGCCCCAGCACCGACCAGACGGCGAGGATGCCCAGGTCGCCCCAGGGGACGCCCGCACCGTGCTGGAGCACGTCCCGCAGGCCGTCCGAGAGCGCCGCGATCGGCAGCAGGCCGAGCACCGAGGCCACCGCGTCCGGGAACTTCTCCATCGGCACGATCACCCCGCCGCCGACCAGCAGCAGCAGGAAGACCAGGTTCGCCGCCGCGAGGGTCGCCTCGGCCTTCAGCGTCCCGGCCATCAGCAGGCCCAGGCCCGAGAAGGCGGCGGTGCCCAGCACCAGCAGGAGCAGCACGGCGAGGGGGTTGCCGTGCGGCGACCAGCCCAGCGCGAAGGCGATCACGGTCAGCAGGACCACCTGGAGCACCTCGGTCACCAGGACCGAGAGTGTCTTGGAGGTCATCAGCGCCCACCGCGGCAGCGGCGACGCGCCGAGCCGCTTCAGGACGCCGTAGCGGCGTTCGAAGCCGGTGGCGATGGCCTGGCCGGTGAACGCGGTGGACATCACGGCCAGCGCGAGGATGCCGGGCGCCAGGAAGTCGACGGGGTCGCCGGCGCCGGTGTCCACGATGTCGACCGAGCCGAAGAGGACCAGCAGCAGCGCCGGGATGATCACGGTCAGCAGCAGCTGCTCGCCGTTGCGCAGCAGCATCCGGGTCTCCAGCGCGGTCTGCGCGGCGATCATCCGGGACAGCGGGGCGGCGCCCGGGCGGGGGGCGTACGTACCGGCGCTCATGCGCGCAGCTCCTTGCCGGTGAGTTCCAGGAAGACGTCCTCCAGGGTGTGCCGCTCGACGGCGATGCCGTCCGGCATGACCCCGTGCTGGGCGCACCAGGAGGTGACGGTGGCGAGCAGCTGCGGGTCGATCGTCCCGGAGATGCGGTACGAGCCGGGGACCGGCTCGGCGGCGCCGGAGCCGTCCGGCAGCGCCTTGATCAGCGAGCCGAGGTCGAGCCCGGGACGCCCGGAGAAGCGCAGGGTGTTCTCGGCGCCGCCCCGGCACAGCTCCTCGGGGCTGCCCTGGGCGACGACACGCCCGGCGTCGACGATGGCGACATCGTCGGCGAGCTCCTCGGCCTCGTCCATGAAGTGGGTGGTGAGCACCGCCGACACCCCGTCGGCGCGCAGCTCGCGCACGAGGTCCCAGGTGGCGCGGCGGGCCTGCGGGTCGAGTCCGGCGGTGGGCTCGTCGAGGAAGACCAGCTCGGGGCGGCCGACGACGGCCATGGCGAGCGCCAGGCGCTGCTGCTGGCCGCCGGAGAGGCGCCGGTAGGTGGTGCGGCCGCAGCTGCCGAGGCCGAGGCGTTCGACGAGTGCGTCGACGTCCAGCGGGTGCGCGTGCAGCTTCGCCATGTGGCGGAGCATCTCCTCGGCGCGGGCGCCGGAGTAGACGCCGCCGGACTGGAGCATCACGCCGATCCGGGGGCGCAGCCGGGCCGCGTCGGCGACCGGGTCGAGGCCGAGGACGCGGACGGTGCCGCCGTCGGGGCGGCGGTAGCCCTCGCAGGTCTCGATCGTGGTGGTCTTGCCGGCGCCGTTGGGGCCCAGGACCGCGGTCACCGTGCCCGCCGCGACGCTCAGATCGAGTCCGTCGACGGCTGTCTTGGCGCCGTACCGCTTCACCAGGCCTTCGACCCGTACGACAGGCTCGTTGCTCATGGCCGGTAAGTCTAAGTCCGCGGGCGTGCGACAGAGCGGGCGGGGCGGGGCGAAAACCCTTGCGGGAGCACGGTCCGCACCCCCAGATTAGGTAACCCTAAGTGACGAACCACACCGTTGATCGTTCCGGACCGTGGTTGTCATGCCGCTCCGAATTACGCAACAATGGCGTTGTGAAATACGTTGGCGAGGCTCCGCAGGAGGAACTCGCGACCGGTGAGCGCCCGACGCGCAACCGGATCGCGCGCTCCATCCTCGACCACGGCCCGTCCACCGCCGCCGACCTCGCGAAGCGGCTCGGACTCACCCAGGCCGCCGTCCGGCGCCACCTGGACGCCCTCGCCTGCGACGGAGTCGTCGAACCCCGCGAACAGCGGGTGTACGGGACGCGGACCCGCGGCCGGCCCGCCAAGGTGTTCGCGCTGACGGACAGCGGCCGGGACGCCTTCGACCAGTCGTACGACAAGCTCGCGGCCGAGGCGCTGCGCTGGATCGCCGAGACCGCGGGCGACGAGGCGGTCGTCGCGTTCGCCCGCTCCCGGATGGCCGCCCAGGCGGAGAAATACCGCGCGGCGGTCGAAGCAGCCGCCCCCGAGGACCGGACAGCGGCCCTGGCCAGGGCTTTGTCCGCGGACGGGTACGCTGCTACGGCGCGCAGCGCGCCGGGCCCCCAACAGGCCGAGCAGCTCTGCCAGCACCACTGCCCGGTCGCGCACGTCGCCGAGCAGTTCCCGCAGCTGTGCGAGGCGGAGACGGAATTCTTCTCCGAGCTGCTCGGGACCCACGTACAGCGTCTGGCCACCCTCGCCCACGGCGACGGCGTGTGCACGACGTACGTACCCAAGGGCGGTCCGGGCGGCGGTACCACCGACGCCGGCGCGCCCCCACAGACCACCACCACCTCAGTATCAGCAAGCACTGCCGGGAGGAACCCCGCATGACGCTCCCTACGGAGACTGCCCACCCCGAACTCGAGGGCCTGGGTACGTACGAATTCGGCTGGGCCGACTCCGACGCGGCAGGCGCGGCGGCCAAGCGCGGCCTCTCGGAGGAGGTCGTCCGGGACATCTCGGCGAAGAAGAACGAGCCCGAGTGGATGCTCAAGCTCCGCCTCAAGGGCCTCAAGCTCTTCGGCAAGAAGCCCATGCCGAACTGGGGCTCGGACCTGTCGGGCATCGACTTCGACAACATCAAGTACTTCGTGCGGTCCACCGAGAAGCAGGCGGAGTCCTGGGAGGACCTGCCCGAGGACATCAAGAACACGTACGACAAGCTCGGCATCCCCGAGGCGGAGAAGCAGCGCCTCGTCGCCGGTGTCGCCGCGCAGTACGAGTCCGAGGTCGTCTACCACCAGATCCGTGAGGACCTGGAGGAGCAGGGCGTCATCTTCCTCGACACCGACACCGCGCTGAAGGAGCACCCGGAGCTCTTCAAGGAGTACTTCGGCACCGTCATCCCGGTCGGCGACAACAAGTTCGCCTCGCTGAACACGGCCGTGTGGTCCGGTGGCTCGTTCATCTACGTGCCCAAGGGCGTCCACGTCGACATCCCGCTCCAGGCCTACTTCCGTATCAACACGGAGAACATGGGCCAGTTCGAGCGGACGCTGATCATCGTCGACGAGGACGCGTACGTCCACTACGTCGAAGGCTGCACCGCGCCGATCTACTCCTCGGACTCGCTGCACAGCGCCGTGGTCGAGATCATCGTGAAGAAGGGCGGCCGCTGCCGCTACACGACCATCCAGAACTGGTCGAACAACGTCTACAACCTGGTCACCAAGCGCGCCGTGGCGTACGAGGGCGCGACCATGGAGTGGGTCGACGGCAACATCGGCTCCAAGGTCACCATGAAGTACCCGGCCGTCTACCTCATGGGCGAGCACGCCAAGGGCGAGACGCTCTCCATCGCCTTCGCGGGCGAGGGCCAGCACCAGGACGCCGGCGCCAAGATGGTCCACATGGCACCGAACACCTCGTCCAACATCGTCTCCAAGTCGGTGGCGCGAGGCGGCGGCCGCACCTCCTACCGCGGCCTCATCGAGATCGGCGAGGGCGCGCCGGGCGCGAAGTCCAACGTGCTCTGCGACGCGCTGCTCGTCGACACCATCTCGCGCTCCGACACCTACCCGTACGTCGACGTCCGCGAGGACGACGTGTCGATGGGCCACGAGGCGACCGTCTCCAAGGTCTCCGAGGACCAGCTCTTCTACCTGATGAGCCGCGGACTCACCGAGTTCGAAGCCATGGCGATGATCGTGCGCGGGTTCGTCGAGCCGATCGCCAAGGAGCTCCCGATGGAGTACGCCCTGGAGCTGAACCGGCTGATCGAGCTGCAGATGGAGGGCTCGGTCGGCTAGTACGGCTCCCGCCGTACTCCCCGCCCGGACCCCCTACGTCTTGACTTAAGAAAGCGAGCACTACGACAGCCATGGCTGAGGCTCAGAATTCCCCGGTGGGCTCCACCACCGCCGGTTCCATCGCGGTGGCCGCCGAGTCGACCGTCGCCACGCGCATGAGCGCCCCGCCCTCCTTCGACGTGGCGGACTTCCCGGTCCCGCACGGCCGCGAGGAGGAGTGGCGCTTCACGCCGCTGGAGCGGCTGCGCGGGCTGCACGACGGCACCGCGGTGGCGAACGGCGGCGGCGTGAAGGTCGCCGTCGAGGCGCCCGAGGGCGTCACGGTGGAGACCGTGGGCCGCGACGACGCCCGGCTCGGCCGGGCCGGTGTCCCGGTGGACCGGGTCGCCGCCCAGGCGTACACCGCGTTCACGCAGGCGTCGGTCGTCACGGTCGCCAAGGAGGCCGTGCTCACCGAACCGGTCCGCATCGCGGTGCACGGCGAGGGCGGTACCGCCTACGGCCACCTGCTCGTCGAGGTCGGCCCCTTCGCCGAAGCCGTCGTGGTCATCGACCACACCGGCGACGCGGTGCTCGCCGCCAACGTCGACTACGTCCTCGGCGACGGCGCGAAGCTCACCGTCGTCTCCGTCCAGGACTGGGACGACACGGCGGTCCACGTCGGCCAGCACAACGCGCTGATCGGCCGCGACGCCTCGTTCAAGTCCGTCGTCGTCACCTTCGGCGGCGACCTGGTCCGGCTGCACCCCCGGGTCGCGTACGCCGGAACCGGCGGCGAGGCCGAGCTGTTCGGTCTGTACTTCACGGACAAGGGCCAGCACCAGGAGCACCGCCTGCTGGTCGACCACAACACCCCGCACTGCAAGTCCAACGCGGTGTACAAGGGCGCCCTCCAGGGCGACGGAGCCCACGCGGTCTGGATCGGGGACGTCCTCATCCAGGCCAAGGCCGAAGGCACCGACACCTACGAGATGAACCGCAACCTGGTTCTGACCGACGGTGCCCGCGTCGACTCGGTGCCGAACCTGGAGATCGAGACCGGCGAGATCGTCGGCGCCGGCCACGCCTCGGCGACCGGCCGCTTCGACGACGAGCAGCTGTTCTACCTCCAGTCCCGCGGTATCCCGGCCGAGGAGGCCCGCCGGCTCGTCGTGCGCGGCTTCTTCGCCGAGCTGGTCCAGCAGATCGGTCTGCCGGACGTCGAGGCACGCCTGCTCGACAAGATCGAGGCAGAGCTGAAGGCGTCCGTCTGATGGCTTTCGTCAAGGTGTGCGCGCTGAGCGAGCTGGAGGACGACACCCCGAAGCGGGTGGAGCTCGAAGGCACCGCCGTCTCGGTCGTCCGTACCGAGGGCGAGGTGTTCGCCATCAACGACATCTGCTCGCACGCCAATGTGTCGCTGTCGGAGGGCGAGGTGGAGGACTGCATGATCGAGTGCTGGCTGCACGGCTCGTCCTTCGACCTGCGCACCGGCAAGCCGTCCGGCCTTCCCGCGACGCGCCCCGTCCCCGTTTACCCCGTAAAGATCGAAGGGGACGATGTGCTCGTCTCCGTCACCCAGGAGTCCTGAGTCACCCATGGCAACGCTTGAAATCCGCGACCTGCACGTCACCGTCGAGGCCGACAACGCCACGAAGGAGATCCTCAAGGGCGTCGACCTGACCGTGAAGCAGGGCGAGACCCACGCCATCATGGGCCCCAACGGGTCCGGCAAGTCCACCCTGGCGTACTCGCTCGCCGGTCACCCCAAGTACACGATCACGAGCGGCACCGTCACCCTCGACGGCGAGGACGTCCTCGAGATGTCCGTCGACGAGCGCGCCCGCGCCGGCCTGTTCCTCGCCATGCAGTACCCGGTCGAGATCCCCGGTGTCTCGGTCTCCAACTTCCTGCGCACCTCCGCCACCGCCGTCCGCGGCGAGGCCCCCAAGCTGCGTACGTGGGTCAAGGAGGTCAAGGAGACGATGGCCGGGCTCCAGATGGACCCGGCGTTCGCCGAGCGCAACGTCAACGAGGGCTTCTCCGGCGGCGAGAAGAAGCGCCACGAGATCCTCCAGCTGGAGCTCCTCAAGCCGAAGGTCGCCATCCTCGACGAGACCGACTCCGGCCTCGACGTCGACGCCCTGCGCGTCGTCTCCGAGGGCGTCAACCGGGTCCGCGAGACCGGCGAGGTCGGCACCCTGCTGATCACCCACTACACCCGGATCCTCCGCTACATCAAGCCCGACTTCGTGCACGTCTTCGCCAACGGCCGCATCGCCGAGTCCGGCGGCGCCGAGCTGGCCGACAAGCTGGAGAACGAGGGCTACGAGGCGTACGTGAAGGGTGGCGCTTCCGCGTGACTGACGCCCGCAAGGGGCTGACCGGCCTCCTCGACACCGAGGCGATCCGCAAGGACTTCCCCCTCCTGGGCCGCACGGTCCACGACGGCAAGAAGATCGTGTACCTGGACAGCGCGGCGACCTCGCAGAAGCCGCGCCAGGTTCTCGACGCTCTCAGCGAGTACTACGAGCGGCACAACGCCAACGTCCACCGCGGCGTGTACACCATCGCCGAGGAGGCCACCGCGCTGTACGAAGGCGCCCGCGACAAGGTCGCCGCCTTCATCAACGCGCCGAGCCGCGACGAGGTCATCTTCACGAAGAACGCCTCGGAGTCGCTCAACCTCGTCGCGAACATGCTCGGCTGGGCGGACGAGCCCTACCGGGTCGACCGCGACACCGAGATCGTCACCACCGAGATGGAGCACCACTCCAACATCGTCCCGTGGCAGCTGCTCTCGCAGCGCACCGGCGCGAAGCTGAAGTGGTTCGGCATCACGGACGACGGCCGGCTCGACCTGTCCAACATCGACGAGATCATCACCGAGAAGACGAAGATCGTCTCCTTCACGCTGGTCTCGAACATCCTGGGCACGATCAACCCGGTCGAGCAGATCATCCGCCGCGCCCAGCAGGTCGGCGCGCTGGTCTGCATCGACGCCTCGCAGGCCGCCCCGCACATGGTGCTCGACGTGCAGGCGCTGCAGGCCGACTTCGTGGCCTTCACCGGTCACAAGATGGTCGGTCCGACCGGCATCGGCGTCCTGTGGGGACGGCAGGAGCTCCTGGAGGACCTCCCGCCCTTCCTCGGCGGCGGCGAGATGATCGAGACCGTGTCGATGCACTCGTCGACGTACGCCCCGGCACCGCACAAGTTCGAGGCGGGTACGCCCCCGATCGCGCAGGCCGTCGGCCTCGGCGCGGCCGTGGACTACCTCACCGCCATCGGCATGGAGAACATCCACCGCCACGAGCAGGCGATCACCGAATACGCGGTGGCGCGGCTCCTGGAGGTGCCGGACCTGCGGATCATCGGCCCCACCACGGCCGAGAACCGCGGCGCCACGATCTCCTTCACGCTCGGCGACATCCACCCGCACGACGTGGGCCAGGTGCTCGACGAACAGGGCATCGCGGTCCGGGTCGGCCACCACTGCGCACGGCCGGTCTGCCTGCGGTACGGAATTCCCGCGACCACGCGGGCGTCGTTCTATCTGTACTCCACGCCCGCCGAGGTCGACGCCCTGGTGGACGGTCTGGAGCACGTACGGAACTTTTTCGGTTGATGGGCGAAGTGGCTGAGGGCTGACGGGTGAAACTGGATTCGATGTACCAGGAAGTCATCCTGGATCACTACAAGCACCCCCACGGGCGCGGCCTGCGGGACGGCGACGCCGAGGTGCACCACGTCAATCCGACGTGCGGCGACGAGATCACGCTCCGCGTGCGGTACGAAGGCGACACCCTCGCCGACGTCAGCTACGAGGGGCAGGGCTGCTCGATCAGCCAGGCCAGCGCCTCGGTGCTGAACGACCTGCTCGTCGGCAAGGAGCTGGACCAGGCGCGGAAGATCCAGGACGCGTTCCTGGAGCTGATGCAGTCCAAGGGCCAGCTGGAGCCCGACGACGCGATGGAGGAGATACTGGAGGACGCGGTCGCGTTCGCCGGTGTCTCCAAGTACCCGGCTCGCGTCAAGTGCGCGCTGCTGAGCTGGATGGCGTGGAAGGACGCGACGGCGCAGGCGCTGTCCGAAGGGAAGACCTCATGAGCGAGAACGAGACTGTGGCACTGAAGCCGGCCTCCGAGGAGGAGGTCCGCGAGGCGCTGTACGACGTCGTCGACCCCGAGCTGGGCATCGACGTCGTCAACCTGGGCCTGATCTACGGCATCCACATCGACGACGCCAACATCGCCACCCTCGACATGACGCTGACGTCCGCGGCCTGCCCGCTGACCGACGTCATCGAGGACCAGGCGAAGTCCGCGACCGACGGCATCGTCAGCGAGCTGCGGATCAACTGGGTCTGGATGCCGCCGTGGGGCCCGGACAAGATCACGGACGACGGCCGCGAGCAGCTCCGCGCGCTCGGCTTCAACGTCTGAGCATCGCTCCGCGCGGTACTGAGGACGGCCCCCCGGCCCACCACGAGTGGACCGGGGGGCCGTCCTCGTACTGTTCGCCCGCCGTACCCGTGACGTGTGCCCCTCGTTGTCCCTGGAGCCGGAACCTTCTCGGCGACGACCCGCCGACGAGAGGTACGCAGTGACGCACCAGCCTTCACCCCGCCACCGCCGGGCAGCCGCCGCGGCGGCCGGAATGCTCGCACTCGGCGCCCTGGGGATCACCGCCCCCGCGCACGCCGCGTCCTACGGGACGCCGACCATCGCCCTGTCGGCGACGTACCTCTCCGGCGCGGTCGGCGCGACGGGCGCCGCCGACACGACCGTGACCGTCACCGTCGCGCAGAGCGGCGCCGACGCCACGGCCCTCACCGTCGCCGCCTCCGCCAGCTCCAAGACCTCGGTCGCCGCGACCTCCGACGTGACCGTGACCGGCACCGGCGCGACCCGCCAGATCTCCGTCACCGCCCACGCCCGCGGCTACACCGACCTCACCATCAAGGTCACCGGCCTGGGCGGCAAGACGGCCACGAAGACGCTGTACTACGCCGCCTCGGCCGCCGTGCAGAACGCCGCCGACACCCGCTACCTCACCGGCTCCTCCGACGCCTCGGCCGCCGTCGACGTCGGTGACGGCTACGCGGTCGTCGCCGACGACGAGTCGAACGTCCTGCGCCTCTACAACCTCGCCGTCTCCGGCGCGCCCGTGAAGACCTGGGACGTCGGGTCGAAGCTCGGGGCGGACAAGGAGATCGACATCGAGGGCGCGGCCCGGGTCGGCAACACCATCTACTGGACCGGCTCGCTCGGCAACAACAAGGACGGCGAGTACAAGGCCGACCGCAACACCGTCTTCACCACGACCGTCTCCGGCTCCGGCGCCTCCACCGCGCTCACCGTCGGCAGCTCGTACAAGAAGCTCCGGGACGACCTCGTCGCCTGGGACGAGGCGAACGACGACCGGTACGGCTTCGCCGACGGCACCGAGGACGGCCAAGTACCCAAGCAGATCGACGGGTTCAACGTGGAGGGCCTGGAGTTCGCGCCCGGCTCCACCACCACCGCGTACGTCGGCTTCCGCGCGCCGCTCGTGCCGCCGAAGTCCGGCGGCAAGGGCCTGATCGTGCCGGTGACCAACTTCGACAAGGTCGTCGGCAGCGGCACCAAGCCGGTCTTCGGCACCCCGATCGAGCTGGACCTCGGCGGTCTCGCGATTCGCGACATCCGGAAGAACGCGGCGAACCAGTACCTCATCGTCGCCGGCTCCTGGGAGGCGGACGACAACTCCGACCCGTACGCCCTCTACAGCTGGGACGGCGTCGCCGGCCACGCCCCCGTCAAGCGCACCGACCTGCCCACCACCGACCCGGGCGGCTGGGAGGCCGTCGTCTCGGTACCCGACCTGACGGTCGCGGGCACCCGCGCCCAGCTGATCACCGACGCGGGCGCGGCCGACCTCTACGGGGACGGCACGGAGGCGAAGGACCTGGAGCACGCCGAGTTCAAGAAGTCCCGCGCCACCTGGTTCACGGTCGGCGGCTGACCGGATTCCGGGCGGGCGGACGGCCGGCCGGAGGACTCGCGGAGCCCGAGGCCGGCCCCGGGTGAACGGACCTCGGGAACGGCTCCCGGGTGAACGGACCCGGATGAACGGACCCTCGCGGGTCGGGGGCCGTTCATCCGGGGAACATCCGCCCGCCCGGTTGGCTCCGCCGGGGGAGGGCATCCTTACGCCCGGCGTGCCGCACGGGCACCCGCGAGGCCGAGGGCGGGCGAATGACACCGATCAGCCGTAGGGGATTCGTAGGACTCGGTGCCTCCGTGGCAGCCGGCTTGACGCTGGGAGCGGGAACGCGCCCCGCCGGGGCCACGGACGCGGCCGCCGCCACCGCGACGGGCACCATCACGGACGTGCGCCACGTGGTGATCCTGATGCAGGAGAACCGCAGCTTCGACCACTACTTCGGGCGGCTGAAGGGTGTACGGGGGTTCGACGACCGCAGTACCGTCACGCTGGCCGGAAACCGCTCGGTCTTCGACCAGCCCAACGGTACGGGCCGCCAGTTCCCCTGGAAACTGAGCGCGACCCCGGCCGCCGGCGGCCAGGACGGCGAGACTCTCGCCCAGTGCAACGGGGACCTGCCGCACTCCTGGTCCTCCCAGCACTCCGCCTGGGACAAGGGCCGCCTGGACAACTGGGTGGCGGGCGTCGGCAGCGTCCGCTCGCTCGGGTACCTCGACCGTTCGGACCTCCCCTTCCACTACGCGCTCGCCGACGCCTACACGGTCTGCGACGCCTACTTCTGCTCCACCCTCAGCGCCACCGGCCCGAACCGCACCTACCTGTGGAGCGGCAAGGTCGACGCCGCCAGCTACGACGGCGGCGACGAGTCGGGCCTGACCTGGCAGAACTACGCCCAGGCACTCCAGGCGGCCGGAGTGGACTGGAAGGTCTACCAGAACGCCCAGGACAACTACGGGGACAACGGCTGCGCCTACTTCAAGGCCTTCGCGAGCGCCAAGGCCGGTGATCCGCTGTACGACCGGGGCATGTCCTCCGTCCCGAAGGTGACCGGGTCCACCCCGGACGACATCGCCGCCGCCATCAAGGCGGACGTCCTCGCCGGGACCCTGCCGCAGGTCTCCTGGGTGGTCCCGAACCAGGCGTTCTCCGAACACCCCTACGCCCCGCCCGGCGACGGTGCCCACTTCGTCGACCTCGTCTACCGGGCCCTCGCGGCGGACCCGGACGTCTTCGACTCCACCGTCCTGTTCCTCAACTACGACGAGAACGACGGCTTCTTCGACCACGTGCCGCCGCCCGCCCCGCCCGCGGGGACTCCCGGCGAATTCCTGAACGGCGTGCCCTACGGCTTCGGCTTCCGCGTCCCCATGACCGTCGTCTCTCCCTGGACCCGCGGCGGCTGGGTCTCCTCGGAGGTCTTCGAGCACACCTCGGTGCTGCGCTTCCTGGAGACCTGGACGACCGCCCTCGGCACGCCCGCGGCCTGCCCCAACATCAGCGAGTGGCGGCGCAAGGTGAGCGGGGACCTGACCGGCGTCTTCGACTTCGCCCACCCGGTCAAGGGCGCGGTGGCGCTGCCCGCGACCGGCGTGATCGGGCTCTCGACGTGCGGCCCGCTGCCCAACCCCGTTCCCACGAACAACGCCCTGCCCGCGCAGGAGCCCGGCACCCGCCCCTCCCGAGCCCTGCCCTACCAGCCCAACGGGTACCTGGACCGGCTGGAGTTCGGGACCTCCGGGAAGATCCTCGCCTGGTTCACGATGACCAACCAGGGAGCGCCGGCGACCCGGGCGGCCCACTTCTCCATCCACCCGAACGCCTACCGCGACACCACCCCCTGGCAGTACACGGTGGACGCCGGAGGCACCGCCGCCGACTTCTTCAACATCGGTTCCGGATACGGCGGCGGCGCGTACGACCTCACCATGACCGGCCCCCACCGCTTCCTGCGCCGGTTCCGGGGTGACGCCACCAAGGCGGGCAGGACGGCGGAGGTCCGCACCCGGTACGCCACGGAGACCGGCACGGGCAAGCTCGCCCTCTGGTTCACGATGGTCAACTCGGGCTCGGCCGCTGTGAAGTTCACCATCACGTCCACCCACTACCGGAGCGACGGTCCGTGGACCTACACCGTCCCCGCCGGTTCCTCCACGGAGGACTTCTTCAACGTGGTCGCCCTCACGAACGGCTGGTACGACTTCACGGTCACGGTCGACTCCGACGACTCGTGGTCGCGCAGGTTCACCGGACGACTGGAGACCGGCGCGGCCGGGGTCAGCGGCTGACGCCTGCCGGTTCCGCCGGAGGAACCGCGCCGTTGCCCGGTGGCGGCCAGGGCGGTCTGGCAGAGTGACGGCCATGGCCTCTTCCTGGTACACGCTCGTCGTGGATGCCCACGACATGTCCTCGCTCGCCCGCTTCTGGTGCGAGGTGCTGGACTGGAAGGTCGTCTACGAGGACGAGGACGAGGTGACGATCGGGGCGAATCCGGAAGCCCTGCCCGGCCTCTGCTTCGTCTCCGTACCCGAGCGGAAGACGGTCAAGAACCGTCTGCACATCGACCTCAGCCCCGACGACCAGGCGGCCGAGGTCGAGCGGATCGTCGCGCTCGGTGCCACGCGGGCCGATGTCGGGCAGGGGGGCGACGCCAGTTGGGTGGTGCTGGCAGATCCGGAGGGCAACGAGTTCTGCGTACTCCGCCCGAAGAGGACGCTGCGGGACTGAGGGGCTCTGCGGCTCTCCGGCTCTGTGGGATGGCCCGGTGGGGCCGGTGGGCCCGGTTTCACGCGGTGTAGTGGCCGTCCACCCGGATCGAGCGGATGCCGCTGATGTGCCGGCCTCCGCAGCGGTCCTGGGGTAGGACCAGTTGCGGGCCGGTGCGGTGGAGGGGTGCGCCGTCGATGCTCACCGCGAGCAGCACCGGCGCGCGGGCGAAGTCCGGGTCGATCTCGGCCCAGGCCAGCAGGGTGCGGTGTCCGTCGGAGCCCGTCACCGCGATCAGGAAGCGCAATCGGTCCTTGCGCCGCGCCGGGTCGAAGACCGGTCGGGCGTCGCGCAGTACGTCGTGGAGGAGCGGGCCCCCGAAACCGTGGTGCCGTACACCGCTCGTCGCGCACTCGAAGCTGACCTCGGCCCGGTGCTGCGGCCAGGCGAGCAGGTCGGGCACGGTCAGCCGGGCGGGCCGGGCGAGATCGCCGGTCAACGTGAACTCCGCCGCGCGGGTGGGCTGTTCGGCCAGGGGTTGACTCACGGGCTACCACCTCCCGGATGACGGTACCCGGGAAGCGGTCCCACGCAAACGCGAATGCCCGCCGCATCGGGGAACTTGCCCGGCTGATGCGATGTGGGGAAGGTGTTCAGCCTGGTATTTGCGGTTCCGCCCGGGGTGCGGGCCGTCCGGCCCCGGGAACCTCCGGGGCCGGACGGACGCACGGGTGGTCAGGGCGCGGAATCCCCGTCCGGGCCGGGGTCGGCGCCGGGCTGTGGGGCGGGGCCGGGCTGCGGTGTGGCGCCGGGCTGCGGGGCCTGGTGGTCGTACGGCGGGGCCTCGTGGCCGTACGGCGGAGGCGCGTAGGCGGGCTGCGGGGGGAGGCCCGCCGCGGTGGCCAGGTCCTGGGCGAGGTTCTCCGTACGCATGCGGCGGTCGATGTAGAGCAGCCCCAGAATCAGCGGCGGGAAGGTGCTCACGAAGATCTGGCCGATCAGCTGACCGGCCAGCGCGATCGCGACGATGCCCGCCATGGAGATCAGGACGGTGGAGAGGTTCGTGTCGCTGTCCATGTTCGAGGTGGTCAGCGCGGAGGAGAACATGGCGAAGGCGGAGAACGGTACCTGGATGACGGACGAGGCCATGCCGGCGACCATCTGGCCCAGCAGCGATATGCCGAGGATCCGCCACCAGCTGCCGCGCACCAGCCGGGACGAGCGGCGCATCGCGGCGATCGGTCCCTGGCGTTCGAGTACCACCGCCGTCGGTGCCAGGGAGAACTTCACCCAGAGCCAGGAGGCGAGCGGTCCGGCCACCAGCAGGAGCAGGACGGAGATCCCCAGGAACGCGGCGGCGCTGTCCGAGTCCCCGTTCGACACGGCCAGCGCGATCACGGACGCCTCGAATCCCAGCGCCAGGACGATGGGAACCACCCCGATCAGCCCGGTCAGGAACACGGTGCCCAGCATGGCCCCCAGCCTGGACACGGCGGTCTCGCGGACCGTGCGGAAGGTCACCGGACGGCCCAGAACCGCCCCCTGGAGCACCGCGGGCACCGCCGCCTGTACCAGGGTGAGGGCCAGGACGAACACGACGGCCCCGATCAGCATCACGATGCCGAGCGCCACCAGGATCGGGGTGATGTCGTCCCAGGGGACGTCCGTCTCCTCGGTGGAAGCCTTGAGGCTGTCGATGTGGCCGTGGACGGCGGAGAAGGCGACGAGCAGGGCGGCCGCGAACGTGACCGCCGCCGTTCCGTACACCGCCGCGGTGAAGCCGAACAGCGCCTTCCAGTAGCGGCCCAGCGTGGAGAAGGCGCCGTTGAAGATGTTCGAGAGCTGCAGGGGCGCCAGCGGTATCACCCCGGGCTCCGGCGGCGGTGGCATCCGTCGGCCGCCCCAGCCCTGGTGAGCTCCCCAGCCGTACGGCGCGCCCCCCGGCGCTCCGCCGCCCCACCCCGCGTCCTGCGTCATCGTTCCCCCCGTGAAATTGTTCGATTGTTCGGCGGCCCCGTGTTCGATCAGGGTCGGTGCGGGACACCGTAGCGCTCGGGGACGGGGAGCGGGACTGCGGGAGGCCGTAAGCCGGGACGTGCGGACCAGGCGCGCGACCGGCCGGTTCCTGAGACCGGTTCGCCCGGGCGGGACCCGGACGGTTAGGTTTTGGTCATGACCGACACGACTTCCCAGGGCTCGTCCCGTACCACCGGCGCCGTCGCCGCCGGCCTCGCCACCATCGCCGGTAACGGCACCGTCCTCGACACCTGGTTCCCCGCCCCTGAGCTCACCGCCGAGCCCGGCCCGGCCGGCACCCGGCGGCTCACCGCCGACGAGGCCGTGAACCTCCTCGGCGAAGGCGCCACCAAGGCCGTCGGCGTGGACGCCCGCCGCGGAGTCGAGGTCGTCGCCGTCCGTACGGTCATCTCCTCGCTCGACGACAAGCCGCTGGACGCGCACGACGCCTACCTGCGCCTGCACCTGCTCTCGCACCGGCTCGTCCAGCCGCACGGCCAGAACCTGGACGGCCTCTTCGGCCTCCTCGCCAACGTCGCCTGGACCTCGCTCGGCCCGGTCGCCGTGGACGACCTGGACACGGTCCGGCTGAACGCCCGCGCCGAGGGCCTGCACCTCCAGGTCACCTCGGTCGACAAGTTCCCGAGGATGACGGACTACGTCGCGCCCAAGGGCGTCCGGATCGCCGACGCCGACCGGGTCCGCCTCGGCGCGCACCTGGCGTCCGGCACCACCGTCATGCACGAGGGCTTCGTCAACTTCAACGCCGGCACGCTCGGCACGTCCATGGTCGAGGGCCGCATCTCCGCGGGCGTCGTCATCGGCGACGGCTCGGACATCGGCGGCGGCGCCTCCACGATGGGCACCCTCTCCGGCGGCGGCAAGGAGCGCATCGTGATCGGCGAGCGCTGCCTCATCGGCGCGGAGGCGGGCATCGGCATCGCGCTCGGCGACGAGTGCGTCGTCGAAGCCGGTCTGTACGTCACCGCGGGCACCCGCGTCACGCTGCCGGACGGCCAGGTCGTCAAGGCCCGCGACCTCTCGGGCGCGTCGAACATCCTCTTCCGCCGCAACTCCGTCACGGGCGCCGTCGAGGCCCGCCCGAACAACGCGGTCTGGGACGGACTGAACGACATCCTGCACGCGAACGACTGAGCGCGTACGGCCAGGCGGTACGGAACAGCCCCCGGGGCCCCCGGGGGCTGTTCCGTACCCGGCCGACGCGACAGGGGGGCACCTGGCGCGGAGAGTGGAGGGAGGAGAACCTGCCGACGCTCGAAAGGGGATCCACCGTGCGGGCGCTCACTTACCACGGGAAGCGGGATGTCAGGGTCGAGACGGTCCCCGATCCCCCGATCGAGAAGCCGGACGACGTGATCGTGCGCATCACCTCGACCGGGATCTGCGGCTCCGACCTCCATCTCTACGAAGTCCTCGGCCCCTACATCGACCCGGGCGACATCCTCGGCCACGAGCCGATGGGGATCGTGGAGGAGACGGGCCCCGAGGTCACCGCGGTGGCGAAGGGCGACCGGGTCGTCATTCCGTTCAACATCTGCTGCGGCCGCTGCTTCATGTGCGAACAGGGTCTGCACTCCCAGTGCGAGACCACTCAGGTGCGCTCCCGCGGCATGGGCGCCGCGCTCTTCGGCTACACCAAGCTGTACGGTCAAGTCCCGGGCGGGCAGGCGCAGTTCCTCCGGGTCCCGTTCGGCAACAGCCTGCCGATCAAGGTACCGGCGGGCCCGCCGGACGACCGGTTCGTCTACCTCTCCGACGTGCTGCCCACCGCCTGGCAGGCGGTCGAGTACGCGGCGATCCCGCCCGGCGGCACGGTCACCGTCCTGGGCCTCGGCCCGATCGGCGCGATGGCGGCCCGCATCGCCCGCCACCGGGGAGCCGGACTCGTCGTCGGTGTGGACCTCGTACCCGAACGCCTCGCCAGGGCGAGCACGTACGGCGCCACCTGCCTGGACCTGCGCCGGTACGACAAGGGACCGGGCGACGCGATCCGGGAACTCACCCAGGGGCGCGGCACGGACTCCGTCATCGACGCCGTCGGCATGGAGGCGCACGGCGCCCCGACGGCCAAGGCGGCCCACTGGGCGGTCGGGCTGCTCCCGGACGCCGTGGCCGAACGCCTGATGGAGACGGCGGGCATCGACCGGCTCTCCGCGGTGTACGCCGCCGTGGACGCGGTGCGCCGGGGCGGCACGATCTCGCTCTCCGGCGTCTACGGAGGCGCGGTCGATCCGCTGCCCCTGCTGAAGATGTTCGACAAGCAGATCCAGCTCCGGATGGGCCAGGCGAACGTGTGGCGCTGGGTCGACGACATCCTGCCGCTGCTCACCGACGCGGACCCGCTGGGCGTCGACACCTTCGCGACGCACCACCTGCCGCTGGAACAGGGGCCTCAGGCGTACTCCGCCTTCCAGCGGAAGGCGGACGGCATGATCAAAACGCTGTTGAACCCCTGACCGGAGTCCGGGCGTGCGGCCACCCCTCACGAATGCTAGGGCTGCCGCCACTCGATCATGAGGATGGTGGCGTCGTCAGCCAGGTGGTCGTGCTGATGCTCCAGGATCGAGTGGATGAGCTGGCGGAGGGCCTCCGGAGCGAGTTCGCCGACCGCGGTGGCGCGGATGATGGAGGTGGTGAAGCCCGCGAGGCCGAACTGCGACCCACCGGCCAGACGCGCCTCGGTCACCCCGTCCGTGTAGAGGATGACGCGGTCTCCCGGCTCCAGCGCCGCTTCGCGCACCGTGCGGGAGAGACCGCCGAGCACTCCGGGCGTTCCCATCGGGGGTTCGCCCGGATACTCCAGGGCGCTCTCCAGGACCTGTTCGTCGCGGATGAGGAGGGGCGGCGGGTGCCCGCTGTTGACCCAGCTCAAAATGCCGCTGGCCAGGTCGAGCTGCAGGACGATCCCGGTGCAGAACTGGTCCGGAAGCCACTCCGCGAGTGCTTCGTCGACGGTCCTCACCATCTCGCCCAGCCCGGATCCGCGGCGCCGGGCGCTCCGGCAGCCGGCCATCGCGATCGCTGTGGTCAGCCCGGACGCGAGGTTGTGCCCCATCGAGTCCAGGATCACGGCGTGCAGCGTGGACTCCGTCAGAGCGTGGTCGAACGCGTCCCCGCCCAGCTCGTAGGCGGGTTCGAGGACGGCGGTGGAGACGGCCCGGTCGTCGCCGACGGTGCGGGGCGGCAGCAGGGCCCGCAGCATCTCCGCCGGCAGCGTCATGGTCCCGGTGCGCGCCTGCTGCACGAGCCGGTCGCTGAACGCGCGCTTGGACGTGATCGCCATGGCGAGGACGGACGCGAGCGACCCGCACCGCTCCAGCAGGGTGCCGTCCAGCGTCTCCAGATGGAAGCCGACCACCCCCAGCCGCTCCTCGCCGTCGACCAGCGGGAGCCAGACGATCAGCGTGCGGGCATCGGTGTTCTGCACGCGCAGCGACATCGCGCGGTAGGCCCAGCCGGCCAGGGAATCGTCCACCGGCAGCCGGCCCTCGCCCGAGAGAAGGGTCAGCTGCCGTTGCTGGAGGTCCACCAGGTAGACGTCCACGTGGCCGAGGCCGAGGCGTGCGGCGTAGCGGTTGACGAGGACGGAGAGGCCGGTCGGAGCCGTCGAGTGCACCTCCGCCAGGAAGGCGTGCAGGACGTGTTCGGCGGTGTCGCCGGAGGACTCCGTCATCGGCGCGCCTCCCGTGCCGCCGGACACCACCTGGCGGCGGTGCGGTGTGCTGTGCCGCGGGACATGGCGGACTCCAGGGGCCGGGGGAAGACGCCGGCGACCGCTGTACCGGGTGGACCGGAGCGTGCCGTCGTCCGTCCAGACAAACCGGGGCGGCCGGGTGACGCCACTTCTCGGCGCCGTTCGGTGGGCGGCCGGCCGGGCACCGCCCGGTGGACGCACGACTGCCCCGGGGCCGGAGCCCCGGGGCAGTCCCACGCGTCGAGCCCGTGCGTGGCTGTCAGCGGAAGGAGCTGACGTACCCGGCCGCCGGAGTGCCGACGCCCGTCACGTCGTCGTACCCCTTGACCGCCGTGAGGGAGGCGTCCTTGCCGAGGCTCCGCAGCGACGTCAGCAGACCGTCCGTCGCGTCGGCGCTGTTGGCGAAGTCCACCCGGGCCACCGCGAGGTCACGGCCGGCACCCAGCGGGTGGTCGGTGACGTCGTGGTACGCCTTCGAGGAGTAGCGGGCGTAGATCGCCGGGTTGGCGAAGCCGAGCGGCAGGCCGTGCTGCGCCTGCTGCGCGAGGGCCTGGACACCGGCGATGACCGGGGCCGCCAGGGACGTACCGCCGATGCGGTACTCGTCGTAGCCGAGCGAGCCGTCGGGCAGCGTCTGGGTCTGGCCGACCAGGAAGCCGGTGTTCGGGTCGGCGACCGCCGCGATGTCCGGGGCGGTACGCATCCGGGTCTTGCCGTTCGCCTTGGCGAGCGAGTCAGGCACGACACCGCGCTGGTAGGACGGCTGCTTCACGGTCGAGCTGGTGCCGCCGCCGGCGCCGGAGGTGTAGGCGCCGGGGAAGTCGGTCCAGCTCTTCCCGTCGTCGGAGAGGTTGGCCTTCACCGTGCCCCAGCCGGTCTCCCACTGGTACGCGTCACCCTTGCCGACGGCCAGCGAGGTGCCGCCGACCGACGTCACCCACGCGGAGTTGGACGGGACGTCGACCTGCTTGGTGCCGGTGGACGCGACGTTGTCGCCCGCGTCGCCGGAGGAGAAGTAGAAGCCGATGCCCTCGACCGCGCCCAGCTTGAACACCTGGTCGTACGCGGCCGCGATGTCCGGGGTCTCGTTGGCCTCGACGTCGCCCCAGGAGTTGGAGACGATGTCGGCGAGCCGGTGGTCGACGACCTTGTTGAGCGAGTCCAGCAGGTCGGCGTCGTAGCAGGAGGCGCCGCCCACGTACACGATGTCCGCGGCGGGCGCGACGGCGTGCACGGCCTCGACGTCGAGGGTCTCCTCGCCGTACCAGCCGGACGCCCCGCAGTCCTCGGTCGCCGTGTAGTCGGCCGGCAGCACCTGGCGGAGCTGGCCCTTCGCGTACGGGGCGTCGCCGTTGCGCTTGGCGTACTCGGCGGCGTCCTTCGCGATGGTCGGCGAGGCGTACGCGTCGGTGATGGCGACGGTCACGCCCTTGCCGGTGTAGCTGCCCGCACCGTACGCGGAGCGCAGCTGCTTGCCGGTGTAGCCCTTGACCGCGTACGGCACCTTGGACCCGTACGCGCTCGGCAGCGACGAGGCGGTGTTCGAGCCGTAGTACGTGGAGAAGGGGCCCGCGTTGCGGAAGACCGCGTCCGGCGGCGGCAGGACCTCGTCCTGGCTCGACTTGTGCGGCGCGTTGTCCAGACCGGACACCGCCAGCACCGCCTTGCCCAGCCCGGCGGGCACGGAGGCCGTCGCGGACGGGGCGCGGTAGGTCCGGCTGCCCTTGCGGTAGTTGTGCAGCTGCGTGCTGAACGTCTTCTCGGCCGCGGCGACGTCACCGGTGGCGGAGACGTAGTGCTGGTTCGCGCCGGTGACGGTCAGGCCGTTCGACGTCAGCCAGTGGCTGACCTCGTCGATCTGCTGCTGGGTCGCTCCGAACCGGGCCTGCGCCTGCTCGGCGCTCAGGTACTTCCCGTACGAGGAGGACTGCGGGTCGGACACGGCTGCGGCGTAGGCGGCCAGCCCGGCCGCGTCCCGCCCGGCGAGGTGGACCCGGACGCTCACCTTGCCGCTGTCGGCCGTGGCGCCCTGGTCCGCCTGGGCGGTCGCCCAGGCCGGCTTGGTGCCCTGGAGCGCGTCGCGCCCACCCGGGGCGGAGTCCGCGCTGGCGGACGGTATGCCCAGGGCGAGTGCGCCGGCGAGCAGCGGCAGAGTTGCTGCCATGCTCAGTCCGGCGCGGCTTCTGGCGCGGCTGATTCTCATGTAACCCCCTGCGATATGGGTGTTCGCGTGCGGAGCATGTGCTGGATGCTGTGCACATGTAGTCCGTCACTCTGGCGAGGAACCCTTCATGTAAGGGGCATGCATTCGCCAAGAAACTGTCAAGAGGAGTGCGGGGGCGGGGAGTTCGTGCAGGGAAGAGCGGAATGTGAGGGCGCGTACGGCGTGTTCCGCATGCTCGCCGGTCGCCGGGTCACCCGGCGAGAAGCTCCTCATGTGCCCTTCGCAGCTCCTCGGCCGCCTCGCGGCCCGCGGGGCGCAGCGGTTCACGGACCGGGCCGAGGTCCAGCAGCGCCTTGGCGGTGACCGTGCCGGGCAGCCCGGACGCCATCATCAGCTCGGTCAGCCGGGCGTTGCGGGCGTTGAGCCGGGCTGCCTCGCCGGTGCGTCCGGCGTCGAAGGCGTCGATCGGTGCCCGCGTGTGACGGGGCGCGACATTGGCCACGGTGCTCACGTATCCCGCGCCGCCGACCGCGTACAGGGGCAGGTTGAGCTCCTCGCAGCCGGAGTAGTATGCGAGCCCCGTGCGGGAGAGCACCCGGGTCGTGCCGAGCATGTCGTACGCGCAGTCCTTCACGGCCACGACGCGGGGATGCTCCGCGAGCCTCAGCAGGGTCTCCGGCTCGATCCGGGTGCCGGTGCGGCCGGGAATGTCGTACAGCATCAGCGGCAGCCCGGTCGCCTCGGCGACGCGCAGGAAGTGCGCCTCCACTGCCTCCTGCGGAGGCCTGCTGTAGTACGGAGTCACCACCAGCAGCCCGTCCGCGCCCGCCTTCTCGGCCGCGCGTGCCAGCTCCACGGTGTGCCGGGTGTCCGCGCTGCCGACGCCCGCCAGGACCGGTACCCCGTCACCCACCGCCTCCCGTACGGCCCGCAGCAGCGCCGTCTTCTCGGTGTCGGACGTGGTCGGGGACTCGCCGGTGGTGCCGCTGAGGACGAGCCCGTCGCAGCCCCCGCGCACCAGTGCGGCGGCGTGGGCGCCCGCGGCGTCCGGATCGAGCGCGCCGGAGGCCGTGAACGGGGTGACCATCGCGCAGAGCGCGCGGCCGAAGGGGCGGGGCCGGGGGGTGTGGGTGTCCGACGTCATGGTGGCAGTCTCGGCAGGACCGCGCGCCCGGGTCCAGCAAGATCTGCTTGCCGCGAGGATGTAGCGGATCTGAACGATGGCGGACACGGCCCGCGCGCGGCGGGCGGATCGGGCACCTTCGGGCGTAACGGCGTAACGGCTCAGCGCGCCGGGGAGGTTCGGGCGGAACGGTTCGGTACGCGGTGGCGTCTCACATGATCCGGAAGGGTCGGGGAGAGTGGCAAGGGGAGCGGATGCGCACACGTGCGGGTGAACGGATACGGCGGGGGAGCGGCGCCGCCGCGCTGCTCGGGGCGGGGGCGCTGGCCCTGACCGGCTGCGCGGGGGTCTTCGTACCGGCGGGGGAGGGCGAACCCTCGCCGACGCCGACCGCCACCCGCGCACCGGCCTCCTCGGGCGGGCCGGTCGCGGCGGAGACCCTGGACCCCTCGGCCGTACCGTACGGCGACATCGCACCGACCTCCCCGACCCCGACGGCCGCCCCGGCCCCCACCCCGACCGGCGGCTGCCCCGACTCCGGCGTCCGGGTGGACATGGGGCCGGTGGAGACGGCCATGTTCGCCCGCGCCGTCGTGCTGACCCTCGTCAACTGCGGCACCGAGCCCTACCAGGTCGACGGCTACCCCTCGGTCCGGGTCCTGGACGAGAACGGCGACCGGCTGCCGGTCCCGGTCAACCCGGGCCGCTCGATGTTCGGCGCCGACCTGGGCCCCGAGTCGGTCGCGCTGAAGCCCGGCGGGACCATGAAGTCCGTCCTCGCCTGGGTCTCGACCAAGGAGGGCGGCGACCTCATCGAGAGCGACTCCCTGGAGCTCGCGGCGGCCCCGGACACGGGATCGCGGAACGTCCCGCTGGTGGGCCACGACCTCCGGCTGATGGACGAGCTGAACATGACGGCCTGGCGGACGAAGCTGCCGGGCTGAGCGGGAGCGCCGACCGGCGCCCCGCCCTCCGCCCCCTCGGACCTGCTCGTCAACGCGCTGAAAGGGGTTCTCCCGTCCGTGGGGCGACTGGGCGAACCCTGCCGGTCGGCGGCACTAGGCTTGGACGGCCTGAACCGTGTACGCACCCGTGCACCCGAGCACGCGCCGAGGAGAACCCCCGATGTCCGCAGAGCGTCCCACCCTGCCGCCGGTGCGGCTCCCCGCCGAGGCCGAACTGGCCAGGGACGCCCTGGCCGCGCCGCTGCTGGTGCGGGCCGTGCGCCTCGCCCGCTGGGCCGGGCCCGGTACGCGCGTCGGCGCCGGCGGTGAGCTCGTCGAGGCGCAGCTCCCCGCAGCCGCCGAGCACCTCGGCCTCCCCGCCGACGAGGACGGGGCCGCCCTCGCCAGCGAGGCCTGGCGCCTGGCCGTGGACACCGGGCTGGTCGACGTCACCGATCCGTCCGACGACTCCGACTCCTCGGCCGGCGGCGGTGACGGGGGCGACGGGGCGACGGAGTCCGCCGAGGGCACCGCCACGCAGGGGGAGAGCCTCGCCCTGCTGACCGGTGGTTCGCCGGCCGACGTCCTCTCCGTCTGGCTCGACGGCCTGGAGGCCGCCTTCGCCGACGCCACCGCCCCGGTCTTCGACGACTTCGCCGATCTGGTCGGGGAGGACGGCTCGGTCGACTTCGGCGCCCTGGACTGGGACCCGGAGGCCGAGGCCGAGTTCCTCGAAGGCGTGCTCGGCAACCTCTACCTCCTCACCCTCTCCGAGGGCGGCCCCGGCGACGGTCCCGTACCGCTGCCCGCCCTCGCCGCGTCCATGATCGTCCCGGACGACATGGGCGAGCCCTCCGACGACATCCTGGAACAGGTGTCGGAGGCGATGATGCGGCTGGACGACCAGTTCCGGGTGCTGGAACCGATCGGGATCGTCGAGTACCACCCGGTCGACGAGTCGCTGATGTCCGAGGAGGGCGAGGCGTCGGCCGACCCTGTCGGCGACGAGGACGACGTCAGCCGGTACGGCATGGTCAAGCTCACCCCGCTGGGGCTCTACGGCATCCGGTCCCGGATGCTGGAGGCGGGCGTGGACGCGCCCGCCGTCGGCGACCTCGCGGACAAGGACGCCGCCGCTCTCCTGGACGGTGTCGCGTACTACCCCGAGGCGGCCGCCCAGGCGGAGATCGGGCTGTGGATCGCCGGACGCGGGGACGGCGACGCCGTCGCGACCGCCGCCGACCTGCTCGCCGCCGCCCGGGGCGACGACGAGGGCGCCCCGCTGCGCCGGCTCCACTGCCAGCAGGCGCTCGCCCTCACCGGTCCCGCCGCCGAGCCCGCCCTGCGCGCGGTGCTCGGCGATCCGGAGCTGGGCGGGCTCGCCCGGGTCTGGCTCGCCGAGCACGGCGCCGCGGACGTCCCGCCGCCGCCGGAGGCCATGGTCTTCTGGCTGGCCGTGGACACGCTCGCGGCACAGCTGGACGCCGACGGCGAGGTGCCGGAGCTGCAAGGACTCGTCGAAGGGCTCGTCAGCCGGGACGGCGACTTCTTCGACCAGATCTGGCGGGTCGACCACCCGGCGACCGCCGAGGTGCTCGACGCCATGGGGCGGCTGCACGGAGACAAGAAGACGGCGAAGGAAGCGCGCAAGGCCGCCTTCAAGGCCCGCTCCCGCAAGAGTTCCTGACGGAGCGTCGGCTGTCGCTCGTGGTGCGGGCGGCAGCCGACTCCGGCGCGGCGAGCGGTAGTCGCGCATTCGCGCCTCCGGGGGAGTCCGTTGCATGGCAAGGGTGTGGCCACAAGTCGCCTGGAGTTCATGCGGAGTTGGTCTGGGGCCGCGAATGTGAGCGCGCCAACGTCCCGGACACCGCACAGGAGCCCGTCATGTCGTTCACGCGCAGGGAATTCAACCGACAGTCCGCCGTAGCCGGCGCCGGAATCGCCCTCACCGGAGTGGTCGGCACCCTGGCCACCGCGCCCGGTGCCCTCGCCGCGGAGCACGACGGACACGGCCACGGCGGTCACGACGACCACGACGGGCACGGTCACGACCACGGAGACCACGGCCACTCCAAGGCGCCCGGATACGGCCCGCTGATCGCGGACCCCAAGGGCATCCTGGCGCTGCCTGCCGGCTTCTCGTACCGGATCATCACGCACAGCGGGGTCACCAAGCTGGAGTCGGGCGAGACCACCCCCTCCAACCACGACGGCACCGCCGCCTTCGAGGGTCCGCGCGGCGTCACGCTCCTGGTCAACAACCACGAGCTGAGCGGTGTCCGCTCCGGCTGGGCCCACCCGGTCCCGCTCGCCGAGGGCCTCGTCTACGACCCGGTCGCGGCCGGCGGCTGCACCGTCGTGGAGACCCGTCCGGGCGGCCACACCGCCGAGTGGGTCGGCATCGCCGGTACGTCCACCAACTGCGCGGGCGGCGCGACCCCGTGGGGCACCTGGCTGACCTGCGAGGAGACCGAGGACAAGGCGGGCAAGAACGGCCTCCTCAAGGACCACGGCTACGTCTTCGAGGTCGACCCCTACGACAAGCGCGCCAACCGCGACCCGCGCCCGGTCAAGGCCTTCGGCCGGTACGCCCACGAGGCCGTCGTCATCGACCCGCAGCGCGGCCACGCCTACCTCACCGAGGACGCGGCCACCCCGAACGGGCTGCTCTACCGCTGGGTCCCGCCGCACGGCTTCAAGCACGGCCGCGGCAAGCTCCGTACGCTCGCCGACGACGCCGGTGTCCTCCAGGCCACCAAGTGCTTCGACAAGAGCGGCGCGTTCGTCGACGACCTGTCCCGCGCCACGAAGATCGGCACCGTGTACGGCGTCGACTGGGTCGACGTGCCGGACCGCGATGCCAGGACGGTCTCCGTGCGCAAGCAGTTCACCGACACGGAGGTCACCCGCGCCCGCAAGCTCGAAGGCATGTGGTGGGGCGACGGCGGCGTCTACATCGTCTCCTCGTTCGCCCGCTCGGAGAGCCCCGTCCAGCACGACGGCCAGGTCTGGTTCTACGACCCCAAGCGCCGCACCCTCACCCTCAAGGTGCTCCTCGGCGTCAACCCCGACCCGTCGAAGGACGGCGCCTTCGACGGCCCGGACAACATCACCGTCTCGCCCTACGGCGGCCTGGTCATCGCCGAGGACGGCGAGGGTGTCCAGCACCTCTTCGGGGCGACCGACAGCGGCGCCACCTACCCCATCGCGCGCAACGAGCTGAACGAGGGCACGGCCGAGGCGCCCGCGTACAGCGAGTTCACCGGCGTCACCTTCTCGCCCGACGGCAAGACGCTCTTCGCCAACATCCAGACCCCCGGCATCATGCTCGCCATCACCGGTCCCTGGAAGCGTCAGCCGAACAAGTAGTCGCCCGTGCTCGCAGGCGGGCCGGGCCGGGCGCTTCATGCCCGGCCCGCCCCGGCCTCGTCACCCGCGCCGCGCCTCACGCAGCCACGCCCGCGCCCGCCCGGTCCTGCTGGCCCCCGCCGGGTACGGCAGTGTCCCGGCCAGGGTCTCGGCGCGGGCCAGCTCCCTGGCGCCCTCCCGCTCCTGGGCGAGGGTGCCCTCCCGCTCCCGGGCGAGCAGGGAGAGCGCGGCGCCGAGGGCGATCCGGGCCTCCACCTCGGCGAGGCGTTCCCCGGTGCTCTCGGACCGGGTCACCTCGGCGCGGGCGAGGCGCAGGGCACTCCCGGGGCGTCCCGACAGGAGTTCCGCCCAGGCCACCAGGACCGGGGCGTCGCCGGGGTGGCCGTCCAGGGCACGCAGCGCGTCGTCGGGACGGCGTGCGCGCAGGGCGGATTCGGCGCGGGCGGTGCGCACCTCGTACTCGGCCTGGCGGTCGCCGAGGGCGCCGGCGGTCGCGCCGGCGCGGTCCAGGAGGGCGGCGGCCTCCGCCGGGTCGCCCAGGAACGCCCGTACCCGGGCCATCGTGGCCAGGGCGTAGGGGAGGCACCAGGCCTCGTACGCCTCCGCGCCCGCCACGGCCTGTTCGGCGAGGGCGCGGGCGGGTTCGGGTTCTTCGAGGAGCAGGCGGAGTTCGGCGAGGTTCCCGCGCTCGAACGCGGCGGCCGTCGGATCGCCGGACTGCTTGGCCAGACCGAGCGCGCGGGCGCCGATCTCGACGGCCTCGCGCAGCCGGCCGGCCCGCCGCGCGTTCTCCCGCAGTGTCGACAGGACCGTACCGAGCAGCGTCGGGTCCCCGTACGCCTCGGCCGGGGCCAGGGCCCGGTCGCCCGCCTCGCGTGCCTGGTCGAGGTGGCCGGCGAGGCCGAGGTTGGCGGCCCGCAGGCCGAACGCGCGGGCCGACAGGCCCTGGCCGCGGGTTCCCGGCACGTTCCGGGCGGCTGCCAGGGCGTCCAGGGCAGCCTCCGCCCCGGCCGCGTACCGCCCCTGGACGCAGCGGATGAGGGAGAGGGCGAGGAAGTGGCCGGCGGCCGGTTCCGGTGCGGTGTCCTCGGTCACCGGGTGGTCCCGCAGGATCCGCAGACCGGTGTCCGGGCCGCTCGTCTTGGCGAGCGTCTCGGCGAGCAGCGCCGCCGCGAGGACCGCGTCGTCGTGGTCGCCGCGCCGCTCGAACTCGGCGAGGGCGAGCCGGACAGCCCCTGCGGCCTGCTCGAAGTGGCCCATCCTGCGCAGGACATGGGCGTGCGCGAGCCGAGCGCGGGCCGCGTCGACGTCGAGGCGGGCCACCAGGTCGCGGTAGTAGCGGTCGGCGGCGTCGTTGGCGTACAGGGCAGCGGCCCGCTCGGCGGCCCGGCGCAGGTACTCGGCGGCGCGCGGGTCGTCGGCGCGCGCGAAGTGGGAGGCGAGGGTGTCGACGGCGTCGGGCCGTCGCCGCTGGACCGCCTGCGCGAACGCGGCGTGCAGCTGCCTGCGGCGGACCACGGCCAGCTGCTCGTAGCAGGTCAGCCGGACCAGCGGATGGCGGAAGGCGACCCCGGCCTCGGGCCGTCCGGCCACCACCACCTGCCGTTCCTCGACGAGCGAGGCGGCGATGGCGCGCTCCAGGGCGTCGGCCGCCGCCGCGCCGGAGACCTGCGGGTTGAGGCCGTGCTCGCCGACGTCGAGCAGTTCGGAGAGGGCGGCGTCACCACCGGCCACCGAGAGCGCCTCGACCAGGCGGCGGGCGTCCGTGTCGAGCCGTTCGAGCCGGTCGGCCACCAGGTCCCGCACCCCCTCGGGGGCGTAGTCGCCCATGTCGCCGCGGGGCAGGTCGCGGGCGAGTTCGAGGGCGAAGAGCGGGTTGCCGAGGGAGAGTTCCCACACCCGGTGGGCCCCGTCGTCGTGCGGTTCCCCGCCGCCCGCGTCGCGTACCACCGCCAGGCACGCCTCCTTGTCGAGGCGCTCCAACTCCTCGCGCACGGAGAGGCGCTGGCGCATCAGGGAGGCCACCACCGAGCGGCGCGCGTCGCCGTCGGGAAGCTCCTCCTCGCGGTAGGTCGCCAGGAAACGCAGCGCCGTCCCCCGCTGCACCGCCCGCCGGGCCAGATGGCCGAGGAGCTGGTACGAACCGGAGTCGGCGCTGTGCAGGTCGTCGAGGACCACCAGTACCGGCCGGACCGCCGCCAGATCGCCGAGGAGAGCGGTGCTCGCCCGGAACAGCCGGTCCCGTTCCTCCTCCGGGCTGCGCTCGCCGGTCGTTCCCACCTGCCCCAACGACGGCAGGAACGCGGCCAGTTCGGGGTACTCGGCGCCGACCCGGGCCCGCTCGTCCGCGCTGTGCTCGGCGAGCCAGCCGTCGAGCGCCTCCGCGAACGCCCCGTACGGCGTGTGACCCCCGGCGTCCTGGCCGCCGCCCCAGAGCACCGCCGTACCGGCCGACGCGGCCCGCCGCGCCACCTCGCCGACCAGGCGGGTCTTCCCCACCCCCGCCTCACCGGTGAGCAGGGTGAGGGGCGGGCCCTTCGCCGCGAGGAGACGGCCGAGCACCGCGTCGCGGCCCCGCAGCGGCGCCGCGGTCGCCGCCCTCAGCGGGGCCGGGAGCAGCGGAGTGGCGGGTACCGGCGCGGGGGCGGCGGCCAGCGCGGCCCGGTGCAGGCGCTCCGTCTCCGGCCCCGGCCGTACCCCGAGTTCGGTGTCGAGCGCCTCGCGGCACACGTGGTACTGGTGCACGGCCCGGCGCCGCAGCCCTTGGCGCAGCCAGGCCTCGATGAGGATGCGGTGGGCCAGCTCCTCGGCGGGGCTGCCCGCGAGGACCTGTTCGGCGACGGCCGCCGCCTCGGCCGCCGCGCCCCGCTCCAGGTGCCGCCCGGCGAGCCGGAGCAGCAGCTGCTCGCGGAGCAGGGTGAGCCGGCCGCGCCGGTCGTCGGCCCAGCGCGCGTACCGGTCCTCCGGCAGCAGCTCGCCGGTGAACCGGTCGAGCGCGGCGGACAGTTCGTCGACGCCGCCGTCGGCGAGGGCGGTGCGGGCCGAGGCCTCGGCCTCGTCGGCGTCGATCCACACGGTGGCCGGGTCGAGATGGAGGAGCGCCCCGTCGGAGACCAGGTACGAGGAGGTGGCGCGCGGGGCGAGTTCGGGTTCCAGCGCGCGGCGGGCGGCGTGCAGGGCGACGCGCAGGCTGCCTGCGGCGGCCTTCGGGTCGGCGTCGGGCCAGCAGACGGCGATGGCCTCCTCGCGGTGGAGGCGGTGGCCGGGGACGACGGCGAGGAGCTTCACCAGCGCGCGGGCACCGGGGCGCGGCCACCGGTCGGCGAGCTCGGGGCCGCCGTCACGGGTGGCGTGGAATCCGCCGAGCAGGTGCAGGCGCAGCAACGGCGCGGCGGAAGTCGTGCTGTCCGGTCGTTGCGCGTTCATCAGGATGCACTGTAATCGAACACGTGGTGGACCCCCCGGGCGAGGCCCGGGGGGTCGGTGTCACGTCGGGGCGTCAGCCCGTGGGTCAGGAGAGCTTGTACGTGGCGACCTGGTGGATGCCGTTGTCGTCGACCAGGTAGCGGCCGCCGAGGTCCTCGGCGAGCCGGTCGAGGCCGTAGTCGTCACCCTGGAGCGAGACCACCTCGTCGGTGCCGTCGCCGTCGAGGTCGGCGGCGAGGAAGTTGCGGGCGCCGATCAGGCCGGCGTCGCCGAGGGTCGACTGGAAGGACTGGCCGCTCTCGAAGAAGTCCGCGTCCCCGGCGTAGGCGGAGATGGAACCCTCGCTGCCGGCGATCAGCAGCTTCCGACCGCCGGGCCCGGTGGCGAACGCGCCGTTGTAGGTCTGGCCGATCACCGAGGCCAGGGCGTCCTCGGTGCCCTCACCGGAGTACCTCCGGAAGGACGAGGTGCCCGCCTCGTAGAGGCTGCCGCCGTCGGTGAAGAAGCCGCCGTGCGTCCACAGCCCGCCCATGGTCGCGGAGTGCACGACCTCACCGGTGCGGCCGTCACGGATCTCCAGGTAGGTGTGCGGAGACGGGCTATCGGTGGAGTTGGCGAACGGCTGCGCCTGGATCTCCCACGTGTAGGCGACCGCGTGGCCGTCCGCGTACGGGATCTCCGGGGAGGCGAAGGTGCCCTGGTAGGTGAGCGCGGCGTGGATGACCCCGTCGGTCGAGACGGCCGGGGCCTTCGGCGCGATGCTCCACTTCGTCCTGCCGGTCTTGGCGTTGAGCGCGACCGCGTTCGCCGCCGGGTCGGCCAGGCCGATCGAGCCGGCCTTGGAGTACGAGGTGTAGACCTTGCCGTCCTGGACCGACGGGTCGGAGAAGACCACGTCGCCGAGGTCCTCGGGCGCCGCGTACGACCAGATCCTGTGCCCGTCGCCGTAGTAGGCGTTCAGGGTGTTCGTCGGGACGACGATGTCCTGCTCGCCGTCGCCGTCGAGGTCGGCGAGCTCGACGGAGTGGACGAACTGGCCGCCGCTGTCGATGGTGGCCAGCGTCTTGCCGTTCTTCGCGTTCAGGACGACGACGGCGGAGTCGGCGGCGACGACGATCTCGTCCTTGCCGTCGCCGTTGACGTCACCCTTCCGCATGTCGTGCACCGCGCCGGGGACGGTGGCACGCCACAGCTTCTCGGGCTTGCCGGAGAGGAGCGAGGGACCGGAGTAGGCCCACACGCCGTCCGACGAACCGGCCATCACGACGTCGGACTTGCCGTCCTTGTTCACGTCCGCGGTCTGCGCGTAGGAGATGTCCGCCTGGAGCGGGGTGATGTTCTCCTGCTTGCCGTTGGTGAGCTTGAAGGTGCGGATGTTCTGGCTCTGGTCGACGACGCGGACGTGGGTGCCCGCGGCGTCGCTGAAGACGTCCTGGTACATCGGCGCGCCGCTGAGGCCCTTGTTCTGCCAGACGAGGGCGCCCTTGCCCGAGTACACGGTCGTCGCGGCGAAGCGCGCGCCGCCCGGGTTCTGCGATCCGGAGATCTCGCGGTCGTCCTCGCCCGCGGCGACGAGCTTGCCGTCGGCGACCTGGAGACGCCAGACGCTCGGGCCGTTCTGGTTGTTCTCGGCGTCGCGCTTGGTCGTCTGCGACCAGAGCAGCTTGCCGGGGGCGTCGCCGTTCACCACGCGCACCGTGTTGGCGTTCACCTGGAGGTAGTTGTCCAGGGAGGACTCGGCGACCGCGTACTCGTCGCCCGCCTTGGCGGTGAGGTCACCGATCGTCAGGGCGGTGGGCAGCACGTTGACGCGGCTGTCCAGCGTCGAGCGGTTGCCGTTCTTCAAGTCGTAGACGACGATCTCGTACTTCACCGCGTCGTTGACGTCGGCCTGCTCGACGGCGACGAGCCGCTTGCGGCCGGTGTCGACGCGCAGCTGGCGGCTGTAGAGCACGCTGTCGGTCTGCCAGGCGACCGAGCCGTCCGCCACGTTCAGGGCGAGGGTGTGACCCCGCCCCTCGACAGTGCCGGACTTGGCGCGGTCCCAGGAGACGGCGACCCTGCCCTTGCCGAGGTCCTGGATGTCGCCCCAGGCGGAGTCCCCCGCCTCACCGGTGTCGTACGTCCACGTCGACGACGGGGTCAGCTTGCCGTCCGCGGACGAGAAGCGGATGCCGTACAGCTTCGCCGTGTCGGCGGCCGGCGAGTTCATGTTCATCCGGGGGGAGTCGGCGACGAGCAGCGTGCCGTCGACGATCTTGACCATGGTGGCGTAGTCGTACAGCTTCGACCACACCGTCCTGCCGGTCCTGCCGTCGAGGATCGTCACGAACGTGCCGTTGGGCAGTGACGAGCCGGGCGAGGTGAACGGGCGGTAGGACGCGATGCCGACGCTCGCCGAGAAGACGATGTCGTCGACGCCGTCACCGGTCAGGTCGCCCGTCGAGTAACCGGAGTCGGAGGAGGGCGCGAACGGCGAGACCGCGTTGTAGCCCATCATGATCCGCACCGGGAACGGCTCGGTCTGCCACGGGCGCAGCGGCTTGACCTGCCAGTCCGTGTAGTACGAGGTGTTGGTGCGCTCCCATACGGACTCGCCGTCGGCGGAGTGCAGCTGCACGTTGCCCCGGCTGTGGACGGTGAGGTAGTTCCCGTTCTTCCCGACGGGCACGGTCGCGCCCATGCCCCGCACGCCCTCCAGGGAGGAGGTGCCGGTGAAGGTGACCGGGGCGGCGGCGTCGGTGGCGCCGTCGGTGGACGCGCCGTCCAGCGACGAGCCGGAGCCGGAGGGCGTCGCGTCCGTGCCGGCGCCGGACGCGGGCGCGTCCTCGGCCTGGGGGCTGACCTGGTTCTCGGCGGCGTCACCGTACGGGTCGAGGGCAACGTCGGCGGTCAGCCGCTGTGCCTGGGCCGCCGTCAGCTTCATGACACCGGCACTGTCGTCGGCGGCCAGGGCCTGCGGGGCGACGCTCAGGCAGAGCCCGGCGGCGACGAGGGCGGAGGCGAGCTGAATGCCCCGCCGCGAGTGGAGGGTTCTCATCACTTGGCTCCCTGCGTGAAGCGGATCGCCGAACCGGCGGTGATGACCGACTGGTTGTAGGCGTACTGGAGGGCGTCGGTGCCGGCCTGGTTCTGGATGCCGACGGTGGCACCCGCACCCTGGTCCGCGACCGACTTGTACTGCAGGGTCACCGCGCCGGTGGCCTCGTCGAAGACGGCCTCGAAGGTGGCGCGCCCGGTGGTGCCGTTCGCGTAGGCCGCGTCGTTCCAGACGACGGCGAACTTACGGCTGCCCTTGGTGCCGGTGGTGGCGGTCTGCACGGACGACTTCTTGTCGAGCGTCAGGTCGTCCCAGAGCGGGGCGACGAAGCCGTTGGGGTTGTACTCGGTCGGCAGCGCGGTGTTCGTGTAGTCACCGATGCGCGGCGCCAGGAAGTTCAGCATGCCGTCGGTGGTGACGGAGGTGGTGGAGTACGAGACCCCGTACAGCTTCACCGAGAAGGGCAGCGAGATCGTCGTGGCGTCCTCGTCACCGGTCAGGGCGACCTTCTTCGAGCCCGCGATCCAGGAGTACGTGGCCGGGGCGCAGCTGTTGCCGGCGGCGTCGGCGCGGGCCGGGACCTGGACGTCCTTGGTCAGGTCGGCGGCGGCGACGGTGGTGGAGCCGGTGAAGACGCCGTTGCACAGGATCGGCGCGGTCGGCTTCACGGTCAGGGTGTAGGAGCCCTCGGCGACCTTCGGCAGCGTGTACGTGCCCTTGGCGTTGGTGGTGACCGACGGGACGGGCGAACCGGTCAGCTCGACGGTCGCGCCGGGGAGCGCCTTGCCGGTGACGTCGAGGACGGTGCCGGTGACCTTGTGCGAGGCGACGGCGGAGAGCGCGAGGTCCTGCGTCAGGGCCTGGTTCTCGGTGACCTCCACGCCGGCGACCTGGGCGGTCGCGTAGCCGTAGCCGCTGAGCGAGAAGTCGTAGGTTCCCGTGTTGAGCGACAGGCGGTAGGTGCCGTCGGTGCCGGTGGTGACCGTGCGGGTGCCGTAGGTGGCGTTGACGGCCTTGACGACGACGCCGGAGAGGACGGTGCCGGTGGCCTTGTCGGTGACCTTGCCGCTGACGGTGCCGGCGGTGTGCGGGGCCTTGTCGACGGAGGCGAGGATGTCGAGCTTGCCCTGACCCCAGACGTTGTTCATGTCGGCGGTGCCACCGCAGTGGGTGTCGTCGACGTCCCGGGCACCCTGGTCGAGCAGGTCACGCGTGCCCTGGATGTCGCCGATCAGCGACGGGGCCGCCGACCAGAGCAGAGCGACCGCGCCCGCGACGTGCGGGGTGGCCATCGACGTACCGGACTCGGTGTTGTACGAGGAGCCGGGCCAGGTCGACTCGACCGCGACGCCGGGCGCCGAGATGTTCGGCTTCGCCGAGCCGTCGACCAGCGAGGGGCCGAAGCCGGAGAAGTCGGCGATGGTGCCGCTGGAGTCGTACGCGCCGACGCCGTAGGAGGGTGCCTGCGAGCCGGGGGCGTGCGCGGTGGAGCAGGTGGTGCCGTCACCGTCGTTGCCGGCGGCGAACGCCTCGAAGATGCCCGCGGAGTTCCAGGCCTCGACGATGTCCTGGTAGAACGTCGTGTCGCCGCCGCCCCAGGAGTTGTTGACGATGTTCGGCGCCAGGTCTGGGCGCGGGTTCTGCCCGTTGTGGTCGGTCGGCGCGAGGATCCACTGGCCCGCGGCGAGCAGGTACTCGTCCGAACACTGGCTCGACTCGCAGCCCTTGGCGGCGATCCACTTGGCGTTCGGGGCGATACCGATGCCGTTCTTGCCGACCATGGTGCCCATCGTGTGGGTGCCGTGACCGTTGTTGTCGCAGGGGGTGCCGTCGGCGGCGCAGGTCCCCGACGGGTCGTAGAAGTTGTAGTCGTGGGTGAAGGTGCCGTCGCCGTTGTTGCCCCGGTACTGGGCCACCAGGTCGGGGTGGTCGAACTGCACGCCCGAGTCGACGCTCGCGATGACGATGCCCTCGCCGCGGTCGTCGTACTGGTTCCAGACGTCGTCGGCGTTGATGTCGGCGACACCCCACTCGGGGGTGGTGTCACCGTTCGCGGAGGAGTCCGTGGCGCTCTTGGCCGACGAACCCGCGGCTGAGGGGTTGGTGCGCGACGTGGTGATCTTCGCGTCGGACGTCTCCATGTCGTCGAGCTGGTAGTGCTGCTCCTTGACGATGCTCGCGACGTCCGAGCGCTTCGCCAGCCGATTGATCAGGTCCTGGTCACCGGTCACCTTGACGGTGTTCGCGATCCAGTAACCTTCGTGGCTCACTTTTTCCTTGTCGAGGAAAGAGTCGAGCGACTTCTGGCTGGACTCGGCGTGTGCGCGCAGCTCGCCGTAGGCCGCCTTGGCGCGTGCCGCGTGGGACTTCTGCTTCTTGGCGGAGGACAGGTCCGCCCGGTCCTTCAGCGTGACGAAGAAGGTCGCGTCGCCGCCGCCGTCGACGGCGGCCAGCAGGGCGGAGTCGACCTTCGGGGACGGCGCGGCGTCGGCGGCCGCGGCCGGGGGGCCGATCAGCAGACCGGCGGCGGTGAGCGCGGCGGCCACCAGCGCGGCGGATCTGCGCCGGGACGATCGGGGCAGGTGCATCGGGGGTGCTCCTCCAGGGACGGTACGGGGGAGCCCGGACGTTAGGCAGAGGCCGTTACTCGGGCATTACAGCCCGCACGGCGTCCGGTGGTCCGTGCGATGTCCGGGGCCCCTGCGATGTCCGGGGCCCCTGCGATGTCCGGTGGAGGGCGGGACCGACGCCGGGAGCGGGAGGCCGGGCCTACGGGGTCCGGCCGGGTGGGGTCCGGCCGGGTGGGGTGGGGCCGTACGGGCGTCGCCCGCCGGGGGCACGGCGGATCGGGCATGCCGGGGGCCCGGCGTTCCGCCGGACACCGGCCGAACCGCCACACCTTCGGGGGTCTTTCCGGACCGATGACCCGGGCGGCCGCGCCGTCCGAAGCGCTTCGTGGCGGCGACCGGCCCTGGTCGCGGGCGCATCACGAATGCGGCACTACTGGGCCGAGGGCGGGAACGGGCATAGCGCCGGGCGTCCGGGTGGCGCATACTCAAGGTAATGAAACAGTCAGCCGGATCCCGGCGTCACCTGCCTTCCAGTCCCTTCAACCGCCCGGCCCAGGCGGCCCCACCGGTCGAATGCTTCGACGTGGGCGACCGGGTGTCGCACGACCAGTTCGGCCTCGGGCGGGTTCTCGCTGTCGAGGGCGACAACGACGCAGTCCTGATCGACTTCGCCGGGCGTCAGGGGAGGATCCTCAGCCCGTACTCCAAGCTGACCAAGCTCTGAGAGCGCCAAGGACGTGTCGGACGGACATGTCCGGGGCACGAGCGGCCGTCCGCCGGAGGACACCCGGAACCGGGGCACCTGAGAGACACCAGGTGCCCCGGAAGCCTTTCCGGGGCCGCTCCCGTCGCGCACCGAGCGGCGGACGGCCCACCTGCGTACGGCTAGAGCGCCGCCGCCGCCGGCTTCACCATGCCGCGTACGGTGCGTGACTTCACGTACTCGCCCATGGCGGTCATCTCCCACTCGCCGGTGAACTGCTTGATCAGCTTGGCCATCATCACCCCGGTCTGCGGCTCCGTGCTGCTCAGGTCGAAGCGGACCAGCTCCTCGCCGGTGGCCGCGTCGAGCAGCCGGCAGTACGCCTTCGCCACCTCGGTGAACTTCTGGCCGGTGAAGGAGTTCACCGTGAAGACGAGACCGGTGGCCTCCGCGGGGATGCGGCCGAGATCCACGACGATCACCTCGTCGTCCCCCGCACCCTCGCCGGTGAGGTTGTCGCCGGAGTGCTTGATCGCGCCGTTGAGGATGGACAGCTTGCCGAAGTAGCAGCTGTCCAGGTGCTTGCGGTCGGGGCCGTAGGCGATCACCGAGGCGTCCAGGTCGATGTCCTTGCCCCGGAACGCGGGCTCCCAGCCGAGGCCCATCTTGACCTGCGAGAGCAGCGGACGGCCGCCCTTGACCAGCGAGACCGTCTGGTTCTTCTGGAGGCTGACCCGGCCCTTGTCGAGATTGATCTTCCCCGAGGCGGCCGGCGCGGCGGCCGGGGGCGCGGGCGGCATCGGCGGCATCGGCGGCGCGATCCTCGGATCCACGGGAGCGGCCTGCGGATACGCCTGCGCGGCCGGGGCGGGGGGAGCGGCCTGCGCGGCCGGGGCCGGGGGAGCGGCCTGGGCGGCGGGCTCCTCGACCGTCACGCCGAAGTCCGTGGCGATGCCCGCCAGACCGTTGGCGTACCCCTGGCCGACCGCGCGGGCCTTCCAGGCGCCCTGGCGGCGGTAGATCTCGATGACCACGAGTGCCGTCTCGGTGCCCAGACGCGGCGGGGTGAAGGTCGCGAGGGCGCTGCCGCTGTCGGCGTCGCGCACGGTGGCGGTGGGCTCGATGCCCTGGAAGGTCTGGCCCGCCGCGTCGGGGCTCGCGGTGACGACGATCTTCTCGATCCCCGGCGGCACCGCCGCCGTGTCCACCACGATCGAGTCCGGCGCCGTGCCGCCGCCGGAGCGGTAGGTCACTCCGGGGCCCGAGGGCTGGTTGTAGAAGATGAAGTCGTCGTCGGAGCGGACCTTGCCGTCGGCGGAGAGCAGCAGGCCCGAGACGTCGAGCCGCACCGGGGCGGCGACGTCCACCGCCACGCGGACGGCGGAGAGAGGGATGTTCGAGCCGGGGGTCATTGCGGTCATGACCGGGGTAACGAACGACCCGGCTTTGCCGTTCCCTTACCTTCCGTCCCTTCCCTCCCCCTTCCGAGCCCGCACCCGTTCGGGGGAGCGCGCCGGAGGGGGGGCGCGCGCCCCCGGTGCCGCCCGGTCCGGAGGCTCAGTAGGGCCAGATCGGCGGGTCGGTGACGAACGGTCCGCCGACGTGCGTCTGGGCCGGGTCGGCCGGGTCCAGCTCACCGAATTCGGCGACCAGCTTCTCCGCGAACCGCTCCGAGTCGTCCTCCGGCTCGTACCCGAGCGCGCGGGCGGCCGACAGGTCCCACCACAGCCGGGTGTTGGCGGAGGAGCCGTAGACCACCGTGTGGGCCACGTCCGGGGCGGTGAGCGCGGCGTGGAAGAGGCGGGCGCCGTCCTCGGGGCTCATCCAGACCGAGAGCATCCGCACCGAGGTCGGCTCGCGGAAGCAGGAGCCGATGCGGACCGAGACGGTCTCGATGCCGTGCTTGTCCTGGTAGAGCTGGGCCAGGTCCTCGCCGAAGGACTTGGAGAGGCCGTAGAAGGTGTCGGGGCGCCGGGGCGTGTCGACGGGGATGAGCGGCTCGCCGGCGGCCGGTGCGGGGGTCCAGCCGATCGCGTGGTTGGAGGAGGCGAACACGATCCGGCGCACGCCCTCCTCGCGGGCCGCCTCGTAAAGGTTGTAGGTGCCCTCGATGTTGGCGCGCAGGATCTTGTCGAAGGAGGCTTCCAGCGAGATGCCGGCGAGGTGGATGATCGCGTCGACGCCGCGTACCGCCTCGCGCAGCGCCTCCCGGTCGGCCAGGTCGGCGACGATCGCGTCGGGCTCGCCCTCGACCGGCACGAGGTCGAAGAGGCGCAGCTCGTATCCGTACGCCGGGAGCAGCTCGCGCATCAGCGTGCCGAGACCGCCGGCGGCTCCGGTGAGCAGAATCGTGCGGGGAGCGGGCAAACCGGGCACTGGGCCTCCTCGGCGCGGCGGGGAGTGCACCGCAACACGCCAGATCCATGGACGACATTCACATGCGTGGACAACGTAGGGACGGGTGGCGTTCCTCGTCAAGAGGTGGGGGGTGCGTCGAACTCGCTCCACCCGTCGCGGTTTCCGCCTTGACCGGCCCCCGGGCGCTGCCCTAGCGTGACGTCGTTCATGAATATGGACATCAATCAGAATTGTGTACGCCCGGAACTCGCTCAGGGAGCGCCCGTGACCTCAGCCCCCCTCGCCGCCCGGCTCACCGCAGTCGCCGGGCCGCTCTTCTTCCCCGTCACCGCGTACGGCCCGGACGGGGACGTGGACCTCGCCGCGTTCCGCCGTCACGTCCGGGCGGGCATCGACGCCGGTGCGGCGGCGGTCTTCGCCTGCTGCGGCACCGGTGAGTTCCACGCGCTGACCCCCGCCGAGTTCGGGCGGGTCGTCGCCGCGGCCGTCGAGGAGACCGCCGGACAGGTCCCCGTCGTCGCCGGGGCCGGCTACGGCACCGCGCTGGCGGTGGAGTACGCCAGGATCGCCGAGGCGGCCGGCGCGGACGGGCTCCTCGCCATGCCCCCGTACCTCGTCGTCGCCGACCAGCGGGGACTGCTCGCGCACTACACCGCGCTCGCCGCCGCGACCAGCCTGGAGACGATCGTCTACCAGCGCGACAACGCCGTCTTCACCCCCGAGACCGTCGTCGCCCTGGCCCGCACGCCCGGCATCATCGGCCTCAAGGACGGGATCGGCGACCTGGACCTGATGCAGCGCATCGTCAGCGCCGTCCGCACCGCGCTGCCCGGCGGCGACTTCCTGTACTTCAACGGGCTGCCCACCGCCGAACTCACCGGGCTCGCCTACCGGGGCATCGGGGTCACGCTCTACTCCTCCGCCGTCTTCGCCTTCGCCCCCGACATCGCGCTCGCCTTCTACCGCGCGCTCGAATCGGGCGACGACGCCTTCGCCGACGCCCTGCTGGACCGGTTCTACCGGCCGCTGGTCGAACTGCGCGCCAAGGGGCGCGGCTACGCCGTCTCCCTGGTCAAGGCCGCCGTACGGCTCCAGGGACTCGACGTCGGCGAGGTGCGCACCCCGCTCACCGAGCCGCCCGCCGCGCACGTCAAGGAGCTCGCCCAGATCATCGACGACGGCCGGGCCCTGCTGGCGGAGCGCGCCGTGGGAGGCGGCGCGTGAAGACCTCGGCGTTCCTCTACCCCTGGGACGTCGTCGGCGACCCGGACGCCGCCGGCCGTATCGCGGACCTCGGCGTCCAGCAGGTGACCCTCGCCTCGGCGTACCACTCCACCCGGGCGCTCACCCCGCGTCACCCCGCGACCCGGATCGTCACCGCCTCGTACGCGGCGGTGCTCTACCCGCCGGACGAGAAGCGGTGGGCGGGGCGGGAGTTGGCGCCCAGAAGGCAGAAGTGGACTCCCGGCGAGGACCCTTGGGCGGCGGCGGCCGAGACGCTCTCCGACGCCGGTCTCCAGGTGCACAGTTGGGTCGTCCTCGCGCACAACTCCCGCCTCGGCGAGGAGTTCCCGGAGACGTCCGTGGTCAACGCCTACGGGGACCGCTATCCGTGGGCCCCGTGCATCGCCCGGCCCGAGGTCCGCGCCCTCCTCGTCGACCTGGCCGCCGAGGCGGCCACCCGCCCCGGCGCGCGCGGCACCGAGCTGGAGTCGTGCGGCTGGTACGGCTTCGCGCACCTGCACGCCCACGACAAGGTCCAGGGGGTGACGCTCGGTGAGGCGGCCCAGTACCTGATGTCGCTCTGCTTCTGCGCGGAGTGCGCCGCCGGGTACGCCCGGCACGGGCTCGACCCGGAGGGACTGCGCACCGCCGTCCGCCGCGCGCTGGAACCGGTGTGGACGGGAACCGAACCCGCCGCCGGCTGGGCGGGAGTGGCGGATCTGCTCGGCGACGAGACCGCGGCGGCCACCCTCGGATGGCGCCGCGAGGTCGCCCACGGCCTCCAGGAGGCCGCCGTCGCCGCCGTACGGGAGACCGCGGCCGGGGCGGTGGCCGGACCAGGTGCCGGGGAGGGCTTCCAGGTCCTGCTGCACGCGGACCCGGCGTTCCACCGGACCGGCGCCAACGTCGGCGTCGACCCCGCGCACATCCTCTCCGTCGCCGACGGCGTGGTGCTGCCGTGCACCGGGGGCGACGCCGCCCGCGAGGCGGTCCTCGGGCCCTTCGCGGACCACCGGGGCGTGCTCGCCGCCAACTTCGGCGTGGTCTCCGGCATGGGCGGCAGCCCCGCCACGCTGGAGCGCGACGCCGCCCACGCCGCGTCCCTGGGCGCCACCGAACTCCGGCTCTACCACGCCGGACTGGCCTCCGACTCCGACCTCGCGGCCGTCTCCGGCGCGCTGGGACGTATCGCCGGGTGAGCCGGACGGGCCGGACGGGCCGGACGACGGCCCGCACGTGCCGGACTGGATGACGCCCGTCGGGGCATGAGACGGCCCGTACCGGATTCCGGTACGGGCCGCACCGGCTGCCCCGACACGACGACCGGCGGGAGACCTGACCTCCCGCCGGTCGTCGGCATGCCCGCGGCGAGGAGCGCGCGGCCCGTACGCCCTCACTGCAGGCGGCCGTTGAGCACGGCCGGACCGGCGGCCCCACCGCCCGCCTCATCGCCCCTCCCGGGCCCGCCCCGCGCCCCCTCCCGCGCCCCTCCCGCGCCCCCTCTAGCGCCCGCCCCGCGCCTGCCCCCGCGCCCCCCGCCCGCGCCCGCTCCGACCTGCGCCCCGGCGTCCCGTGGATCACGTCCCGGTCAACGTCCCTGCCCGCCGCGCCGCATGGCGCTCGGAAAGTCGAGCGAACTTCTTCTGTCCGAAGCGTTGACGAAACATCTCGCCCGCTTTAGCTTCATCGCGTCGTACTTCGTACGTCATATATGAGACGCGATACGCGAGATGCGAGAGCCCTTCATGACTTTTGCGCCCACCCCGATCCCGTCCAGGACGCAGTTCGTGCTGGAGGCGATCAAGCACGCGATCCTGACGGGCCGGCTCCAGCCGGGGCAGGCACTCGTGGAGACCGAACTCGCCGCGCGGTTCGGGGTGTCGAAGACGCCGGTACGCGAGGCGCTGAAGACGCTCGCCGGCACCGGCCTGGTGGTCATGAGCCAGTACAAGGGCGCCACCGTCCGGCTCGTGGACGCCGAGATGGCACGCGAGGTCTACGACGTACGGCTGCTGCTCGAACCGGAGGCGCTGCGCCGCACGATCGCCTGCGGAGCCTCCCTCGACGCGGCCCAAGACGCCCTGGAACGAGCCGACTCGGCGCCCGACAAGGCCGAACGCTCGCTGGCCAACCGGGACTTCCACCGCGCCCTGTACCTGCCGTGCGGCAACCCGCTGCTGGGCCGGATGCTCGACGAGGTCCGCGACCAGGCGGCGCTCGTCTCCACCGTGGCGTGGACCAGCAACCCGTCCTGGGAGCACGAGGCGGCCGAGCACCGGGAGATCCTGCGGCTCGCGCTCGGCGCGGACGCCCCGGGCGCGGCGGCCGCTCTCCACGAACACATCGCGTCGTTCGTGCGCCGCGCCTTCCCCGACGGCTCGGCCGGCACCGCCGCCGACGCCATCGAGGGCGGCCAGGCGTGAACCACATCGACGAAAGGCCAGTTGGCATGGACCTCATCCCGCTCAAGGCGGCCCTCGCCGACGTCGTGGCGATCCCCGTGACCCCGTTCGCGGAGGACGGGACGATCGACGAGGACACCCACCGGGCGCTGCTGCGGCGGCTCCTCGACGGCGGCGTCCGCATCGTCACGCCCAACGGCAACACCGGGGAGTTCTACGCGCTCACCCCGAAGGAGCGGCGGGCCGTCACCGAGCTGACCATCGACGAGGTGAGAGGCCGGGCCACCGTCCTGGTGGGGGTCGGGCACGACGTGCCCACCGCAGTCGCCGCCGCCGAGCACGCCCGGGACGCGGGCGCCGAACTGGTCATGGTGCACCAGCCGGTCCACCCGTACGTCTCCCAGGACGGCTGGGTCGACTACCACCGCGCGATCGCCGAGGCGGTCCCGGAGCTCGGTGTCGTCCCGTACATCCGCAACCCGCTGCTCCACGGCGAGCGGCTCGCCGAACTCGCCGACCACTGCCCCAACGTGATCGGCGTCAAGTACGCCGTCCCGGACGCCGCCCGCTTCGGCGCCTTCGCCCGGGACGCGGGACTGGACCGGTTCGTGTGGATCGCCGGCCTCGCCGAGCTGTACGCCCCCTCGTACTTCGCGACCGGCGCCACCGGCTTCACCTCCGGCCTCGTCAACGTCGCCCCCGAGGTCTCGCTCGGCATGCTGGAGGCGCTGCGGGCCGGTGACTACGCCGCCGCGATGAAGGTCTGGGAGCGCATCCGCCGCTTCGAGGAACTGCGCGCCGACCGGCAGTCCGCCAACAACGTCACCGTGGTCAAGGAGGCGCTCGCGGTCCTCGGCCTCTGCCGCCGCGACGTCCGCGCCCCCAGCCGGGTCCTGCCCGAGGCGCAGCGCGCCGAGGTCGCCGACCAGATCGCCGGGTGGTCCGTGTGAACACCCGCATCGCTCCCGAAGAGCTCCGCAGCCACCAGTGGTACGGCACCGACGGACTCCGGTCGTTCAGCCACAAGGCGCGTACCCGGCAGCTGGGTTACCTCCCCGAGGAGCACCTCGGCAAGCCGGTGATCGCGATTCTCAACACCTGGTCCGACATCAACCCCTGCCACGTCCACCTCCGCGACCGGGCGCAGGCCGTCAAGCGCGGGGTGTGGCAGGCGGGCGGCTTCCCGCTCGAATTCCCCGTCTCCACGCTGTCGGAGACGTTCCAGAAGCCGACCCCGATGCTCTACCGCAACATGCTCGCCATGGAGACCGAGGAGCTGCTGCGCTCCTACCCGGTCGACGGGGCCGTGCTGATGGGCGGCTGCGACAAGTCGACCCCCGCGCTGCTGATGGGCGCCGCCTCCGTCGACCTGCCGACCGTCTTCGTACCGGCCGGACCGATGCTGCCGGGCCACTGGCGCAACGAGGTCCTGGGCTCCGGCACCGACATGTGGAAGTACTGGGACGACAAGCGGGCCGGCATCATCGGCGACTGCGAGATGGCCGAACTGGAGAACGGGCTCGCCCGCTCCCCGGGCCACTGCATGACGATGGGCACCGCGTCCACCCTGACGGCCGCCGCCGAGGCGCTGGGCGTCACCGTCCCGGGCGCCTCCTCGATCCCGGCCGTCGACTCCGGCCACGACCGGATGGCCGCGCAGTCCGGCCTCCGTATCGTCGAACTGGTGTGGCAGCAGCGAACGTTGTCGCAGATACTCACCCCGGAGGCGTACGAGGACGCCGTCGCCACGGTCCTCGCGCTCGGCGGCTCCACCAACGCCGTCATCCACCTCATCGCGATGGCCGGTCGCTCCGGCATCAAGCTCTCCCTCGACGACTTCGACCGCATCGCCCGCACCGTGCCGGTGCTCGCCAACCTCCGCCCCGGCGGCAAGTACCTCATGGAGGACTTCCACTTCGCGGGCGGGCTCCCCGGCTTCCTCTCCCGGCTCACCGACGTCCTCCACCTGGACCGGCCCACCGTCACCCACGACACCCTGCGCGAACAGCTCGACGGGGCCCTCGTGCACGACGACGACGTCATCCGGGACCGCGAGAAGCCGCTCGCCGACGAGGGCGGGGTCGCGGTGCTCCGCGGCAACCTCTGCCCGGACGGCGCGGTCATCAAGCACATCGCGGCCGAGCAGCACCTGCTCCAGCACACCGGCCCCGCCGTCGTTTTCGACGACTACCGGGAGATGCAGCGCACCATCAACGACCCGGCCCTCGCCATCACCCCGGACCACGTGCTGGTGCTCCGCAACGCCGGCCCCAAGGGCGGCCCCGGGATGCCCGAGTACGGCATGCTGCCGATCCCGGACTACCTGCTGAAGCAGGGCGTGCGCGACATGGTGCGGATCTCCGACGCCCGGATGAGCGGCACGAGTTACGGGGCGTGCGTGCTGCACGTCGCGCCCGAGTCGTTCGTCGGCGGCCCGCTCGCCCTCGTCCGCACCGGCGACCTCATCACCCTGGACGTGGCGGCCCGCCGCCTCAGCCTCGACATCGACGACGAGGAACTGGAGCGGCGCCGCGCCGCCTGGACCCCGCCGCCCGCCCGGTACGGCCGCGGTTACGGCGCGCTCTACCAGGACCAGATCACCCAGGCCGACACCGGCTGCGACTTCGCCTTCCTGGCCCGCGAGGGCGACGTACCCGACCCGTACGCCGGCTGACACCGGCTCCGCAGCATCCCGGCGCACCCCCCTCCTTCCGAGAAGCCCTCCGGGGCCTCGCACGGCAAGGAGAAAGCGCTTGCAGCAGGACCGCACCACGACCGGAAACACGAGAGAACGGAGAGGTGTCATGGCACAAGCTGCCGCCGTGGCCAAACCGCCCAAGGTGCCCAGGCGCCGTTCGGCGAACCCCCGCAAGCTGCCCTATCTGCTGATCGCGCCCGCCGGTCTGCTGATGGTGGGGTTCATCGCCTATCCGGTCATCAGCGTCTTCTACTACAGCCTGCAGAACTACAACGTCACCAAGCCGTGGCGGAACGGCTTCGCGGGACTGGACAACTACACCAAGATCTTCACCGACGACGACCAGTTCTGGACGACCCTCGGCTTCAGCGCCCAGTGGGTCGTCACCCAGGTCAGCCTCCAGCTCGTGCTGGGACTCGCCCTGGCGCTCATCGTCAACCAGTCCTTCATCGGCCGCGGCATCTCCCGCGCGATGGTCTTCTCGCCCTGGGCCGTCTCCGGCGTACTGACCAGCACCATCTGGATCCTGCTCTACAACTCCTCGACAGGGTTCAGCCGTTACCTCGCGGACGCCGGAATCGGCGACTACGGCACCTCGGTCCTCTCCGACACCGGGACCGTCTTCTGGGCCGCCACCGTCTCCGAACTCTGGCGCGGAGTCCCCTTTTTCGCCATCCTCATCCTCGCCGACCTCCAGTCCGTCTCCAAGGAGCTCTACGAGGCGGCCTCGGTGGACGGCGCCGGAAGGTTCCGGCAGTTCTTCCACATCACCCTGCCGCACCTGCGGGACGCGATCGTCCTCTCCACACTGCTCCGCGCGGTCTGGGAGTTCAACAACGTGGACCTGCTGTACACCCTCACGGGCGGCGGACCGGCGGGCGTGACCACCACGCTCCCGCTCTACGTCGCCAACACCGGCATCGACGGACACGACTTCGGCTACGCGTCCGCGCTGACCACCGTCGCCTTCGTCATCCTGCTCTTCTGCTCGATCGTCTATCTGCGCCTGAGCAAGTTCGGAGGCGACCACAAATGACTGCCGCACTCGCCGAGAAGACCGGCACCGCCCCGCCTCCGGCCGTCGACGTGCCGCCCCCGGCCGGCAACCGCCGCCGCGGCCGCGAGCGCGGGTACGACGACGTCCCGCGCTGGCAGATCTACGTGCCCCTCGGCATCTATCTGCTCTTCACGCTCATCCCGTTCTACTGGATGCTCCTTTTCGCCGTCCGCCCCGCGGGCTCCACCTCGCTGGTGCCCTGGCCGATGACCGGCGAGCACTTCGAGAAGGTCTGGACGGAACGCAGCTTCGCCGTCTTCTTCCAGAACAGCATGATCGTCGGCATCGCCACCCTGATCGCCACCACCCTCGTCGCCCTGGCCGGCGGATACGCCCTGGCCCGCTTCGACTTCAAGATCAAGGGCGCCTTCATGCTGGCGCTGCTCTGCTCGCAGTTCATCCCGGGCGCGCTGATGCTCGTACCGCTCTTCGAGATCTTCAAGAACCTCCAGATGATCAACTCGCTGGGCAGCGTGGTCATCGCGGAGACCGTCTTCCAGCTCCCCCTGTCGATCATCCTCATCAGCGGGTTCATCAAGAACGTGCCCGTCACGCTGGAGGAGGCCGCCTGGGTGGACGGATGCTCGCGCTTCCGCGCCTTCTGTGCCGTCGTCCTCCCGCTGCTGCGGCCCGGGCTGATCGCGGTCGGCTCCTTCGCCTTCGTGCACAGCTGGAACCACTTCCTGTTCGCCCTGATGTTCCTCAGCGAGCAGGACAAGCAGACGATCCCGGTCGGCCTGAACACCCTCATCGGCGCGGACAGCGTCGACCTGGGCGCGCTGGCCGCGGGCGGAGTCATCGCCGCGGTCCCCGTGGTGATCGTCTTCGCCTTCATCCAGAAATGGCTGATCACCGGCTTCAGCGCCGGTGCGGTGAAGGGCTGACCCGCGATGACCACCCCCCTCCCCATCGTCCTCGCCGGCGCCCGGGGCCACGGCCGCTGGCACCTCGCCAACATCGAACGCCTCCAGCGCCAGGGCACCGTCCGGCTCGCCGGGATCTGCGAACTCACCCCCCTGACCGAGACCGAACTCGGACCGTTCGCCGGTCAGCACGTCCAGCAGTCCGCCGACTTCGGGGCGCTGCTCGACACCACCGGCGCCCGCGCGGCCGTCGTCTGCACGCCGATCCCGACCCATACGGACCTCGCCCTGACCGCCGCGCGGCGCGGCGTCCACCTCCTCCTGGAGAAGCCCCCGGCGGCCACCTTCGCCGACTTCACCCGGATGAGCGACGGCGTACGGGAGGCGGGCACCGCCTGCCAGATCGGCTTCCAGTCCTTCGGCTCGCACGCCGTGCCCGCCATCCGCGAACTCGTCGCGGACGGCGCCATCGGGTCGCTCCGGGGAATCGGCGCGGCCGGCGCCTGGGTGCGCGAGGAGGCCTACTACCGGCGCGCGCCCTGGGCCGGGCGCCGCCGGCTCGGCGGCGCCGACGTGGTCGACGGGGTCCTCACCAACCCGCTCGCCCACGCCGTCGCCACCTCCCTCGAACTCGCGGACCGGGGCACCGCGGCCGACGTCGCCGACATCGAGACCGAGCTCTTCCGGGCCCACGACATCGAGGCCGACGACACCAGCAGCCTCCGCGTCACCACCGCCGACGGCCTGACCGTCACGGTCTGCGTCACGCTCTGCGCCGAACGCGCCGCCGAACCGTACGTCGTCGTCCACGGCGACCGGGGCCGGATCACCTTCTGGTACAAGCAGGACCGGGTCCTCCTCCAGCGCGCCGGACACGGCCCCGAGGAGACCGTGCACGGCCGCACCGACCTGCTGGAGAACCTCGCCGCCCACCTCACCGACGGCACCCCCCTCCTGGTCCCCCCGCACCGCACCGGCGCCTTCATGCGCGTGGTCGAGGCGGTACGCACCGGAGCCGAGCCCACCGCACTGCCCGCCGACGCCTGGTACAGCGAACCCGCCACCCAGGGCCCCCGGCGCGTGGTCAAGGGCATCGACGCCGTGGTCGACGCGGGCGCCGACTCCCTCTCCCTCTTCTCCGAACTCGGCGTCCCCTGGGCCCGCTCCCGCGAGGTGAGCGCCTCGTGACCACGCTCCGCCTCAGCTGCGCGGGCCGCCCCGTGGGCCGCTACGGCCACCGCCCCGACACCCACGACGGCCGCCCCTACCTGCACCCCGTCACCACCCTCGGGGGCACCCCCGTCACCGAGGAGCGCCCCGCCGACCACCTGCACCACCTCGGCGCCTCGGTCGCCGTGCCCGACGTCGCCGGGTACAACTTCTGGGGCGGGCGCACCTTCGTCCGCGACCAGGGCCCCACCGTGCTCGACAACCACGGGGTGCAGCGGCACCTCGGGTGGAAGCTCCGCGACCCGGACGGCTTCGTGGAGGAGCTCGGCTGGGAGGCCGGCGGCACCGAACTGCTGCGTGAGCACCGCACGGTGGCCGTCGTCCCGCTGACGGACACCGCCTGGGCGCTGGACTTCTCCTTCTCCCTCACCAACCGGAGCCGTACCGCCCTGTCCATCGGCAGTCCCGCCACCAACGGCCGCCCCGGCGCCGGGTACGGCGGCTTCTTCTGGCGGGCACCCAAGGAGGACCGGGCACCCGAGGTGTTCAGCGCCACCCGCGAGGGCGAGGCGGCGGTGCACGGCGCCCGGGCCGACTGGCTCGCCCTCGCCGGCGAGGGCTGGACCCTCGTCTTCGCCGGGGCGACCGGGGACACCCGGCGCGACCCGTGGTTCGTCCGCACCGAGGAGTACCCGGGCGTCGGCTCCTCCCTCGCGGCCGAGGACCGGCTGCCGGTGGAGCCCGGCGCGACCGTCGTCCGCCGGATCGTCACCGTCGTCGCGGACGGGAAGCTCGGCCGCGACGAGGCCGCGGCCCTCGTCCGCAAGGTGGTGACCGCGTGAGCCCGAGACCCTGGACCGCCGACCTCGGCGACGGCACCTACCGCAACCCGGTGCTCGACGCCGACTGGTCCGACCCGGACCTGGTGCGCGTCGGCGACGACTACTACCTCACCGCGTCCAGCTTCGGCCGCGCCCCCGGACTCCCGCTGCTGCACTCCCGGGACCTGGTCAACTGGTCCCTGATCGGGCACGCCCTCGACACCCTGGAACCGGCCGCCGACTTCGCGGTCCCGCGCCACGACCGGGGCGTCTGGGCGCCCTCGATCCGCCACCACGCGGGCCGGTTCTGGATCTTCTGGGGCGACCCCGACCACGGCATCCAGCAGATCAACGCCGAGGACGTACGCGGCCCCTGGAGCGCGCCGCACCTGGTGAAGGCGGGCAAGGGCCTGATCGACGCCTGCCCGCTCTGGGACGAGGAGACCGGCGAGGCCTACCTCGTGCACGCCTGGGCCAAGTCCCGCTCAGGGATCAAGAACCGGCTCACCGGCCACCGCATGAGCGCCGACGGCCGTGAACTCCTCGACGAGGGAACGACGTTGATCGACGGGGACCTGATCCCCGGCTGGTTCACCCTGGAGGGACCCAAGGTCTACCGGCACGAGGGAGAGTTCTGGATCCTCGCCCCGGCCGGCGGAGTGACCACGGGCTGGCAGGGCGCGTTCCGGTCGAAGGACTTCTTCGGCCCGTACGAGGAACGCGTCGTCCTGGCCCAGGGCCGCACCTCCGTCAACGGCCCCCACCAGGGCGGCTGGGTCCGCACCCCGGCGGGCGAGGACTGGTTCCTGCACTTCCAGGAGCGGGGCGCGTACGGCAGGGTGGTCCACCTCCAGCCGATGCGCTGGGACGGTGAGGGCTGGCCGGTCCTCGGCGACGAGGGCGAACCCGTCCTCAGGCACGCCAAGCCGATCGCCCCCGAACAGCCGGTGGAGGCGCCGGCGTTCGCCGACGGCTTCCCCGGCGGCCGGTACGGCAGGCAGTGGCAGTGGACCGCCAACCCGCGGGCCGGCTGGACCGTCGAGCACGCCGGGGACGGGCTGCGCCTCGCCTGCGTCCGCACCCCGAACGCCCACGACCTGCGGACCCTGCCGAACGTACTCGTCCAGCGGCTGCCCGCCGAGGAGTTCACCGTGGAGGTGGAACTCGCCCTCGGCAGCGACGTACCCGGAGCCAAGGCCGGACTCGCCGTACTGGGCGACGCGTTCAGCTGGATCGGCCTCGAACGGGGCGAGGACGGCGGGGTGTCGTTCGTGCACCGGTACGCGGAGAGCGTCGCCGAACACGAACGGGACGCCGCACCGGGCCGCCCCGCACCCGGGGGGCGGGTCCGGCTCAGCGTCGAGGTGAGCGCCGGAGCCCGCTGCCGCTTCCACGCCGACACCGGGGACGGCTTCCGCCCCTCCGGCCAGGTCTTCGCCGCCGAACCGTGGCGCTGGGTCGGCGCCCTGCTCGGCCTCTTCGCCACCGCCCCCGCCGGTACGGGCCCCGCGGGCACCGCCGAGTTCACCGCCTTCGGCGTCCCCGCACCCGGCCCCGCCCCGCGTTAGGCCCCGCACCACCGTCGTACCCGCGCCACCGTCGTACCCGCGCCACCGCCGTACCCGCACCACCGCCGTACCCGCACCACCCGAGGAACCCGCGCCACCGCCCGTACGCGCACCGTCGCACGTACGGGCACCACCGCACACCGGTCGCCCCGCACCACCGCACGTCACGCACCTTCGCACCGGCACCTCGCACGTCACGCACTGCCGCACGTCACGCACTGCCGCACCGCCGCACGTCACGCACTGCCGCACTGCCGCACGTCCCGCACGGCCACACCCGCACCGCCCGCACGGCACGCCGCACCGCAGCACGGACACATCTGCACCGCACGTATGGGAGCCGCAATGACGCACCTCCGTACCTCGCGCACCCGGGGAAGCACGCTCGCCGCGGTGCTCGCCCTGGCCGGGTCCTTCCTCCTGCCCGCGAGCCCGGCAGCCGCGGCGGCCCCGGCATCCGCACCGGCCGGCGCGGGCCCCTCCGCCCGGCACGGCGCCTGGTCCGACACCCCGCACGGGTTCGCCTCCCTGGCCGGCGGGACCACCGGAGGGGCGGGCGGCCCGGTCGTCACCGTCACCACCCACGCCGACCTGGCGAAGTACGCCGGGGCGGAGGGGCCCTGGACCATCCGGGTCGCCGGCTCGCTGGCCGTCGAACCCTTCGGCCACGACATCGACGTGGCCTCGGACAAGACCATCGTCGGCGTCGGGGACACGGCCGAGATCGTCCACGGCGAACTCCACCTGAACCCCGGCACCCACAACGTGATCATCCGCAACCTCACCATCCGCGACTCGTACATCGAGGGCGACTGGGACGGGAAGACCACGGACTTCGACGCCATCCAGATGGACACCGCCGACCACGTGTGGATCGACCACAACCGTTTCACGCACATGGGCGACGGGCTGCTCGACATCCGCAAGGACAGCCGGTACATCACCGTCTCGTACAACCAGTTCGCCGACCACAACAAAGCGTTCGGGATCGGCTGGACGACGAACGTCACCACCGAGATCACCATCGACCACAACTGGTTCACCGGTACCAAGCAGCGCAACCCCTCGGCCGACAACTGCGCCTACGCCCACCTCTACAACAACTACGTCTCCGCGCAGGTCGCGGACGGCGACCCGGTGTGGACGTACGGCAACTGGGCGCGCGGCGCCACGAAGATGGTCATCGAGAACAGCTACTACCGGGACGTCCAGCACCCGTACCAGGCCGACGCCACCGCCCAGCTCGTCCAGCGCGGCTCGATCCTGAGGAACACCACGGGCCGCACCGACGCCTGGGGCGCGGCCTTCGACCCGCACGCCTTCTACCCGTACCGGCTGGACCGCGCCGCCGACGTGCCGGGGATCGTCACCCGCGACTCCGGCCCGCAGCAGGACATCGGCACCGACACCGTGCTGCGGGTCCCCGCCGACTACCCCACCGTGCAGGCGGCCGTCGACGCCGTGCCGCAGGGCAACGACGGCCGGATCACCGTGCGCCTGGCGCCCGGCACCTACCGGGAGCACGTCCGCGTCGGCAAGAACCAGCCGTACGTCTCCCTCGTCGGCACCGGCAGGAGCCGCTCCGACACCCTGATCGTCTTCGACACCCCGCAGGGCGAACTCAAGCCGGACGGCACCACCCAGGGATCCACCGGCAGCGCCACCGTCCTGGTGGAGGGCCACGACTTCACGGCCGAGAACCTCACCTTCTCCAACGACTTCGACGAGGCCGCCGTGGAGATCAGCGGCGAGCAGGCGCTCGCCGTGAAGACCACCGGCGACCGCCTGACCTTCGAGAACACCGCGTTCCTCGGCAACCAGGACACCCTGATGACCGACACCCCGGCGCTCACCCAGAAGGCCCGCGTCTACCTCACCGGCGCGTACGTCGAGGGCGACGTCGACTTCCTCTACGGCCGCGCCACCACCGTCGTCGAGAAGTCCGTGATCAAGGCGCTCAGCCGGGGATCGGACACCAACAACGGCTACATCACGGCCGCTTCGACCTGGAAGGAGAACCCGTACGGCATCCTGATCACCCGCAGCCGGGTCATCAGCGACGCCCCCGCGGGCACCTTCCACCTCGGCCGCCCCTGGCACCCGAGCGGCAACCCGGACGCGATCGGCCAGGTGCTGATCCGCGAGACCTCGCTGCCCGCCGCCGTCAAGGCGAGCCCCTGGTCCGACATGAGCGGCTTCCCCTGGCGGGAAGCCCGGTTCAGCGAGTACCGGACCCACGGTCCCGGCGCCGCCACCACCACGGACCGCCCCCAGATGTCCCCGGCCGACGCCGCGCTCCACGAGGTGGACGACTACCTCGCGGGCGACGACGGCTGGGCACCGCACCGCCGGCGCTGACGCCCCCCACCTGCACGGCGTACACGGCACACCCGTACCCACCCACAGAGAAGAGCCGAACCATGACCATGTTCAAGAAGTACCGGGGGCGCGCCGCGGCAGCGGTCTCGCTGACCGCGATGCTCGCCCTGACGGCCACCGCCTGCGGCGACGACGGCAGCAGCTCCGGCACCGAGGGCAGCGGCAAGGGCGAGATCACCTTCTGGGACAACAACGGCGGTCCGCGCACCGCCATCTGGACCGAGATCATCAAGGATTTCGAGAAGGAGAACCCGGACATCAAGGTGAAGTACGTCCCGATCCCGATCGCCGACGTGCAGTCCAAGTACGACACCGCGATCGCCGGCGGCGGCCTGCCGGACGTGGGCGGCGTGGGCACCGCCTATCTCGCCAACATCGTCTCCCAGGAGGCGCTGGAGCCGGTCCAGGACCGGATCGAGAAGTCCTCGCTGAAGGGCAAGCTCGTCGAGGGCATGGTCGCGAGCGTCAAGGACGCCGGTGGCCGGGGCGACGACATGTACTCCGTACCGACCTCCGCGAACAACGGAACGCTCTGGTACAGAACCGACCTGTTCAAGGCCGCGGGCCTGGAAGCCCCCTCCACCTGGGCGCAGTTCTACGAGGCGGCCGACAAGCTGACCGACTCCAAGAACAACAAGTTCGGCTACACCATCAGAGGCGGGGCGGGCTCCATCGCCCAGGCCCTGGACGCGGCCTACGGCCAGTCCGGCATCACGGACTTCTGGAACGGCGACACGACGACGGTCAACGACCCGAAGAACGTCGCGGCGCTGGAGAAGTACGTCGGCCTGTTCAAGAAGGCGACGCCGTCCGCGGACGTCAACAACGACTTCACCAAGATGGTCGCGCAGTGGGACACCGGCACCATCGGGATGCTCAGCCACAACCTCGGCTCCTACCAGGACCACGTGAAGGCGCTCGGCAACGACAAGTTCGCCGGCATCCCCAACCCGATCGGTGACAGCGGCACCCGCGTCCAGGTCTCCAACCCGGTCGACGGGCTCGGCCTCTTCCGCAGCAGCAAGAACAAGACCGCCGCCTGGAAGTTCATCGAGTTCGCCGCCTCGCACGCCTCCAACAGCAAGTGGAACGAGTCGGCCGGCGCCATCCCCGCCAACACCGAGGCCGCGCAGGACCCGTGGATCACCGCGTCCGAGCCGACCGCGCTCGCCGCGAAGGCCCTCACCGACGGCTCCACCAAGATCGTGAACCTGCCCTACTACCTGCCCGACTGGAACAACATCAGCAAGGCCGACAACGAGCCGGAGTTCCAGAAGCTGCTGCTCGGCAAGGTCTCCGCGAAGGACTTCCTGGACAAGCTCGCCAAGGAGCTGAACGCGGCCCAGAAGGAGTGGAAGGAACTGGGCAACGGCTGATCCACGCCCGCCCGTCCGCACCCCGCCACCCCCGCATGCCGGGGCCGGCGGCGGCCCGGGACCACCCACCGCCGCCGGCTCCCTCCACCCCGTCCCGTCCCTCTCGTTCCCTCCCCCCGTCCAGTGAGGCAGGTACACCGTGTCACTCACCCGCAGACGGACCGCGGCCGCACTGGCCGCCCTGCCGCTGGCCCTCGCCGCCACACCGGCGACGGCGAAGAGCACCGGACGGCGTCCCCGCCTCCGTACCCTGCACATCGCCGGCGACTCGACGGCGGCCCAGAAGTACGCGGACGCGGCGCCCGAGACCGGCTGGGGCATGGCCCTGCCGTTCTTCCTCGGCCCCGGCCTGCGGGTCGCCAACCACGCCATGAACGGCCGCAGTTCGAAGAGCTTCATCGACGAGGGGCTCCTCGCCGCCCTGCTCGGGGACGTCCGCGCCGGTGACTTCCTGCTCATCCAGTTCGGGCACAACGACGAGAAGACCACCGACCCGCTGCGCGGCACCGACCCCTGGACCACCTACCAGGACCATCTGCGGACGTACGTCACCGCTGCCCGCGCACGCCACGCCCGGCCCGTCCTGCTCACCCCGGTCGAGCGCCGCCGCTTCGCCGAGGACGGCACCGCCAAGCCGAGCCACGGCGAGTACCCGGCCGCCATGCGGGCCCTGGCCGCCGAGGAACGCGTCCCGCTGATCGACGCCCAGGCGCTCACCCTGGCCCGCTGGCAGCAGCTGGGTCCGGACGCCACCCAGGAGTACTTCGACTGGCAGGCGCCCGGGGAGTCCCCCAACTACCCGGACGGGGTGCAGGACAACACGCACTTCCAGCCGCGCGGCGCCATCGACGTGGCCCGGATCACCGCCCGCGCCCTTCTGGACGCCCGCGTGCTCGGGCCCGGCGAGGTGCGCGGGCTCGGGGCCCCGGTCCCCACCGAGTGGATCACCTGGCCGCAGCCATGACCCCCGATCTCCGCCCCACCGGACAACGGCACCACCTCCCGCACCGCCCGTCCCCCCACTCCCTCGCACACCCCACCCCCATCCGTCGCAACGAACGAAGGAATCCCATGCCCGCACGCATGCGTCACATCCGTGCCATCACCGTGGTGATGGGCTGCGCCTCCCTCGCCCTCGCCGTGTCGCTGCCCGCCCAGGCCGCCTCCCGGCCGCACGCGAACCCGATCGAGCGCGCCGTGCTGCCCGCCCACGACGGCTGGGCAGCCGCGGACGGCTCGACCACCGGCGGTTCGGCGGCCACCCGCGACCACGTCTACACGGTGACCAACCGCGCGGAGCTGATCGCGGCGTTCGAGGACGCCGGTGACGCGCCCAAGATCGTCAAGATCGCGGGGACCGTCCACGGCAACTCCGACGTGAACGGCACCCCCATCGGCTGCGAGGACTACTACACCGGCGGCTACACCCTGGAGAAGTACCTCGCCGCCTACGACCCGGCGGTCTGGGGCACCGACGCCGTGCCCAGCGGCCCGCTGGAGGACGCCCGCGCCGCCTCCGCCGCCCTCCAGGCGGCGGCCGTCAACGTCCAGGTCCCCTCGAACACCACCCTGATCGGTGTCGGCGACGACGCCACCGTCATCGGGGCCAGCCTGCAGATCAAGGACGTCTCCAACGTCATCGTCCGCAACCTGACCTTCGAGGACACCTACGACTGCTTCCCGCAGTGGGACCCGACCGACACCGAGACCGGGGCCTGGAACTCCGAGTACGACAACCTCGTCGTCACCGGCTCCTCCCACGTCTGGGTCGACCACAACACCTTCAGCGACGGCGACCGCCCCGACTCGGCCCAGCCGCACTACTTCGGCACGGTCTACCAGCAGCACGACGGGCTCTTCGACATCGTGCGCGGCGCCGACCTGGTCACCGTCTCGTGGAACGTCCTCAAGGACCACGACAAGACGATGCTCATCGGCAACAGCGACAGTGCGGGCGCCACCGACCGGGGCAAGCTCCGGGTGACCCTGCACCACAACCTCTTCCAGAACCTCAAGGAGCGGGCCCCGCGCGTCCGCTTCGGCCAGGTCGACTCGTACAACAACCACTTCGTGTCCACGGCGGGCAGCCCGTACGGCTACTCCTACGGCATCGGCATCGAGTCCCAGCTCGTCGCCGAGCACAACGCGTTCACGCTCTCCGCGGACCACGACCCGGCGCTCATCCTGAAGAAGTGGAAGGAGTCCCCGCTGACGGCCGGCGACAACTACGTCAACGGGAAGAAGACCGACCTGATCGCCGTCCACAACGCGGGCGTCCCCGCCGAGCAGCTCGCCTCGGGCGCCGGCTGGACCCCCGTCCTGCGGACCAAGGTCGACTCGCCGCGCGCCGTTCCCGCGCTCGTGGACCGCGAGGCCGGAGCCGGCGGCCACTGCTGACCCCGTCCGCCCGGGGCCGCCGCCCGACGGCCGGCCCGGGCGGACCTCCACCGGCGGGAGAGCGTGCGGACTGTGCGGGTCCGCGCCCTCTCCCGCGCCGGTCTTCGAGCCCGGTCCGTCCTCGGGCCGGGTCCGCTCAGCCGGTGGGCGAGAACACCCCGCCGCTCGCCGACACACCGGTGTCGAAGGTGCTGTGCACGGTGAAGTCGTCGCGGCTCGCGTCGCGTTCGCCCTCCGCGTGGTTGTACTGCCCCGCGAAGGTGAGGGTCGTCGCCGGGGCGGTACGGCCCGGCCGCAGCGTCCATCGGAACACGAGGAAGCCGCCCTCCTCGCCCGTGGAGACCGTGTAGTCCTCCTTGTGGCCGGACGTCCACGCGTCCGTCTTGGCCACCCCTCCGGTCTGCGCGACCCGCAGCTCCACCGTGAGGGAGGTGAGCGGCCGGGACGCGGTCACCAGCACGTCGCTCTGCGCCCAGAACGCGTTCGACCCGGGGTCCACCATGCCCCGGGAGGACACCGGCCCGTTCGCCGCCGGGAGCTGGGCGCCGCGCTCCCCGGAGGGGGCGGGCGCCGTCCCCGTACGGCTCGGGGCGGCCGCCACCGGCTGCCCGGAACCGCCGTCGCGGACCGTCCACGCGACGGCGAGCGGGACCGCCACGAGCACCCCGCAGACCGCCGCCGTCGCCGCCGCGATCCGCAGCCTCGGCATCGGCGCGCGCGGCGGGCGGGCGACGCGTCCGGACGGCGGGTCCTGCATCCCGCGCTCGACCCGCGCCCACATCCGCTCGCGGTCCGGGCGGTGCTCCAGCGCCGCACCGCGCAGACGCTCCCGCAGATCCTCGTCCATCAATGCCTTCCTCCGCCGGGCTGCCCCGCCACGGCCACCCGTGCCGGAGCCGGACCCGCCTCGGGGCCGAGCAGCCGCTGCAACTCCGCCAGGCCCCGGGAGGTCTGGCTCTTGACCGTACCGACCGATATCCCGAGGACCAACGACGTGTCCCGCTCGGACAGGTCGAACGCGTGCCGCAGCACGACGCAGGCGCGCTTCCTGAACGGCAGCTTACGCAGGGCCTCTTGGACGTCGACCACGGTGGTCACGTCGGGATCCTCCACGGCGAACCCGTCGCCGGCCCCGGAGCGCGGAGCCCAGAACAGTGCGATCCTGCGACGCTCGCGGACCGCGCCCCGGATCCGGGTGCGCGCCAGGTTGGCGACGACCCCGCGCGCGTACGCGACGGGATGATCGGCCTCCCTCATCCGGTCCCAGCGGTGCCAGAGGGCCATCAGAGCGTCGGCGGCCAGATCATCGGCCGCATCCGCCTCACCTGTCAACAGATGTGCGAGACGGGCCAGTTCGGCGTAGTGCGCCTCGAAGAACTGATGGAACTCGGCGGCAGCGGCAGCGTCGACCACAGTGCCCACGGGTACCTCTCCCTGCTCTCGAATCCCTGTACGCGAACCGCGGTGGCTGTGTACGTTCCCTCAGCGGCACCCAGGGGTGCGAGCGGTGCGAGAGCGTACCAGCGCACCTCGGAAGCGCCGTGAAGCGGGTGTCACTCCAAGTAAGGCGTAACACGGCGAAAACCTGAACCCCCTTTCCACGGGGGAGCATTCAGTCACTCAACCCCGCAGACCTCTCACACCCCGAGGAGCGCCATGCCGGACACGCCGGAAGCACCACAGGCACCAGCGGCACCCGACGTACCCGCAGCAACCGCACCACTTGGGACCGCTGCCCCGAAGAACGCGCTGGACCGCTACTTCGCGATCACCGCCCGCGGATCGAGCCTCGCCCGCGAGATACGCGGCGGCTTCGCGACCTTCTTCACGATGGCGTACATCCTGGTCCTCAACCCGATCATCCTCGGCTCGGCCGAGGACAAGTTCGGCGCCCACCTCTCCGCGCCCCAACTCGTCACCGTCACCGCGCTGGTGGCCGCCGTGATGACCGCGATCATGGGGCTCGGCGGCAACCTCCCGCTCGCCATCGCCGCGGGCCTCGGCCTCAACGCGGTCGTCGCGTTCCAGATCGCCCCGCTGATGAGCTGGCCCGACGCGATGGGACTCGTCGTCCTCGAAGGGCTCATCATCTGCGTCCTGGTCGTCACCGGGCTGCGCGAGGCCGTGATGCGCGCGATCCCGCCCGCCCTCAAGCAGGCCATCAGCGTCGGCATCGGGCTCTTCATCGCGTTCATCGGCTTCGTCGACGCCGGGTTCGTCACCCGCATCCCCGGCGAGACCGGCTCGACGCCCGTACAGCTCGGCTCGGTCGGCCACCTCACCGGCTGGCCGGTGCTGGTCTTCTGCGTCGGCGTGCTGCTCACCGTCGCGCTGATGGCCCGCAAGGTGAAGGGCGCCATCCTCATCAGCATCGTCGTCAGCACCGTGCTGGCCGTCGTGGTCAACTCGATCGCCGACATCGCGCCGACCGCCTGGGGCCTGACCGTCCCCGAGGTTCCCGAGGACCTCGTCGCCGCCCCCGACTTCGGGCTCGTCGGCTCCTTCAGCCTCTTCGGCGCCTTCCAGCAGGTCGGCGTGGTCACCATCGTCCTGCTGATCTTCACCCTGATCCTCAGCGACTTCTTCGACACCATGGGCACGGTCGTCGGCGTCTCCCAGGAGGCCGGGCTGCTCGACGAGAAGGGCGACGTCCCGAACATCGGCCGCGTCCTCCTCATCGACGGAGCGGCCGCCGCCGTGGGCGGAGCCGCTTCGGCCTCCTCCAACACCGCCTACATCGAGTCGGCTGCGGGCGTCGGCGAGGGCGCCCGCACCGGCTTCGCCTCGCTGGTCACCGGCGCCCTCTTCGCCGTCGCGCTCTTCCTGACCCCGCTGGCCACCGTCGTCCCGGCCCAGGCCGCGGCCCCGGCGCTCATCGCGGTCGGCTTCCTGCTGATGGCGCAGGTCCGGCACATCGAGTGGGAGAGCTACGAGATCGCCATTCCGGCGTTCCTGACGATCGCCGTCATGCCGTTCACCTACTCCATCACCAACGGCATCGGCGCGGGCTTCCTCGCCTACGTCGTCATCAAGGCGGCCCTCGGCAAGGCGCGGGAGGTCCACTGGCTGCTCTGGGCCACCTCGGCGCTGTTCGTCGTGTACTTCGCGATCGACCCGATCGAGCAGCTGCTCGGCGTGAAGTAGGTCCCTGACGCACAGTCGGCCGCCCGGCGGCGGGCGCCCACGGTCAAGGGCGGACCCGCCGCCGGTCATGCCGGTGAAGTCGGATATCGTGCCACCCGCTCCGAACGCCCGTCCACGGGCACCGCCCTCCGTGCTCCTGCCGCGCTCCGGTCGCGCCGGGCACGGACTCGCGGCCGGAGGCACGAATCCGAATGGGGTGGGGGATTGTCCAAGCACCGTTTGTCCAAGAAGGGCCGCTACATCGCCTGGGGGGCGGCGGCCACCGTCGCCGTCGTGGGATCCGGGGTCGTCGCCCAGACCTCGATGGCGGCCACCACCTGGCCCGCGCAGAAGACCTTCACGGGCCAGGCCTTCGACACCTGCACCGCGCCGTCGCTCGCCGCGATGAAGGCGTGGAAGGCCGACAAGTTCTACGGCGGCGCCGCCGTCTACATCGGGGGCAAGAACCGGGGCTGCGCCCAGCCCAACCTGACCTCGTCCTGGGTCAAGTCGGTCAACACCGCGGGCTGGAAGCTCATCCCGCTCTACGTGGGCGCCCAGCCGCCGTGCCAGACCAGCTCGAACCCGGAGAAGCTGACCGCTTCCACGGCCGCCTCCCTCGGCGTCAAGGACGGCAACGACGCGGTCGCCAAGGCCGCGGCGCTCGGCATGAAGGCCGGCAGCCCGATCTACCTGGACATGGAGCCGTACACGATCACGGACAAGGCGTGCAACGACGCCGTCCTGACCTACGTGCGCTCGTTCACCAAGACCCTGCGCGCCAAGACCTACCGGGGCGGGTTCTACGGCTTCAGCAGCTCCAGCGCCAAGGCGATCGCCACGGCGACCAACAAGACCGACCTGCCGGGCAACCTCTGGTACGCGCTCTGGGACGGCAAGTCCACCACCACGACCGACTGGCCGTGGGCCAAGACGCTCTTCACCGACCACAGCCGGGCCCACCAGTACAAGGTCAACAGCAAGGAGACGCGCGGGGGTTACACCCTGACCGTCGACCGCGACGCCTGGGACGCCCCGGTCGCCATCGTCGGCTGACGCGCGATCCGCGCGATCCGCTCGACCCGCTCCGTACGGAGAACGGGCCGGCCCCCGTACAAGGGGGGCCGGCCCGTTCTCATCCCGCGAGCGCCGCCTTCATCATCTTCTGCGCGACCGGCGCCGCCAGGCCGTTGCCGCTGACCTCGGAGCGGGCCGCCCCCGAGTCCTCCACGACCACGGCGACCGCCACCTCCTTGCCGGAGGCGTCGTCCTTGGCGTACGCGGTGAACCAGGCGTACGGGGTGTTCCCGTTGTCCACGCCGTTCTGGGCCGTACCCGTCTTGCCGCCCACCTCGGCGCCGTCGATCCGCGCGTTGGTGCCCGTACCGTCCTCGACCACCGTCACCATCGCACTGCGCAACTGGGCGGCGGTCCGCTCCGACACCACGCGCTCGGTGTCGCCGTCCGCGTACTCCTGGAGCGGCGAGCCCTTGGCGTCGGTCACCGAGGAGACCATGTGCGGGGCGGCCAGCTCACCGCCGTTGGCGAGCGCCGCGGAGACCATCGCCATCTGCATCGGGGTGGCCGTCACCTCGAACTGGCCGATGCCGGTGAGCGCGGTCTGCGCGCTGTCCATCTTCTCCGGGTACACGCTCGTCGAGGCGCGCACCGGCACGTCGAGCTTCTCCACATCGAACCCGAACTTCTCCGCCATCGCCCGCAGCTTCTCCTGGCCGAGGTCGGCCGCCACCTTGGCGAAGACGTTGTTGCAGGAGTACTGGAGCGCGGTGCGCAGGGTGGCGTTCTCGCAGGGCGCGGAGGCGCTCTCGTTCCGCAGGACGGTCGTGGTGCCGGGCAGGGTGTAGGGGTCGGGGCTTTCGGTGGCCTGGTCCACGGAGTCGTACAGGCCGTTCTCCAGCGCGGCCGACGCCACCACCAGCTTGAACGTCGAACCCGGCGCCAGCGGCTGCCGCAGCGCGCGGTTGACCAGCGACTTGTCGGGGTCGTCCAGCAGCTTCTGCCAGGCGTCCTGGTCCGTCGTTCCGCTGATCGTCGACGGGTCGTACGACGGGGTGGAGACCATGCCGAGGATCCGGCCGGTCTCCGGGTCCATCGCCACCGCCGCGCCCTTGTCGTCGCCGAGCGCCTCGTACGCGGCCTTCTGCACGTCCGGGTCGATCGTCGTCAGTACGTCGCCCGGCTTGGCCTGCTCGCCGGTGATCACGTCGGCGGGGTCCTTCAGCCGGTCGTCCGTTCCGTCGAGCACCGAACTGTAGATGCCCTCCAGCTGGGTGGCGCCGTACGCCTGCGAGCTGTAGCCGGTGACGGCGGCATAGAGCGCGCCGTCCTCGTAGGTGCGCCTGTACGCGAGATCTCCGCTCTCCGTCCTCCGCGATCCGGTGACCGGGGAACCGGCCACGATGATGTCACCGAGCGGCTGCGCGTACTGCGCGATGGTGTTCCGCCGGTTGTTGTCGTTCTCCGCGAGTGCCTTCGCGTCGTACACCTGCACCCAGCTCGCCCGCGCCAGCAGCGCGAGCACCAGGAGCAGGCAGAAGACCGAAGTGCGCCTGATCGTCTTGTTCATCCCGTCGAGGGACGAGCGGGGGAGCGGCGGATGTTCCCGGTTGTGCCGCTTCTCACCGATTTCTCAGGCGGCCCGGCCGGCGTTTCGAGGGGATTCGTCCCGTCGGCGGGTGGGGCACGAAACGGCGGGTGGGGACCGAAGCGGCGGGTGGGGACCGAAGCGGCCGGTGCGGTCAGGGACGGCGGTGCGGTCGGAGGCGGCGGTGCGGTCAGAGGCGGCGGGTCGCCAGCGTCAGCCGGTCGCGGGCGTCGAAGAGGGCGTCCTTCACCGTCTGCTCGTGGGCGGGGGTGAGCCGGGCGACCGGCACCGAGCAGCTGATGGCGTCGCGCGAGGGCGTCCGGTACGGGATCGCCACACCGAAGCAGCGCAGCCCCAGCGTGTTCTCCTCGCGGTCCACCGCGTACCCCTGCTCGCGGATGGTGTGCAGCTCCTCGATGAGCCGCTCGCGGTCGGTCAGGGTGTGCTCGGTCAGCGCCGGGAGCGTCTCCGGGAGCATCTTGCGCACCTGCTCGTCGCTGTAGGTGGCGAGCAGCGCCTTGCCCAGCGAGGTCGAGTGGGCGGGCAGCCGGCGGCCGACGCGGGTGAAGGGGCGCAGGTAGTGCTGGGACTGCCTGGTCGCGAGGTAGACCACGTTGGTACCGTCGAGACGGGCCAGGTGGATGGTCTCCGTGGTGTCGTCGGAGAGCCGGTCGAGGGTGGGGCGGGCCGCGGCCACCACCTCGTCGCCGTCGATGTAGGAGGTGCCGACCAGCAGGGCGCGCACCCCGATGCCGTACCGGGTGCCGGTGGCGTCGGTCTCCACCCAGCCGAGCTCGACGAGGGTGCGCAGCAGCATGTAGAGACTGGACTTGGGGTAGCCCACCGCCTCCTGCACGGCGGCGAGGGAGTGCATCCCGGGGCGCCCCGCGAAGTATTCGAGGAGCTCCACCGTCCGTACCGCGGACTTGACCTGCGCCCCACCAGACTCGGCAGCCGACATCGCCCTCGCCCCTTCCAAACTACGTCGAAATCCCGTGACTTCGCTGTGACTTCTTGCCTGTGACTTCTTGCCAACGCGGAACGCCCGGAAATAGAGTTCCAGGACATTCACGATGAGGAACGCTGTTCAGAATACCGAACAACTTCCTGACGTGTGGCAGAGAGTACGGAAGGGAAAACGGTGGCAGCAGCACCAGTCTGGAGCGTCGACCCCCGCACCGGGAACCCGCGCGAGCAGGTTGCGGTGGAGGCTAGCGCGGAGGAGGTCGACCGTGTCGTACGGGCGGCGCACGCCGTCCGCGACGCCCTCGCCGACCGCACCGTCCGCGCCGCCTTCCTGCGCACCGCGGCCGACCTGCTCGCCGGCGCCGAGGAGTCCGCCGTCGCGACCGCCGACGCCGAGACCGCGCTCGGTACGGCCCGGCTGACCGGTGAACTCGCCCGCACCGCAGAGCAGTTGCGGGCCTTCGCCGAGGTCGTCGACGAGGGTGCCTTCCTCGACATCCACATCGACCACGAGGACGGCAGTCGCACTCCGCCCTGGCCCGACCTGCGCCGCTGGAAGATCCCGCTCGGCGTCGTCGCCGTCTACGCGGCCAGCAACTTCCCGTTCGCGTTCTCCGTCCCCGGCGGCGACACCGCGAGCGCACTGGCCGCGGGCTGCCCGGTCGTCGTCAAGTCGCACCCCGACCACCCGGCCACCTCCGAGCTGAGCGCCTCCCTGCTCCGCCGCGCCGCCGCCGCGCACGGACTGCCCGAGGACGTCGTCCAGCTCGTGCACGGCTTCGAGGCCGGCGTCGAACTCGTCCGCCACCCGCTGGTCTCCGCGGCCGGCTTCACCGGCTCGATCCGCGGCGGACGCGCCCTCTTCGACGCTGCGGCGGCACGCCCCGCCCCCATCCCCTTCCACGGCGAGCTCGGCTCCCTCAACCCCGTCGTCGTCACCGAGGCCGCGGCGGCCGAGCGCGGCGAGCAGATCGGCGCCGGACTCGGCTCCTCCATGACCCTGGGCGCCGGGCAGTTCTGCACCAAGCCCGGCCTGGTCCTGGTCCCGGCGGGCGAGAGCGGCGACGGGCTGGTGAAGACCCTCACCGCGACCGTCGGCGACACCGTCCCCGCCGTCATGCTCGACCACCGGATGCGCGACGCCTTCATCGCCGGAGTACGCGACCGGGCCGCCCTCCCCGACGTGGAAGCGCCCGTCACCCCGGGCGACGGCGGCGAACACGCCGTCGCCCCCGGCTTCCTCACCGTCCCGGCCGCCCGGCTCACCGGGGACGGACCGCACGAGGCGCTCCTGGAGGAGTGCTTCGGCCCGGTCACCGTCGTCGCCCGGTACGCCTCCGAGGACGAGGTCGCCGCCGTGCTCGGCCGCCTCCCCGGCAACCTCACCGCCACCCTGCACATCTCCGGCGAGGAAGAGGCGGGCGGCGCCGCCGGACTCCTCGCCTCCCTCACCCCGCTCGCCGGGCGCGTCCTCGTCAACGGCTGGCCCACCGGCGTCGCCGTCGCACCCGCGCAGCACCACGGCGGCCCCTACCCGTCGACCACCTCCACCTCGACCTCGGTCGGCGCCACCGCCATCGAGCGCTGGCTGCGCCCGGTGACGTACCAGTCGACCCCCGAGGCCCTCCTCCCGCCCGAGCTCCGCGACGACAACCCGCTGGGCCTGCCCCGCCGGGTGAACGGATGACGACCATGACCCTGAGACTTCCCGAACTCCCCTTCGAGCTGGAGCCGTTCGGACCCGAGGGCAAGTGGACCTACGAGGACGGCGTACTCACCGGCCGGGCGGGCGCCCGGCAGGACCGCTTCGTACCGCCCGGCGGCGACTCCCTCGAACCGACGAGCGACGCCCCGCGCCTGCTGGGCACCGCGCCCGCCGGCGACTTCCAGCTGCTCGCCCGGGTCAAGGTCGGCTTCGCCGGCGCCTACGACGCCGGGGTCCTCTACCTCCACGTCGGGGAGCGCGACTGGGCGAAGATCTGCCTGGAACTCTCGCCCGCCGTCCCCACCATCTGCACGGTGGTCACCCGGGGCGTCTCCGACGACGTCAACTCCTTCACCGTGGACGGCGACACCTTCTGGCTCCGCCTCACGCGCAACGGCGGCGCCTTCGCCTTCCACGCCTCGCCGGACGGTGTCACCTGGACCTTCGTCCGGGTCTTCGCCCTCGGTGACCCGGAGGGCACGGCCTCCGCCCAGGTCGGCTTCCTCGTCCAGGCGCCCGTCGGCGACGGCTGCGGGGCGTCGTTCGACGAGATCGCCTTCCGCACGGAGGGCGTCGCCGACCTGCGCGACGGCAGCTGACCACCGTCCGCCCGCCCACACCCCGGCCCCTGCCCGCCGCCTCCGTCCGGCGGGCAGGGGCCGGACCCGTTCCCCGAGCCTCCCCGAACGGTTGCCGAGACGGGGCACGCTCCGATGGAAAAACGCAGGCACGGAACGCCCCGGTGACCGATCATGCGGACCATGAGCGAGCAGCCCGAACGATGGACCCAGGCCACCGTCCACCCCGATATGTGGACCGACCCCGACAAGGACCCGCGCGAGAACGACGGGAACGGCCCGGACGGTGAACTCCCCACCCTCCAGGACTACCTGCGCAACTACCGCCTCACCCTCACGATGAAATGCGAGGGACTCGACCCGGAGCAACTGGCGCGCCGCGCCGTTCCGCCGTCCACGATGTCGCTGCTCGGCCTGGTACGCCACCTCGCCGAGGTCGAGCGCGACTGGCGCAACTGGATCAGCGACGGCGACCCGCTGCCGAAGCTCTACGGGGTCCGCGACGGCGACTTCGACGGGGCTGTCGCCGAACAGGCGGTGGTTGACGGCGCCTACGCCGACCTCGCGCGCGAACAGGCCGCGACCGACGCGGTGTTGGCATCCCACCCGGACCTGGGGGAGCGGCTCGGGAAGGACGGCATCGTGGTCCGGGAACTGCTGGTGCACCGCATCGAGGAGTACGCCCGCCACTGCGGCCACGCCGACCTGCTGCGCGAGTGCGTCGACGGACGGGTGGGGCAGTGACGGGGCCCGATCCGCGCGAGGGTCACTCCTCGCGCGGGCTCGCGCGGGGCCGAGGGGGCGGTGTCACCGCCTCCCGAAGAACCGGGCCGTGGAGAACGCGGTCGCCGCGAGGAGCGCCGCGCTGATCAGCAGCGAGGCGCGCATCCCCGCCTCGAACCCGTCCGACAGCAGGGCGCCGAACGTCGCCACGCTCAACGCGATCGCCACCTGGCGGGCCGCGTTGAGCACCCCGGCCGCGACCCCGGCCCGCTCCGCCGGGACCTCTTCCATCATCGCCGCCGTCAGCGCCGGGAGCGCCAGACCCGCCCCCACGGCGATCGGCAGCAGCATCAGGGCGGTGAGGACGGGCGGAGTGCGGGGACCGACGAACAGCAGCAGCAACATGCCCGCACACGACGTCAGTTGTCCGGTCAGCATCGGCACGCGTGGGCCGTACCGGTTGGACACTCGCCCCGATACGAGGTTCATCGCCAGCAGGAGGCCGGTCATCGGCAGGAACATCAGGCCGGTGGCGAGCGGGGACTGGCCCCGGACCTGCTGGAAGTAGAGCCCGAAGACGAAGAGCATGCCGTAGAACGAGACGCTGATCACCGAACCGGAGGCCACCGCCACCGCGACCGTCCGTTCACGGAACAGGCCCAGCGGGACGACCGGTTGGGGGTGCCGTGACTCCACACGGAGGAACACGCCCAGCGCCGCCACCGCGACGCCCAGCGCCCACCATGCGGGCGCCCCGCTCTCGATGACCGCGAACGCGACTCCGGCCAGGGCCAGTACGGCCGAGATCTGCCCCGCCGGGTCCAGTCGCGCGGGGCGGGGGCCCGAACGGGGTGCGCGGATCATCAGGCCCCAAGTGAGCACCCCCAGAGGCAGGTTGATGAAGAACACGGCCCGCCAGTCGAGGGACGCCGTCAACGCTCCGCCCACGACCGGCCCGAGCGCCGCCGCCGTGGTGCCACCGGCCGCCCACATGCCCACCGCGCGAGCCCGCCGGGCCGGATCGGTGTACGCCTGCCGCACCAGCGAGAGCGTCGTCGGCAGCACCACCGCCGCCGCCATCCCCTGCACCGTACGGAACCCGATCAGCGTCGGGAGGTTCGGCGCCAGCCCGCAGGCCGCGGAGGCCAGCGTGAACATGGCGATCCCCAGCAGATACGCCCGGGTCGCCCCGATCCGGTCGGAGAACGCGCCGGTCGAGAGGAGCAGTGCGGCGAACGCGACGGTGTAGGCGTCGACGACCCACTGGAGACCGGACATGCCGCCGCCGAGTTCGGCGCCCATTGTCGGCAGCGCCACGTTCATCACGGTCGCGTCCAGCGTGATCAGCCCGAAGCCGAGCATGGAAGCGGCGAGCGCACGGCCGGGGGCGGGCAGCCCGGGGGCGGGCGACTCCTGGGTGCGCAGGGGCGACCGGGCCCCGCTCCGGGCGGTGTTCGGAGAGGACATGGGGACAAGCCTCGCCGACCCGCCGAACGTAGAGTAGTGGCCGCAATGCCACACCTCCGGAGGTTCTGGCCATGAAGCCGCCGCACCGAGTCGTCGTCATCGCCACTCCGCCGGTGTCGATGTTCAACATCGCCATCCCCGAGATGCTCTTCGGCCAGGTCGAGATCGACGGCGCCCCGGGGTACGAGACCGTTCTCTGCACCTTGGACCCGGGCCCCGTACGCACCAGGAACGGCATCGACGTACTCGTCCCGCACGGACTGGACCTCGTCGAGGGGGCGGACACCGTGATCCTCGCGGGCGCCGGCTCCCGTGAGGAGTACGACCCGCGCATCCTGTCCGCGTTGCGCCGGGCCGGGGCCGAAGGGCGGCGCATCGCCTCCATCTGCACCGGCGCCTTCGCCCTCGCCGAGGCGGGTCTGCTCGACGGCCGGGCCGCCACCACCTACTGGGCGCACACCGGGGAACTCGGCGACCGCTATCCGGCCGTACAGCTCCAGAAGGACGTCCTCTTCGTGCAGGACGGCTCCGTGCTCACCTCGTCCGGGTACGCGGCGGGCATCGACCTCTGCCTCCACCTCATCCGCACCGACTTCGGCGCCGCGGTCGCCAACACCGTCGCCCGGCTCGCCCTCGTCGCCCCCGTACGCCACGGCGGGCAGACCCAGTTCACCGAGACACCGCTGCCGCCCGAGCGCGGGGTCTCCTTCGCCGCCACCCGGGCCTGGGTGATGCGACGGCTGGACGAACCGCTCACCCTCGCCGATCTGGCCCGCCACGCCGGTGTCTCCGTACGCACCCTCTCCCGCCGCTTCCGTGCGGAGACCGGCCTCAGCCCGCTCCAGTGGCTCCTGCATCAACGCATCGAGCGGGCCCGGGAGTTGCTGGAGACGACCACCCTCCCGATGGAGCAGGTGGCCCGCGCCAGCGGGCTGGGCACCGCGGACTCCCTCCGCCTGCACGTCCAGCGCCGCCTGGGTCTCACCCCGAGCGCCTACCGCGCTTCGTTCGGCAGCCGTCCCGCGCCCGTCCCCGCCGGGGCCGCCCCGGCCGGCCCGTAGTCGTACGGCACCCGCCCGGTCAGCGGTCCACCGGCGGGAGCCGGTCCAGCCCCGTCTCCCGCAGCACCCGGTCCACCGTCTCCGCGAGGGCGCTCGACGCACCGATGACGGTCTCCAGGCCCCCCGGCAGCAGATCGAGCGGGCGGTACCAGGACCGCAGGTCGTCCGCCCCGACCTCCTCGGCGATCGGCTTGGTGGCGTGCCGCAGCAGCGTCTCCTCGAACGGAACGTCCAGGTAGTAGCCGTGCGTCGGACCGCGGTGGTCCGCGCGCAGCCGGGCCAGCATGTCGCCGTAGTGATCCGCGTACAGGATGCCTTCGAGGACGACGTGGAACCCGGCGTCGAGGGCGTACCGGGCGACCGAGTCGATCAGCCCGATGTTCGCCGCCCCCGGCCGGTCGCGCTCCCGCAGCACGGTCCGCCGCAGGTTGTCCTGGCCCACCAGAGCCACGCCCCGGCCGAACCGCTCCCGCACCCCGGCCGCTACGGCCGACTTCCCGGAGGCGGAGTTCCCGCGCAGCACGACGAGACGGGTCTGGGCGGTGCCGGTTCTCATCCACGGGACTGTACGTGCGGCGCTCTCCCGGCACAGGGTGGTACGGAGCGGCCCCGCGCGCCCGTGGCCCACGCCGGTACGCGCCCGCGCGGAACCGCCCCCGCGCGCCCCCGCGTCCCCTCCGGCATGTCCCTCCTCATCCGCACCGCCACCCCCGCCGACCTGGACGCGATCGTCCGCCTGCACACCGAGGCCCGCGCCACCTACTACCGCGGGCACCTCGCCCCCGACGCGTACGCGGGCCCCGAGGAGGTGGGCCGGTCCGCCGCGGGCTGGGCGCGCGCCGTGGACGCCGAACACGCCACGGTCCTCTGCGCGGAACGCGGCGGCGCCCTGGTGGGCGTCGCCTGCCACGCCGTACGCGACGGCGGCACCACCCTCACCCAGCTGCACGTGGACCCCTCGCAGTGGCGTACGGGCGTGGGCACCGCCCTCCACACCGCGTGCACCGACGCCTGGCGGCGGACCGGTGTCCGCACCGCGCGCCTGGAGGTGTTCGCCCCCAACACCCGCGCCCAGGCCTTCTACGCCCACCACGGCTGGACCACCGACCCGGACACCCCGCGCGAGGGCAGCCACCTGGTGCTGCGGCTCGTTCTCGGCGACGGCTGAAACCACCGCCCCGAACCGTCGCGGGCTCAGATCCCAGGCACCGCGTGCCGGCGCAGGACCATGAGCGAGTCCTCCCGGGCGGCCACCATGGCGAAGGGGAAACGGTCGAGTTCGAGGCAGAGCGCCACGTCGTCGGGGTGGACTCCCTCGCGCACCCCTTCCCTCAGCTCGGTGGCGGCGAGGGACTCCTCCCCGCGACGGAGAAACGCGTCGGCGTCCCTCCCGGCCCCATTGGCCCGCCCCGCTATGTACTGCGCGCACGCGAGATCCTCGTCGGCCCTTCCGCCCTCGCCGGTGACGACGAACGTGACGCTGCCGGTCCCGCTGGTCCGCAGGACCTCGGCCGTCGCCTCCGCCACCACGAAGCCCGCGCACAGCACCAGCGGAGCGTCCTTCACCGCCAGGGCGCCGACCGTACCCGCCGTGGTCTTCTGCACCACGGTCCGCCCGCCGAGGTCGACGGAGCGCAGCAGGCCCGGCGAGTTGACGGCGTCGAACCCGGGGGCGGGCGGGCCGTCCTTCAGCGTCACCCACTCCGGGTGGCGGGCCTTGAGCGCCAGGGACTCCTCCAGCGACCCGGAGAGCACGATCTTCTCGGCTCCCCGGGCGAAGGCCCACGCGGCCACCGTGAAAGCGCGCATCACGTCGACCACGACCGCCACGGGCGGGGTGTCCGTCAGGTCATCGATTCCGAGAAAGGAGGCGTCCATGTCGGTCATGATCGTGGGAGCCCGGCTCCGGTCACCCGAAAAGTGGTGTGCATCACGCCAGGTGGTGACGGGGAACCGGAAGGCCGCAACCCGGACCGTGACGCGGTGCCCGGCGGGAATCCGGGTGGGGACGACGGTGTTGTTCCCCCTGGCGCGGAGGGCTCTCCGCGCGCGTCACCGAGCCCGTCCGGGGAAGAGCTCCCGCCATCGGAGAGCTGCCTCACGGGAAGAGCTGGAGAGAAGAGAGAATGCGCGTCGAGATCTGGAGCGACATCGCCTGCCCGTGGTGCTACATCGGGAAGGCCCGCTTCGAGAAGGGGCTGGCGGGGTTCGCCCACCGTGACCAGGTCGAGGTGGTGCACCGCTCCTTCGAGCTGGACCCGGGGCGCGCCAAGGACGACATCGCGCTGGTCGTGGACATGCTCGCGCAGAAGTACGGCCGCACCCGCGAGGAGGTCCTCGCGATGGAGGGCAACGTCGCCGCGAACGCGCAGGCCGAAGGGCTCGGGTACCGCAGCGAGGGCCGTGACCACGGCAGCACCTTCGACATCCACCGGCTGCTCCACCTCGCCAAGGCGCGCGGCCTCCAGGACGAGCTGCTGACCCTCGCCTACCGGGCGAACTTCGCCGAGGAGCGTTCCGTCTACGACGACGCGGTGCTGGTCGAGCTGGCCGTCGAGGCCGGTCTCGACGAGGCCGAGGCCCGTGCGGTGCTCGCCGACCCGGCCGCGTACGCCGACGACGTACGCGCCGACGAGCGCGAGGCGTCCGAGCTCGGCGCCAACGCCGTCCCGTTCTTCGTCCTCGACCGGCGGTACGGCATCTCCGGCGGCCAGCCCTCCGAGGTGTTCGCCCAGGCGCTGGAGCAGGCGTGGAAGGACCGCGAGGTCACCGCCCTCACCCCGATCGGCGACGACGCGGCAGCCTGCGACGCCGACGGCGCCTGCGAGGTCCCGCAGCCGGGCGCGGCGACCGCCTGACGGCCGCGCGCGGAGCTGTTGCGGTGGGGACAGGGCCCAGGCGGGAACATGCCCTTCCCCACCGCACCGCGCGGGCCGTACCAGGTGGCTGATGACTTGCGTTCTGTCGCTCAGTTCTGCTGATCCAACGCGTCGGCGAAGGCGCGGAGCGCGTCGGCCAGCTCTCGGTCGGTGGGCAGTTCATCCACCTTCTTCTCCAGCTCGTCGATGCGAGCCGTCAGATCCTCCAGGCTCGGTGGAGCCGTGGATCCCCCCGTGGGGTCCGGGGACCCGGACGGTTCCGAGCCGCCGGTGTCCGAACCGTCCGAGCCGCCCGAGCCGCCGGTGTCCGAACCGTCCGAGCCGCCCGAGCCGCCGGTGTCCGAACCGTCCGAGCCACCCGTGTCCGTACCCGAGACACTGCCCCCGTCGGTGGAGCCTCCATCGGTGGAGCTCTCGTCGGTGCCCCCCGAGCCACTGACGGAACCACTGTCCGCGCCGCCGGTGTCGGCGCCCTCCGTGACCCCGGCGGTGTCCGAGCCCTCCGTGTCTCCGCCGGCGTCCACGCCCCCTGTGACCCCTGCGGAGTCCGGGTCGGGTGTCACCACCGGGGTTGTCCGCGCCGGACCGGAGCGTCCGCCGTCCTCGGCGGCCACGGCGATCGCCCCGCCGACCCCCAGCACCAGCGCCACGGCCGCGCCGACGAGCGCCACTGTCGTCCTCCGCGCCTGAATCTTCCTCATGTGCGTCATGCGACGGACACTAGCCACGGAGCCACGTGGAAGGATTTGTTCCGAGGAATCGGCGCCCCGCCTCCGCTCCGCGCGGGTGTGGGGCGGGTGGAGACGGACGTCCTCCGCCGGGCCCGGACCGCTCCGCCGGTCGGTACACGCGGGTTGTCGCGCCCGGTCGCCCCGGTGAGCCGCCCCGCCTCATTGACGCGGTGGGGCGGGCGTCCCAGGGTGGACGCATGGAGACCACGTCGCTGAGTGAGACCACCCGACCGGGCGGGCTCACCCCGCCGGCACATGCCGCAGCCGCCGAGTTCGCTCCCGCCACCACCTACCTCAACACCGCCACCGTGGGCCTGCTGCCCCGTCGTACCGTCGCCGCCGTCACCGACCTGGCCCGGGCCAACGCCGAGGGCGGGCCCGTGGGGGCCGGGGACTTCGAGGTGGTGGACGCCGCGCGGGCCGGGTTCGCCCGGCTGGCCGGAGTCGGAGCCGACCGGGTCGCCGTCGGAAGCTCGGTCGCGGTGCACGTCGGGCTGATCGCGGCCTCGCTGCCCGCCTACGCCGAAGTGCTCTGCCCGGAAGGCGAGTTCAGCTCGGTGGTCGCTCCCCTCGCGCACCGGAGGGACCTGCGGGTGTCGTACGCCCCGCTCGCGGAACTGGCCGGGGCGGTGCGGCCCACCACGGCGCTGGTCGCCCTCTCCGCCGTGCAGTCCTCCGACGGCCGGGTCGCGGATCTCGCCGCGGTACGGGCCGCCGCCACCGCGCACGGGGCCCGGGTGCTGCTCGACACGACGCAGTCGGCGGGCTGGCTGGCGGTGGACGCCGGGGAGTTCGACTACACGGTGACCGGCGGGTTCAAGTTCCTGCTCTGCCCGCGCGGAGCCTCGTTCCTCACGGTCACCGAAGAGGCGCAGGAGTCGCTGAAGCCGATCTACGTGGGATGGGTAGCGGCCGAGGACACGGGGACCAGTACCTACGGCCCGATCGACCGACTCGCGCTCTCCGCGCGGCGGTTCGACTCGGCACCGGCCTTCCTCTCCTACTACGGGGCGGAACGCTCGCTCGCCCTGCTGGCGGAGATCGGCACGGATGCCCTGTACGCGCACGCCACCGGTCTCGCCGCCCGCTTCCGCGCGGGGCTGGCGCGCCTCGGGCATCCCACCGTACCGGGGGAGTCGGCGATCGTCGCCGCCCCCGGACTCGGCAAGCGCCAGGCGGAGTTGAGCCGGGTCGGTATCACCGTCTCCGACCGTGCGGGCAATCTGCGGGCCGCCTTCCACCTCTACAACACCGAGGCCGACGTGGACCGGGTGCTCGACGTGCTCGGCTGAGATCGGCGACGCGGGTGCGCGGCGTGGATGCGCGGCAGGGATGGTGCGGCAGGGATGCGCGCCAGGGATGGTGCGGCAGGGGTCTACGCCGAATCCCGGAGCACCAGTTCGGTGGGGAGGATCACCGCCGCCGGGTCCTCGCCGCCGATCTGGGCCAGCAGCACCCGTACCATCTCGGCGCTGATGCGGTCCCAGGGCTGCCGGATGGTGGTCAGCGCCGGGCGGGAGTCCAGCGCGGCCGGGGAGTCGTCGAAGCCGCCGACCGCGATGTCCTCGGGGACCCGCCGCCCGGCCCGTTCCAGTGAGGTCAGCACGCCCTGCGCCATCAGGTCGGACGCGACGAAGACCGCGTCCAGGTCGGGGGCGCGCTCCAGCAGCAGCGTCCCGGCGGCCTCGCCGCCGGCCCGGCTGTAGTCGCCCGGGACGATCAGGTCCTCGTCCACGGGCACCCCGCACTCGGCGAGCGTCTCGCGGTACCCGGCGAGCCGCTCCACGCCGCCCGGGGTGTCCGGGGGGCCGCTGACCGTACCGATCCGGCGGCGCCCCGACTCGTACAGGTACCGCACCATGTCCCGGGCACCGTCCCGGTCGTCGGCCGCCACGTAGCTGACCTTCGAGCCCTGCCCGAGGGGCTTGCCGCAGGTCACCGTCGGTACGCCGGCCTCGTGGAGCTGGGCGACCACCGGGTCGCCCGAGTGGCTGGAGACCAGCAGTACGCCGTCCACGTGGCCCGCGATGTACCGCATGTTCCGGCGCCGCTCGGCCTCCGTCCCCGCGATCATCAGCAGCAGCGGAACGTCGTGCGCGGCGAGCGCACTCGTGCAACCCCGGAGCAGGACATTGAAGTTGGGGTCCTCGAAGAACCGCTCCTGAGGCTCCGTCAGCAGGAACGCCACCGAGTCGGAGCGGCCGGTGATCAGCGACCGGGCGTGCCGGTTGACGGTGTAACCGGTCTTGCGGATGGCCGAGTTGACCGCTTCGAGGGCGGCCGGACTGACGTTGTGGCCGCCGTTCAGCACCCGGGAGACGGTCCCGCGCGACACCCCCGCCTCGCGGGCCACGTCGTGGATCGTCGGCGGCCGGCGGCGTCCCCTTCCGGGCTGCCCGGAGAGCGGGGGAGGTTCAGTGCGGCTCATGGTGCGTGTTCTTTCGTTTTCGGGGCCCCCGGGTGAAGGGGCGGGTCCGGTGGCCCCTGAGGGCGTGGTCAGGACTTTACGGCGCCGGAGAGCAGGTCGAGACTCCAGAACCGCTGGACCACGAGGAAGAGCGCGATCAGCGGCAGGATCGCCAGTAGCGCACCGGTGATCACCAGCGTATAGAGGGCCGGCGTGTTCGCGCCCTGCTGGAGCAGGGTGAAGAGCCCGAGGGTGACCGGGAACTTCTCGTCGTCGCTGAGCATGATGTAGGGCAGCAGGAAGTTGTTCCAGATCGCGACGAACTGGAACAGGAACACCGTCACCAGCCCCGGCAGCATCATCGGCAGCGCGATGGTGCGGAAGATCCGCCACTCGCCGCCGCCGTCCATCCGGCCCGCCTCGATCACGTCGGGCGGCACCGCGGCCGTCGCGTAGATCCGGGCGAGGTAGACGCCGTACGGGGAGAGGACGGTGGGCAGCAGTACCGAGAGGTACGAGTCCGTGAGGTCTGCCTTGGCGAGCAGCAGGTACTGCGGGACCGCCAGGATCACCGGCGGCATCAGCACCCCGGCGAGCAGGATGTTGAAGATCGACTCCCGGCCCCGGAAGCGGTACACGGCCAGGGCGTACCCGGAGACCGCCGACACCGCCGTGGAGAGCAGGGCGCCCACCCCGGCGTAGAGGGCCGAGTTGCCCATCCACGTCCAGTAGACGCCGTCGCGGTACGCGGAGAGGTCGGCGATGTTGTCCGTGAACCCGGAGCCGGGCAGGAAGGTGAACGTGGAGAAGAGCTCGCTGCCGGACTTGGTCGACGCCACGACCACCCAGAGCACCGGCAGCAGGCAGTAGACGGCGCCCAGCAGCAGCGCCGCGGTGGGGATCGCGGCGAAGCGCCGCGGGGCACGGGCGGCCCGGGAAGGACCGGACGTCCGGGCGGCGGCCGGGAGGGTCTGCGTACTCATCGTGCATCACCCTGCTTGGTACGGGAGTTGGCGGCCCGGAGGAAGCCGAAGGACAGGGCGAGGGTGGCGAAGGCGATGATGACCGCCTGGGCCGCCGCCGCGTAGATGTCGTTGTTGACGAAGGCGTCCTGGTAGACCTTCATCAGTGGACTCCACGTGGTGGAGAGGGAGTTGGTGAGCGGCTTGAGCGTGGTGGGCTCGCTGAACACCTGGAGGGTGGCGATGATGGAGAAGAAGAACGTCAGGACCAGCGAGGGTGCCACCATCGGGATCTTGATCCGCAGCGCGGTCTGCCACTGCGAGCAGCCGTCCAGCCGGGCCGCCTCGAAGACCTCGGCGGGGATCGCCCGCAGCGAGGTGTAGATGACGATCATGTTGAAGCCGGTGCCGCCCCAGACCGCGATGTTGGCGAGCGAGGCGTAGAGCGGCCCGCCGTCCAGCAGGTCCGGCTGCGGCAGTCCGAGGTGGTCCAGCACCCAGAAGAACGGGCTGACGTCGGGCAGGTAGAGGAACCCCCACATCATCGCGGACACCACCCCGGGGATGGCGTACGGCAGGAAGATCGCCAGCCGGGTGAAGCCGCGCAGCCGGACCCGCTCGGTGTCCAGCAGCAGCGCGAACAGCAGCGCGAGGCCCAGCATCACGGGCACCACGATCAGGCCGTACCCCAGGATGCGCAGCGCGCCGTGCAGCAGCTCGGAGTCGGAGAGGGCGTCCGTGTAGTTGGCGAGGCCGGCCCAGACCTCGTCGCGGGCGCCCTTGCCGAGACCGAGGCCCTTGACCTCGGTGCGGCGGAAGCTGAGGTAGAGCGCGTAGCCGATGGGCAGGGCGAAGAAGAGCAGGAAGAGCAGGGTGGCGGGGACCAGGAAGGCGTACGGGGCGCTCTTGACCCCGTACGACCCACTGCGGCGTGCGCGTGTCACTCGGAGACTCCGAAGCCCTGCTTCTTCAGGTCGGCGACCGTGGCGTCCTGCATCGCGGTCAGCGCAGCGCCGAAGTCCGACTTGTCCTTGGCGGCCTTGGCGAACCCGTCCTTGAAGGCGGTGTACGCGACGTTGACGTTCGGGCCCCAGGCGGCGGGCGCGGTGCCCTTCGCGATGGCGGCGGCCTTGGTGTAGAAGTCGGGCTGGTTGGAGAAGTACGCCGGTGCCTGGGCGAGCGCGCCCCCGGTCTGCGCCGCGGTCGCGGCGGGGTAGATGCCGGACTCCTTCACCAGCGCGGCCAGCGCGGCGGGGTCGGTGTTCAGCCACTTCGCGAACTTCGCCGCCGCGCCCTTGTTCTTCGAGTCGTTGGTGACGGCGGTGGAGGATCCGCCCCAGCTGCCGGTGACGTTCTGGCCCGCCGTCCACTGGGGGAGCGGGGCCATGGCCCACTTGCCCGCCGTGTCGGGGGCCGCCGTGGTGAGGGTGCCGGGGGCCCAGACCGCGCTGACCCACGCGATCTGCTTACCGGTGTCGAGCGCCTTGTTCCAGGCGGGGGTGTACATCGGCTGGTTGTCGATCGCCCCCTCCTTCACCAGGCCGCCCCAGAAGTCGGCGACCTTCTGCGTCGCCGGGTCGTCGATGGCGACCTTCCACGTGTCGTCGGCGGTGGTCCACCACTGGGCTCCGGCCTGCTGGGCGAGGCCCGCGAAGAGCCCGGAGTCGTTCGAGGAGAACGTCGTCAGGTCGGTGCCGGGCGACTTCTTCTTCAGCGCGCGGGCCGTCTCGGCGAACTCGTCCCAGGTGGTCGGGACGGTCAGCCCGTACTTCTCGAACAGGTCCTCGCGGTAGTAGAACATCAGCGGGCCGGAGTCCTGCGGCAGCGCGTACAGGGCGTCCGTCCCCAGCGTCGCCTGCTGCCATATCCCGTCCGCGAAGGCGCTCTTCGCGTCCCCCGCCTCCTTCGAGATGTCCGCGAGCACGTCGTTGGAGACCAGCGTGGGCAGCGCCTGGTACTCCGCCTGCACCAGGTCGGGGGCCTTGTGCGCCTTGGCCGCGGTGATGATCTTGGTGACCAGGTCGTCGCCCGACGCCTGCTTCTTCACCGTGACCGTGATGCCCTCCTTCTTGCCCTCGCCCTTGTTCCAGATGTCCGCGACCTTGTCGAGGCCGGGCGCCCAGGACCAGTAGGTGAGCTGGGCGGGACCGGCGGCGGCCGGCGCGTCACCCTTCCCGTCGTCCGACGAGCCGCAGCCGGTGAGGAGGGCGGAGGCGGCGAGGACGACGGCCGTGGACAACGCGACGTTGCGGTGCTTCATGGTTTTCCCCTGACGAGAACCGAGGGTGCAGCGCGGGAACTGCGCTGTGAGCGTTCACAGTAGAGAAACGGAACCGACACTTGTCAATGGTTGTAACTCTGCGGTTATCTTGGCTCCGCACCACCGACCAGCCGTGTGCACGTTCCCATACTCGTGCACACAAGGGACCGAGGAGCGCCGTCGAAGGGTGGCGGCGCCACCGGAGGACCGACCGGTCGGAGTGCATCCGTACCGCCCGGTGACGGGCCGCCGCCCAACCCGGCGGCGGGCGACCGCCGTCACCGCCGAGAACGCCAGGAGACCCCCATGTCCCACACCGCTCCCCGAGGTCTGGACCGGCTCGCCTTCGGCGGCGACTACAACCCGGAACAGTGGCCGGAGGAGATCTGGCCCGAGGACGTGCGGCTCATGCGCGAGGCCGGCGTGACCATGGTCAGCGTCGGGATCTTCTCCTGGGCCCTGCTCGAACCCGAGCCCGGCACCTACGACTTCGGCTGGCTCGACCGCGTACTCGACCTGCTCCACGAAGGCGGCATCCGTGTCGACCTCGGCACCCCGACCGTCGCCCCGCCCGCCTGGTTCTACCGCGCCCACCCCGAGGCGCTCCCGGTGAACCGCGACGGGGTCCGGTACGCCTTCGGCTCACGCGGCGCCATCTGCCACAGCAACCCCGACTACCGCGCCGCCGCCGCCCGCATCACCGAGGAGATCGCCCGCCACTACGCCGGCCACCCCGCCCTCGCGCTCTGGCACGTCCACAACGAGTACGGCGTCCCGGTCTCCGCCTGCTACTGCGACAACTGCGCCGCCCACTTCCGCCGCTGGCTCACCGCCCGCCACGGATCGGTCGACGCCGTCAACAAGGCATGGGGCACCGCCTTCTGGGGCCAGCGCTACCGCACCCTCGACGAGATCGACCCGCCGCGCACCACCCCCACCGTCGGCAACCCCTCCCAGCAGCTCGACTACCGCCGCTTCGCCGACGCCACCCTGCGGGAGAACTTCACGGCCGAACGCGACATCCTGCACCGGCTCGCCCCCGGCATCCCGGTCACCACCAACTTCATGACCGCGCTCAGCCAGTGCGACTCCATCGACTACTGGGCCTGGGGCCGCGAGGTCGACCTCGTCACCAACGACCACTACCTGATCACCGACGGCCGCCGCACCCACGTCAACCTCGCGATGGCCGCCGACCTCACCCGCTCCGTCGCGGGCGGCGCCCCCTGGCTGCTCCTCGAACACTCGACCAGCGGCGTCAACTGGCAGCCCCGCAACCCCGCCAAGCGCCCCGGCGAGATGGCCCGCAACAGCCTCGCGCACGTGGCCCGGGGCTCGGACGGCGCCATGTTCTTCCAGTGGCGCCAGTCCCGCGGCGGCGCCGAGAAGTTCCACTCCGCGATGCTCCCGCACGGCGGCACCGACACCCGGATCTGGCGCGAGGTCACCCGCCTCGGCGCCGACCTCGGCCTCCTCGACGGCATCCGGGGCACCCGTACGGTCGCCGACGCCGCGATGGTCTGGGACTGGCAGTCCTGGTGGGCCCAGTCCCTGGAGTGGCGCCCGAGCCAGGACCACGACGCCCGCGAGCGCGCCGACGCCTATTACCTCTCGCTCTACGACCGTCACCTCACCGTGGACTTCGCCCACCCCGAGGCCGACCTCTCGGCCTACCCGCTGGTCGTCGTACCCGCCCTCTACCTCGCCACCGAGCAGGCGGGGGAGAACCTGCGCCGGTACGTCGAAGGGGGCGGCACCCTCGTCGTCTCGTACTTCTCCGGCATCGTGGACCCCGACGACAACGTCCACCCCGGCGCCTACCCCGGCGTCCTGCGGGACGTCCTCGGACTGACCGTCGAGGAGTTCTCCCCGCTCGGCGAGGGCGACACCGTCCGCCTCATCACCCCCGAGGGCGCCCCCGAGGGCCCCGCCCTCACCGGCGACCTCTGGTCGGACGTGGTCGTTCCGCGCGGCGCCGAGACCGCCTGGTCGTACGCGGACGGGGTCGCCGCGGGCCGCCCCGCCGTCACCCGCAACCGCCTCGGCTCCGGCACCGCCTGGTACGTCTCCACCCGGCTCTCCGGCGCCGGCCTCGACGCCGTACTGGACCGCGCCTGCGAGGACGCCCGGATCGCCCCGCGCACCTCGCTCCCGCACGACGTCGAGGTGGTCCGCCGGACCGGGGAGACCGGCAGCTACCTCTTCGTCATCAACCACACCGGGGGCGACACCAAGGTGCCGCTCGACGCCCCCGGCACCGAACTCCTCACCGGCGAGCCCGCCTCCGGACACCTCGCCGTCCCGGCGGGCGCGGTCCGGGTCGTACGGCTCGACGCCTGAGGCGTACCACCAGCCCCTCACGTAACACCAGCACCACGCGCCATCCGCACCACCTGTGTCACCCCCGTATCCCGCACAACGGTCGAAGGGACATCGACGACGATGTACGGAAAGACGCTGTTCGGCAGGACGAAAGACGAACCGGGAGCGGCGGCCCGCCGCACCCCGCGCGGCGGACGCCGGGCCGCCGCCGCGCTCACCGCCCTCGGCGGGCTGATGCTCGCCGGGCTCCCCGCCCAGGCCGCCCACGCGGCGGCCACCGTCACCAACCCCGGCTTCGAATCGGGCGCCACCGGCTGGACGGCCTACTCCGCCGGAGGCCAGACCGCCGCCTCCTTCACCGAGGCCGGAGGCCACGCGGGCACCACCCGGCTCAGCCACTGGTCGGCCTCCGCCTACAAGGTGGAGACGTACCAGTACCTCTCCGGGCTGACGGACGGCACGTACACCCTCAGCGCCTGGGTCCGCTCCAGCGGCGGCCAGAACTCCGCCTACATCGCCCTGCGCAACTGCGGCTCCGCCGAACAGCGCACCGACCTGCCGCCCACCGCCAACGGCGCCTGGATACGGCTGGTGACCTCCGTCAAGGTCACCGGCGGCGCCTGCACCATCAGCCTCAACTCCGACGCGCACGCCGGGGAATGGGCCAACTTCGACGACATCTCCTTCACCTCGGGCACCACCGGCCTCAGCGTCAAGGGCGGCGACCTCTCCACCCTCCCCAAGAACGAGGCCCACGGCGCCGTCTACCGCAACGCGAGCGGCACCACCGGCGACGCCATGACCCTGCTGCACTCCGCCGGAATGAACTACGTACGCCTCAAGGTGTGGGTGAACCCGGCGGACGGCTTCAACGACAAGGCCCACGTCCTCGCCATGGCCAAGCGCGCCAAGGCGCTCGGCATGAAGGTCCTCGTCGACTTCCACTACTCCGACGCCTGGGCCGACCCCGGCAAGCAGACCAAGCCCGCCGCCTGGGCCGGTCACAACTACGCCCAGCTCAAGACCGACGTCTACAACCACACCTACGACGTGCTCAACGCCCTCAAGGCCCAGGGCACCACCGCCGACATGGTCCAGATCGGCAACGAGATCAACGCCGGAATGCTCTGGCCCGAGGGCTCCACCGACAACTGGTCCCAGCTCGCCGGACTCCTCACCTCCGGCGCCAACGCCGCCAAGGCCGTCTCCTCCGGCACGAAGGTCGCCCTGCACCTCGCCAAGGGCGGCGACAACGCCGGCACCCGCTGGTGGTTCGACAACGCCGTCGCCTACGGCGTGCCGTTCGACGTCATCGCCCTCTCGTACTACGGGTACTGGCACGGCGCCCTCTCCGACCTCCAGACCAACCTGGACGACGCCGCCTCCCGCTACGGCAAGCCGGTCCTCGTCGCCGAGACCGCCTACGCCCACACCCTCGCGGACAAGGACGGCCTGGAGAACAACATCGCCACCGCCGACCAGCTCGTCACCGGCTACCCCGCCACCCCGGCGGGCCAGGCCGCCAACCTCCGCGACGTCCTCAACGTCGTCGAAGCCGTCCCGGGCGGCCGGGGCCTCGGCGCCGTCTACTGGGAACCCGCCTGGACCGCCGTCACCGGCAGCGGCTGGGACCCGGCCGACGCCGCCTCCGGCAACGCCTGGGAGAACCAGGCGCTCTTCGACTACAACGAAAAGCTGCTCCCGGCGGCGAGCTGGTTCTCGCACCGGTAGGTGGTGTGTCGGAAGTCCCGCCTGACCTGCGGGCGGACGGCGCCACTTTCGACTCACGGCCTAGGACGCAGGGCGTCCGGCACGTGACGATGCCCCGCCGCGCTTCGGGTTCCGAGGGCGGCGGGGCTCCTTCGTTGAGGTGCGGCCGTCTGTTCATGCGTAGGTGCTTTCAACTCACACAAAAGGCTTCAGAGTTGAAATAGGACGACGCTGACGGATGTGGCTGAGTTGTGGTGCGCGCTCGCGCCGAGGAACGGCTAGATTTCCCTCTCCCACGCCCGAGGAAGCCGACCATCATGTTCGAACCGATCACAGAGCTGTCCCTGACCGCCGAGTGCGCCAGTGGCCTGTCGTGTGGAGCGGCTGATTGCGCGCTTTCCGGAAAGTCGCCCCGGAACACGGCAAGCTGAGGGCCATCGTTCGTCCGGCAGGGAGATCTCCATGAACGCAGTCCTGACCACTGACCACCCCGCGTGGGACACCGACGGAAACGGCCGGCTCGTGAGAGCTGTGCGCAGTTCGAGCGGACTGTGGTGTGTTTCGTGGGGGGTTCAGGAACTGGAACTGCGGTGCGTGGAAGGTGCGGAGGACGTCAAGCCCGCCGTGTTGACCACTGATCCCTCGCAGTTGCCCACGACCGTTCCGTCCGGACTTCGAGAAGGGCTCCTCGGGCTCGGTGTGACACGGCGGCTGGCCAACCCCTGGTTGTGGGACGCTATGACCACGGCGATCCTGCGCCAGGTCGTCCGTGCGGAGCAGGCGCGTCGTCTCTACCGCACGTGGTGCCGCTCCTACGGCCACACGGTGCAGACGGGTTCCGGGGTGCTGGCCGTGGCTCCCGCTCCGGAACGGGTCCTGGAGCTCAGTGACGACCAGTTCACAGCGGTGGGCGCACGGTTCCACCGCAAGGCCTTGCGGGCCGCTGCGTCCGCGTACCTTGAACACGGCCTCCACTGGCGGGCATTGAGCCCCGACGAGCTCGTTCCCGCCCTGATCGAGGTCCCCAGGATCGGCCCCTGGACCGCAGCCGCGGCGACAGCCGACTTCACGGGTGACTTCACTCTCTACCCGCACGCGGATCTCGCGGTGCGTACTTGGGCAGCCCGAATCGCACCGGACCACAGCTGGCCGGATACCGAGAAGGACTTCCTGCCGTACTGGCGCAGCCTCGCGCCGACAGTTCGTGATCTGCACACCCTCACCCTTGCCACACTCACCTGGGGGGCCCATGCCCGCATCGAGGAGCAAGCACTTACCCGACTCTGAGTTCGTCGCCGGGATCGATCCGAGTCGCCCGGTCGACGCCGTTTTCGTCAACGCGCCGCTGCGCGACTACACCGTGCGACCCCGCGTCAACGACTACACGCTGCCCGTGCTCGGTCTCGGATACATCGCTACTTACGCCAAGGCTCACGGCTTCAACGTCGGGGTGCTGGACGCCGAGGCCCACGGGCTGGGCATCCAGCGGACCGCCGAGATCGTCAACGCGATCGGACCGAGGTGGGCCGGTTTCAATCTGCTGGCCCCGACCTACACCCTGTCGGCCAGGATTTGTTCCCTGCTTGATCCGCAGATCCTGGTGATGGCGGGCGGTCACCATGCGAAGGCGGCACCGGACCTGGTCCTCGGAGACGACCGGTTCCGGCATCTGGCGGCCTTGGTCACCGGCGAGGGGGAGACCCGTGTCACGGCTCTCCTCGGGGACATGCACCGCCGGGCGGAACTGCCGCAAGTCTTCTGGCGCGATCACCGCCTGGGCACTACCAACGCCGGTATCAGCCACCGCGACCGGCAGCAGTGGCTTTCTCCCGACATAGACACGCTCCCGTTCGTGGACCGCGCCTTTCTGCAACAGGACCCCTACCGGGCCGACGACGGACGTATGGAAGCGAACCTCGTGTGTTCCCGGGGCTGCCCGTACGAATGCGGGTTCTGCGGCGCCGCAGCTTCCATGAATCCGGATGTGGCCATCCGAACCCGCGATCCTCGCAACATCATCGGGGAAATGGACCTCCTCAACGCCCAGTACGGAACGACGGCCTTCCGTGCGGTCGACGACCTCTTCCTGGGGGCACGGCGTGTGATCCGTCCGGCCATGGAAGCCTTCACCCGCGCACGGGTCGGAGACAGGTACACCTGGGATGCGACGGGCCGGATCAACGTCCTGGACCGGGAAGACGATCACTCACTGGCCAGCCTCGCGGCCAATGGTCTCCGCGAAGTTGCCCTGGGCATCGAGTCGGGATCGGCCCGCATCCTGCAGAAGATGGACAAGCGGATCACACCGGAAATGACTCACACGGTCACCCGCCGCCTGTTGGAACGAGGCATCAACGTCAAGGGCTACTTCATTCTGGGATATCCCGGGGAGTCCCATGCCGATGCCCGCGAAACCGTTGCCCACATCCATCAGCTGTGGGAGCTGTCCGACCGGCTTCCCGGTACATTCCGAGCCAGCGTGTTTACCTTCCGCCCGTATCCCGGCTCCCCGGTCTGGGCGGACCTGGTGCGTCAGGGCTACGACCCGGACCGGATGCGGAACTACAGCGATGTGGATCTCACCGACCACGGTGCCGACGAAGCCATGCGCGGCAGGGACGAGTTCAACTTCACGACGGGTCTCCAGTTCGGTGAAGTCCCTCTCGCCGAACTCAACCAGTACTTGGCCGATCTCTCGCGCGAGCAGTTTCACCGCGGTGCCGGCCCGAAGGCAGTGGCATGACCACGCCCCGGGGGCCACTCATCACCATCGACGGACCCGGCGGGATCGGGAAGTCCACCGCACTCCGCGCGACGCGTCTTGCGCTCGAAGCCGCGGGTCATACCGTCCACACCACCACTCAACCCTCCGCGTCCGCCTATGGAAAGGCCGTTCGCGAGGCCGCGCAGTCCATGCGCGGCCGGGCCCTCGCCCTGGCTGTCGCCGCGGACCGGCTGCACCAGCTCGACACCGAGATTCGTCCCGCCCGCCGTGCCGCTCGTACGGTCCTCGTGGATCGCTACCTTCCCTCCACCCTGGTCCTCCAACGCGCGGACGGCGTGTCCGTGGACGACATACTGGCCTTGAACGTGGGCGTGGATGTGCCGGACCTGTCCGTGATCCTCCTCGCGGACGCCGGAGAGATCATGGACAGACTCGCCGGGCGGGGCACCCGCCACCGATTCGAGACCGATCCTGCCAGTTCCCAGCGCGAACTGGACCTCTACCGCGAGGCGATCCCTGTTCTCCAGCGGCTCAAGTACCGCATTCTCACGATCGACGCCACCCGCCTCACGCCTGAGGGTGTAGCCCGCGCAATCGTCGGCGCAGCGCCCGCGCCAACCGCTACCGTCACCACGACCACGGCCCCGACTCGATAGAGAACCCATGAGCACCCAAACCCGACTCCCCACCCCCGTCCGCCCGATCATCGACGTCCACGTGATCGTCCGGGACGGCGAGAAGCTCCTGCTGTCCCAGCGCGGCGGCCCCTACGGACACGGCCGGTGGCACGCGCCGTCCGGGAAGCTCGACGACGGGGAGGCCCTCACCGCGGGAGCCGCGCGGGAACTGGAGGAGGAGACGGGGCTGCACGTCGACCCGGGGGCGCTCACCCTCCTGCACACCGTCGTCCACCACCAGGGCGACGGCACACCGGACCGCATCGGCTACTTCTACGAGGCCCGCGCGTTCACCGGGCATCCGGTGAACCGCGAGCCCGACAAGTGCCTCGACCTGCGGTGGTTCGCCGAGCACGACCTGCCCGAGGACCTGATCGAGTACCCCGCCGCAGGGCTGCGCGCCAGCCTCACCAGCCCCGGCGGGGTCACCTTCCACAACTGGCCGTAGAAGTGGAGGGCGCACCGCACGTCGAGAAGCCTGGAGCGGGGTGGCGGATGCTTCCCTGTCCGGGAGAGAGCCCGGGAGAGAGCCCGGGACGGAGGAGTGGTGCGCGATGAGGCTGGTACTGCAGGAGTTCGTGTCGCTGGACGGGGTCTCCCAGGGGCCCGGTTCCCCCGACGAGGACACCAGCGACGGATTCACCGGGGGCGGCTGGTTCGTGCCGCATCTGGACGAGGCGTTCGAGCGGGTGGCCGGCGACTGGCTCGGCAGGGCGGACGCGTTCCTGTTCGGCCGCCGCACGTACGAGAACTTCGCGCGGGACTGGCCGGCGATGACCGACCATCCGAACGCCCGCATCCTGAACGGCTCGCCGAAGTACGTCGCCTCCCGGACCCTCACCGAGGCCGGGTGGGCGCCGACCACGATCCTGTCCGGCGACGTCCCCGCCCAGGTCGCCGCGTTGAAGCGGCAGCCCGGCCGCGAGCTCCAGATCCACGGCAGCGCCCGGCTCGGCCACTGTCTGCTGACAGCCGGTCTGGTCGACGAGGTGCGCCTCGCGATCGCCCCCGTGGTGGTGGGCGGCGGACGGCGCCTGTTCCCGGAGGCCGGCACCCCGGTCGGCCTGCGCCTGCTCCACCACGAGACGACCCCGCGCGGTGTCGCGGTGCACCTCTACGAGCCGACGGGCCTTCCGGAGTACGGGACGTACGGGGGCTGACGCCCGGAAGCGCCGACCCACGTACGCCTCGTCCCGGGGCCGGTCAGCCGGTGAAGCCCTGGTCGCTCAGCGCCTTCTCGACGCGGGCGCGGTGGTCCGCCTCCCAGGCGTCGAGGGACTGCTCGGCCTCCTTGGCGAGCTTCGCCCGCGCGGCCGCGAGGATCTCCTCCTGGCGGGCGGCGGGGGTGACGACGATGCCCTCCTCGTCCGCGACGACGATGTCGCCGGGGTGCACCAGCACGCCGCCGACGCGGGCCGGCTCACCGAGTGCGCCGACCTTCTTCTTCGTGCCGGGAATCGGGATGACTCCGCGCGAGAAGACCGGGAAGCCGGCCTCGCGCACCTCGCCGAGGTCGCGTATGACGCCGTCCACGACGAAGGCCGCGACGCCCCGGCGCTGGGCGATGGCGCACACGTTGCCGCCGGCCAGCGCGTAGTCCACGTCGCCCGACTCCACGACGATGACCGAGCCCGGCTCGGCGCGGTAGATCGCGGCGTGCAGCATCAGGTTGTCGCCGGGCTCGCACCGCACGGTGTAGGCGGGTCCGGCGACCCGCGGCGAGTTCCACAGCGGGCGGATGCCGATGTCCATGATCTGCTCGCGGCCCAGCAGTTCGGCCAGGGTGGTGGGGGGAATGTCCTTGAAAGCGGCGTTCATTGGCGTCTCTGTTCCTTCGTGTGACGAGCCGGCCGGCAGCGGGCCGGCCGTGGTCTTCACCAGGCCGTGAAGGCGGTGTTCCCGGTTGACATCATGGTCGGAGTCCGAGCCGCGCGGGAGGTCGGGTTGCTCACACTGCCGGAGATCGCCGAGGACCCCCTGTCCGCAGACGTCCTCTCCACTCCGCAATCTCGCCATGCGGGACGTCATTGCTCGCATGGTGGACTGATCGCTAACGTCCGGAGCCATGACTGAACTCGTGGAAGTCCCGCCGTTCGCGCGGGTCGAGGAGCTGGACGGCCTGCCGGGGCGCGTGGTTCTGGCGGACGTGAGGTGGTATCTGGACGGGCGCTCGGGGCGCGCCGCGTACGAGGGGGGACACCTGCCGGGCGCGGTCTTCGCGGACCTCGACCGCTGGCTGACCGGGCCCCCCACGCCGGTGGGCGGCAGGAACCCCCTTCCCGCGCCGGAGCTGTTCGCCGAAGGCATGCGGGAGCTGGGCATCGGTGACGACGACATCGTGGTGGCCTACGACGACCAGGGCGGGGTCATCGCGGCCCGTCTGGTCTGGATGCTCCGGGTCACCGGGCGCCGGTCGGCGATCCTCGACGGCGGGCTCGCCGCCTACCTCGACGCACACCCCGGTTCCCTGACGACCGACGAACCGAAGCCGGAGGAGGGCGAGTTCTCCGTACGCCCCTGGCCCGCCGAGGCCCTGGTGGAGGCCGACGGTCTGGTGGGGCCGGAGGTCCTGACCGTCGACGCCCGCAACCGGGACCGCTTCGTCGGGGCGCAGGACCCGGTCGACCCCCGCCCGGGCCATGTGCCCGGTGCTGCGAACGTCCCCTGCCGGGAGAACCTGGACGGCCTCGGCCGACTGCTGCCCGTCCAGGCGATCCGGGACAACTTCGCCGCCGGGGGCGTGGACGCGGACACCGCGCCGAAGGTCGTCTCCTACTGCGGGTCGGGCGTGACGGCCTGCCACAACCTCCTGACCCTGGAGCACACCGGGCTCGGCCGGGGCCGGCTCTACGTCGGCGGCTGGTCCGCCTACAGCCGCGACGAGGCCCGCCCGGTGGAGACCGGTCCCGCTCGCTGAGACGGGCGGATCCGACTCCGTATCCGGCGCGTACGACGGGGCGGGACGGTCCGAAACCGGCCCGCCCCGCCCCGTCGCGCGACTCCCGCTACCGCACCGGGGTGAAGTCCCGGGCCCCGATGAACCCGGGGCGGCGCACCGGAGCCTGGAAGGGCTCCTGCGCCGGGTTCTCCACGCTGTTGAAGACGATGAAGACGTTGCTGCGCGGGAACGGGGTGATGTTGTCGCCCGATCCGTGCATGGCGTTGCAGTCGAACCAGGTCGCCGAACCCGCCCTGCCCGTGAAGAGCTTGATGCCGTGCGCCTCGGCCATCTCCGACAGCGCCTCGTCGGACGGGATGCCCGCGTCCTGCATCTGAAGGGACTTCTTGTAGTTGTCGGCCGGCGTCTCGCCCGCGCAGCCGAGGAACGACCGGTGCGAACCGGGCATGATCATCAGCCCGCCGTTGGTGTCGTGGTTCTCGGTCAGCGCGATCGAGACGGAGACGGTCCGCATGTTCGGCAGACCGTCCTCCGCGTGCCAGGTCTCGAAGTCCGAGTGCCAGTAGAAGCCCGAGGCGCCGAAGCCCGGCTTCACGTTGATCCGGGACTGGTGTACGTACACGTCCGAGCCGAGGATCTGCCGGGCCGCGCCCACCAGCCTCTCGTCGGAGACCAGCCGGGCGAACGCCTCGCTGATCCGGTGCACCTCGAAGACGGAACGCACCTTCCCGGACTGCGGCTCGACGACCGACCGTTCGTCGGCCCGGATCGCCGGATCGGCGATCAGCCGCTCCATCTCGGCCCGGTAGCCCGCGACTTCGTCCGGAGTGAGCAGCTGGTCGACGGCGAGGAAGCCGTCCCGCTCGAACGTGAGGAGGCTCTGTACGGGTACGGGCCCCGGGGCGCCCGGCGCGGACCAGACGACCGGGTCCCGGCGGGGAGTGATCGTCTCGGCGGCACCGCGCGAGGGGTACAGATCGGTGCGCGCGTACGTGGTCATGGTCAGGCCTCCTCGGTCAGCAGCGGGTAGACGCCGTTCTCGTCGTGGTCCTCCCGTCCGGTGACGGGCGGGTTGAAGACGCAGACGCAGTGGAAGTCGGTCTTCGGCCGGAGCGTGTGGTGCTCGTGGCCGTTGAGCAGGTACATGGCGCCGGGGGTGATCCAGTGCTTCTCGCCGGTGTCGTCGTTGGTGAGTTCGGCCTCCCCCTGGGTGCACAGGACGGCCTCGATGTGGTTCGCGTACCACATCGACGTCTCCGTGCCCGCGTACAGGATGGTCTCGTGGAGCGAGAAGCCGACCTTCTCCTTGGCGAGCACGATGCGCTTGCTCTCCCAGGTGCCGGAGGCGGACTTCACGTGCCGGTCGGTGTTCTCGATGTCGCTGAACGAACGGACGATCACGGTGGTGTGGTGCCTTTCTCTGCGGCGGTTCTCCAGTGCCCGGGCCGGCCAGTGGCGGCCGGTGGGGTACTCGGTGCCCGCCTGCCCGGAAGTCCCGGGCCCAGGCGGGAGGTTCATGGCGGAACGGGCCGGTCAGGCGGCCGTTTCGCGGACGGACCGGGCCAGCGTGCGCAGCCCTTCGTCCAGCTCCTCGGGGGTGATGGTCAGCGGCGGCAGCAGTTTCACGACCTCGCTCCGCGGACCCGAGGTCTCCAGCAGCAGCCCCAGCTCGAAGGCGCGTGCGGTGACCGCCGAGGCGCGCGCCGGGTCGGTGAACTCCAGGCCCCACACGAGGCCCCGGCCCCGGAAGGAGGCGGTGGGCTCCTCGGCGCAGAGGGAGAGCAGCGTCTGCTCCACCTGTTCGCCGCGGGCCTTCGTCTGCCGCTCCATGTGGCCGTCCGCCCAGTAGGCGTCGAGCGCGGCGGCGGCGGTGACGAACGCGGGGTTGTTGCCGCGGAAGGTGCCGTTGTGCTCGCCGGGCTCCCAGACGTCCAGCTCAGGGGTGAACAGGCAGAGGGACATGGGCAGTCCGTAGCCGCTGATGGACTTCGACAGGGTGACGATGTCCGGCACGATGCCCGCCTCCTCGAAGGAGAAGAAGGCGCCGGTCCGTCCGCAGCCCATCTGGATGTCGTCGACGATCAGCAGCATGTCCTGCCGGTGGCAGAGCTCCTGGAGCGCGCGCAGCCACTCGGCGCGGGCGACGTTGATACCGCCCTCGCCCTGGACGGTCTCCACGATCACGGCTGCGGGCTTGTTCAGCCCGGAGCCCTGGTCCTCCAACAGCCGCTCGAACCAGAGGAAGTCGGGGACCTGGCCGTCGAAGTAGTTGTCGAACGGCATCGGCGTGCCGTGCACCAGCGGGATGCCCGCACCGGCCCGCTTGAACGCGTTGCCGGTCACGGCGAGCGAGCCGAGCGACATCCCGTGGAAGGCGTTGGTGAAGGAGACCACGGACTCGCGGCCCTTCACCTTGCGCGCCAGCTTCAGGGCCACCTCGACCGCGTTGGTACCGGTCGGGCCCGGGAACATCACCTTGTACGGCAGATCGCGCGGGCGCAGGATCACGTTCTGGAAGGTCTCCAGGAAGGCGCGCTTCGCGGTCGTCGCCATGTCCAGGCCGTGGGTGACGCCGTCCCGCTCGATGTAGTCGAGCAACGCCCGTTTCAGAACAGGGTTGTTGTGGCCGTAGTTGAGTGATCCGGCACCGGCGAAGAAGTCCAGGTAGCTGTGGCCGTCCTCGTCGGTCAGCCGGGCGCCCCGCGCGTGGTCGAACACGGCGGGCCAGCTCCGGCAGTAGCTCCGGACCTCGGACTCCAGGGTCTCGAAGACGCTCAGGGCGGGCGGGGTGATGGTCACGGCGATCTCCTGAGGGTTGTGGGGGACACGGGGTGGCGGTACGAGCGGGCCCACGCGGTCGCGGAAGACGCGGGGCGGCGGTTTTGCCGGGCGCCCGGCGCCCGGCGGGCCGGAGCGACCGCGCCCCGCTGGGCGGGTGGCGGCCCGTCAGCTGCCGAACGGGCCGATGCTGTACAGGACTTCGGGAAGATGCGAGTCCTCGGGGAACAGCTCCCCGGCGAAGAGCACCTCGCGTTCCAGCCCCACGTCGTGGCGTTGCGCGTACGAGGTGAAGAGCCGGTTCGAGGCGGTGTTGTCGGGCGTGACGGTCGTCTCCACCGCGACCAGCCCCTGCTCGGCGGCGACCCGCTCGGTCAGCGCGTCCAGCAGGGTGGCGGCCAGCCCCCGTCCCCGGTACGAACCGTCGACCGCCACCTGCCAGACGACGAGCGTCTGCGGGCGGTCCGGGCGTACGTACCCCGTCACGAAGGCGACCGGCGTGCCGTGCTCGTCCCGGGCGACCACCGAGGTCGCCGCGAAGTCACGGCACCAGAGCAGGTAGCTGTACGAGGAGTTGAGATCGAGGACTTCGGAGTCGCGGGCGATCCGCCACAGCGCGGCCCCGTCCTCCACGCGTGGCGCGTCCACGGTGAGGAGCGCGCTCGGCGCGTGCGGCGCGGACGGCGCGTCGATGTCCTGAGAACTGCCCCGGGAGCTGTCCTGAGAACTGAGGGCGTGGGAATTGAAGTCGCGGGATTCGATTCGGGCACGGGCAAGGTCTGCTGGTGCGGCGCTCATGCCAGGGAATTTACCCAGCAAATTTCGGAATTGCATCGGTGGAAAGGGTTGGGTGGCGGAGGCGCACGTGTTATCACGCGAGTGCGAGTCCGGCCGATCGGGCATGCGTTTTCGGGTGATTCATGGTGGATTTAACCGGCATAACGCCCACCGTGTGGAGTCCGTCACAGCCCTGCAACTCCCGTGACACGCCCCCGTACCGCCTCTCCGTGGCCCTCCCGGTCCCGCGCGTTTACGTACAGGGAAGCCGGGCACAAGAATGCGGGGAGCTGCTCACCGGAAATATCGGTGAGCAGCTCCCCGCATTCACTGCATTCGGTTTGCCGGGGAATTCGCCCGGCGGGCGCCCGGAATGTGCGGCGCCCGGTGACTCACGCGCTCGGCCAGGTTTCCTCGACGGCCTTGCGGGCAGCTTCCAGATCGACCTGCCGGCCGGCCTCGGCCAGCGCCGAACCCAGCGCCGCGAGGGAGGCGAGGACCGCTCCGCGCGTCGCGTCCACCCCGTAGTGATTGACCCGGACCATCTCCTTGGACAGCGCCCCGCCGCCCGCGATCAGCGGCAGCGAGGGCTCCGCGAGCAGTGCCCGCGCCACCAGCGCCGAGGCGTCCACCCCGTCCGGCACGCGCAGCGTCGTGGCGACCGGCGCCGCGTCCCGCGCCTCGTGGACGAACGGCGTCAGCCCGCCGCCGAGCGCGACCGCACCCGCCCGGGTGGCCGCGGCGGCGGCCGCGTGACGGGCCATGACGGCCTCCAGGCCCTCCGCCTCGATCCGCTCGACGCACGCCTCCAGCGCCAGCATCTCCAGCTGTGCCGGGGCGTGCAGCAGCGCCTTGCGGCCACCGTCGATCCAGCGCTGCTTCCAGTCCAGCAGGGAGAGGTAGGAGTGGCGCGGAGCCTGCGGGTTGGCGGCGATCCGCTCCCAGGCGCGTGCGCTCACCGAGACGGCCGAGACGCCCGCCGGTCCGCCCATCGCCTTCTGCGCGCCGATCACGCACAGGTCCACGCCCCAGGCGTCCGGCAGCAGCGGCTCGGCGCCCACCGAGGCCACCGCGTCCAGCATGAAGAGGGCGCCGTGGGCCCGGACGACCTCGCCGATCTCGGCGACCGGGTTGGTGTTGCCCGTCGCGGCCTCGGCGTGCACCAGCGAGACGAAGTCGATCTCCGGGTGCTCGGCCAGGGCAGCGGCGACCTGCTCGGCGGTGACGGCCGTGTGGAACGGCACCGCGAGGTCGACGACCTCGGCGCCGCAGTCGCGCAGCCAGTTCCCGAAGGTCTGGCCGTACGGGCCGGTGACGACGTTGAGCGCGGTCGTACCGGGCCGGGCGGCGCCCCGGATGCAGCCCTCCAGGGGCAGCAGCGCCTCGCCCTGCATGATCACCACGTCCTGCTCGGTGGCGAGAAGACCGGCGACCCGCTTCTCGATGGCCGCGAAGTGCGCGGCGGTGAGCGGGGCGAGGTCGAGGAAGGGGTGTGTCACGGTGGTGCTCTCTCCGGTTCGTCAGTCGTTCTGCGGGCCCCTGTCCGTACGGATGCGGGCATCTGTGCGAACAGATGCGGGCCTGTGTGCGAACAGCGCTCGATCCGAGAGTACCGACCGCCTCGTACAGTGCCGCACATGAGCGATCACAGCGACCAGCGCGACCACCGCGACCGGGACCGGCACGTGCTGCGGGTGAGAGGCCGGGTGCTCGTCGGCCCGGACGAGGTACGGGACGAACTGTGGGCCGTGGACGGCCGGATCACCTACGAACGGCCCCCGGGCGCGGACGGGGCCGACACCGTCGAGGGCTGGGCGCTGCCCGGGCTGGTGGACGCGCACTGCCACGTCGGCCTCGACCGCCACGGCCCCGTCGACGCGGCCACCGCCGAGAAGCAGGCGCTCACCGACCGGGAGGCCGGCGCCCTGCTGCTCCGCGACGCCGGATCGCCCTCCGACACCCGCTGGACCGACGACCGGGACGACCTGCCGAGGATCATCAGGGCCGGCCGCCACATCGCCAGGACCCGCCGCTACATCCGCAACTACGCCCACGAGATCGAGCCCGGCGACCTGGTCGCGTACGTCGCCCGTGAGGCCCGCCGGGGCGACGGCTGGGTGAAACTGGTCGGCGACTGGATCGACCGCGAGGTGGGTGACCTCACCCCCTGCTGGCCGCGCGGGGAGGTGGAGGCCGCGATCGCCGAGGCCCACCGGCTCGGCGCCCGGGTCACCGCGCACTGCTTCGCCGAGGACTCGCTGCGCGATCTGGTGGAGGCCGGCATCGACTGCGTCGAGCACGCCACGGGCCTCACCGAGGACACCGTCCCGCTCTTCGCCGAGCGCGGGGTGGCGATCGTACCGACCCTGGTCAACATCGCGACCTTCCCGCACCTGGCGGACGGCGGCGAGGCCAAGTTCCCCCGCTGGTCCGCACATCTGCGCCGGCTCCACGCACGCCGCTACGACACCGTGCGCGCGGCGTACGACGCGGGCATCCCGGTCTTCGTCGGTACGGACGCGGGCGGCTCGCTCCCCCACGGCCTGGTGGCCGCCGAGGTCGCCGAGCTGGTCAAGGCCGGTATCCCGCCCCTGGAGGCGCTCGGCGCGACCACCTGGGCGGCGAGGAGCTGGCTGGGCCGCCCGGGCCTGGACGAGGGCGCCCCGGCCGACCTGGTCGTCTACGCCGACGACCCGCGCGCGGACGTGACCGTGCTTGCGGCCCCCCGGCACGTGGTGCTGAACGGCCGGGTGGTGGCCGGCTGACCCTCGCGCGCGCCCATCCTGAACGCGCCCACCCTCACCGCACCGGGACTCCGGAGTCCGGTGCGGTCGGGACGTGCCCCAGGGCGCGCAGGACCCGGGCCAGGTCCCCCGGCGCCGCCCCGAGGCGGACGGGGGTTCCCGCGTCGTCCAGCTCGGCCACGTGCCAGTCGCCGGGGACGTCGTCGCCGTCCTCGCCCCGGACCCGCCGTACCCGCAGGACGGCGATCCGCTCCACCGGGACCCGCTTCACCGCGAACCGTCCGGGACCGGAGTGCGGCGAGACCGCGAGCGCGTCACCGCCGCCCAGCACGAGGTGGGTGCCGAAGTGGTACGGGTTGTACTCGGTGGCCTCCAGGAAGCGGCCGGACAGGAACACCTCCTCCCCGTCCTCCCCGTCCGCGTCGTCCGTGCCATCCGCGGCGCCGGCCGGTACGACGTCCTCGGGAGTCCGTACGCGGGTGGCGCGGAAGGCCGGTACGAGGAGCACCAACGACACCACCGTACCCACCCCCGCCCACCCGATCGTCAGGGGCGACCCGACCAGGTCCACAGGGTGCAGGACGCAGAGCGGCAACAGCCACAGGGCCGTCACGACCAGCACGCCGAGGAAGGGGAGGGCCGAGGGCAGGACCTCGTCGTCGGGACGCCGGCGTCCGCGCACGCGCACCACGACGAGGGCCGCGGGGTAGCCGGCGGCGAGCACCAACCCCACCGCGACGGCCAGGACCTGACCGGCGGGGACCGGGCGGTCCTGCCACGCCGCGTGGGCGCCGACGACCGCTCTCGGGGTTCCGCGCCAGAAGGTCACCTCGACCCGGTCGCCCGGCGCGAACGCGACGGCCGTGTCGTAGGGCACCTGGATCCGTTCGCGTGGCCGGCTCCCGGAGAAGTACAGCCGGCTGTCGTCGGTCTTGCCCTGGTGGTCGGCGACGGTGCGGGAGATCACCCCCGGGACGGTGGTCAGGCACTCGGCCCGATCGTAGGCGGGCGTCCCCGCCGCACAGGGGACGGCGGACCGCCAGGCACGTTGGTAGGAGAGCGTGTTCGGCACGGCGACTGCCGCCACCACCGCGCCCACCACGAGCAGCAGCGCGCACAGCGCGAGCGGCTTGAAGAGGCCGTGCCCTCCCGTGCGCGGGCCGATGACGTGGAGGTGGTCCGGCTCGTCGGGCGATCCGTGACGGCGTTGCAGCGCCCGCAGCGCCTCCACCCCGGCGTCGAACTCCGGGTCCGTCGTCAGGTAGCTCCGAGGCTCGGGCAGGAAGCGGACGCGCCCGTCGCGCAGCAGCAGGCTGACGCGTCTGCGTTCCTCGCTCCTCATGGGCCTCACGTGGACGCGCAGCGCCCTGACGTCCTGCCACGGGATGTCCCCCCGCCGCCGCGGAGACCGGTAACGCACCCCGTCGGCATCGGCGTGCACCTCGGCGACGACGCTCCCGAGCCCGACGCGCGACAGTACCCCCGCGAGCGCGGGACGGAAGATCAGCCGAGGTTCGGGGGTCATGCACACAGCATGTCACCGGCCAGTCGGGCGCTCGTGTCGCGGGTACGGCAGAGTCCGGGGGCGCGACCTTGCCGACATCGCCCGCGGGCACCTTGGCGCCCGGCCGTCCGGTGGTCAGGACGGGGGTGGCGTACGGGCAGGGGCACCGGGGGCCGCCGCGAAGGTCGCGGAGGTGTGGCGCAGGGGCCGCAGCACGCGGTCCAGGGTGGTCCTCGACGCTCTGAGGCGCACCATCTCACCCTGGTAATCGAGGTCGGCGACCTGCCAGCTGATGGGAAACCCTCGCTTGGCCTCGCCGGCCTGGACACGGCGTACCCGCAGGACGGTGAGCCGCTCCGTGGGAATCCGCCGCACCCCGAACCTTCCCGGGCCGGGGTGCGGCGAGACCGCGAGCGAGCCGTCCGGGCCGAGGACGAGGTGGGTGGTGGAGTGGTACGGGTCGAAATCGACGGAATCCACGAAGTAGGCGGGCAGGAAGACGTCCTCCCGCCCGTCCTCGACGGCAACGCCGTCCCCGTCCCCGGCGTCGGCCCCGGTGTCGGCATCGGCCCGGTGCCGCTCCGCGGTGTCGCCGGGCGGCACGGGGCGAGTGGCGCGGAAGGCCAGGACGAGGAGCCCCGCGGTCACCGCCGTCCCCGCAATCGCCCAGGCGACCGTCGTCGGGGAGCCGAGCGGGTACGGCCGGCGCAGGACGCGGAGCGGCAGCAGCCACAGGGCGGTCGCCACCAGCACACCCGCGAACGGCAGGGCGAGCGGAAGCGCGACGGCTCCGGGGGTCCGGCGGACACGCACCCGGACGACGATCTGGGCGACCGGATAGCAGGCCGCGAGCCAGAAGCCGGCCAGCAGCGCCGCCAGCGCGCCCGGATACATCGCTTCCTCGCGCCAGCGCGCGTGCTCCCCCGCGACCTGTTCCACCGCGCCGCGCCAGTAGGTCACGTCGACCCGGTCGCCCTCCCGGAAGCTCCGAGCCGTTGCGTAGGAGACGTAGATGTCGACGGTCGGACCCCCGTCGGTGAAGAACAGCCAGGCGGGCTTCCGTTCGCCGGGCGCCTCGATGCCCTCGATCATCCCCGTGACGACGACGAGGCAGTCGAGCCGGTTCTCGACGGGCGTCCCCGCGGCGCAGAGGACGGGTGGATTCCACGCACGCTCGTACGCCAGGGCCTGCGGAATCCCGAATACGGCCGTCCCCAGGCCGAGAACGAGCAGCAGACAGCCGACCAGAGCGGAGAAGAAGGGCACCGTGCTGTACGGCACCGTCTCCGGGACGACGAGGGACGGGAGGTCCGGGTCGGGGGAGCCGTACCGGCGGTGCAGCGCCCGCAACGCGCCCACCCGCGCCTCGAATTCCCCCTCTCCGGACGGATCGTTCGCGGGCGTCACCCCGCGCCACGACGGCGGAGGGAGGGGCAGGAAGTGTTCTCCCCCGTCGCGGAGCACCACGCTCAGGCGGCTCCGTCCCGGGCGCCGGGAGTGCGGGTACGGCCGGTGGACGCGCAGCACCGCGACCTCCGGCCACGGCACGCTCCGGTTCCTCAACAGCTGCCGGTGGCACAGCCCGTGGGCGTCGGCGCGCACCGCCGGTGCCGTGGCGCGCAGGGCCAGGAGACCCGCCACCGCGAGCAGGGCCGCCGTGACGGCTGCCGCCCCGGCCGCAGGGCGGGACATCCGCCACCCGGTCCCGTGGGCCACCCCGGCCCCCACTCCCGCGATCACGAGGGCGGCGAGCGCGATGGTGGTCAGACCGCCGAGGAGCAGGGCGCGGTGGTGGGCGGGGCGGTAGGTCACGGCTGGGGCCTCGATCATGGCCGGAGCCTGTCAGTGGCAGGGCCCGCGCGCTTGTCAGGATTGCGGCAATGTTCGGACCGGCTCACCTGCCGACATCCCCGGCGCGGCGTGCGGTCCCCGGGAGCGTGCCGAAGCGCCGTGTTGACAGGCGGTGACGATCCGGCCGTCCTCTCGTTGGAGTTGCTCCATGCCGCCCCTCAAGGCCACTGTCAGCAACCGCTGTTCGGTGAAACGGGTGAGTCCGAGGAACGTACGTGCCGCGAGATTCGAATACGTACACTAAAACCACCCTTTGGGGTGAACTGGCGTCAGGTGTCCGCCAGTTCACCCTCTGTGCGTAAAGATTCACGGAGTCGAGGTCACCGGCGCACGCGATGTCCCCCATTGGACGGCGCCGGTGGCTCCATGTCTCTTGTGGGGGTTCCACCATCTTGAACAGCAACACCTTCCGTCTCGCCGCCCTGGCGGTCGCCGCCGCTCCCGTCGCCCTGTTCGCCGCGTTCCCCGCGCAGGCCGCAGCCCCGGCGACGAAGGGCGAGGGCAGCGCGAGCGCGGTCGTGCTCCGGGCGGCGCTCGACGTCTCGCTCCTGGACAAGACCGTCGACGTGCCGCTCAAGGCCACGCTCAACGAGGTCCAGGCCCCCAGCAGCGCCGAGAAGACCGCGCTCTCCGTGCGGCTGGACGGCGTGGACAACGGGCCGGTCCAGGTCCTGCGGGCCGACGTCGCCACCTCCGGCGCCACGGTCGACGAGCGCCGCGCGGAAGGGCACAGCAACCTCGTCAAGGCCCGGGTGCGGGTTCCCGGTCTGCCGCTCCTCTCGCTCGTCGAGGTCGAGAAGGTCACCTCCAAGGCCGTCTGCGAGGTCGGCGAGAAGCCGGTCGCGTCCTCGAACGTCCTCGGCCACGTGACGGTCCTCGGCAAGCGGATCACGCTCACCTCGGGTGGCCGCACGGAGGTCGACGTCCCCGGTGTCGGCAACGTGACCCTGGACCTGTCGAAGACCAGCACCACCTCGAAGACCGCGGCCGCGACGGCACTTCGCCTGCGCGTCTCCCTCAACCCGGCCGCGCTCAACGTCGCCGAGGTGAACGGCGAACTCACCCTCGCGGAGGCGACCTGCACCACGCCGGGCTCCGGCCACGGCGGTTCGAGTCACGGCGGCTCCGGCAACGGCGGTTCCGGGCAAGGTGGTTCGCACGGTGGCGGTTCGGACGACGGTGGTTACGGCGACGGCGGTTCGGACGACGGCGGCTCCGACGACGGCGGCGCCACGGACAGCGGCACGACTGGTGACACCTCGGGCGAATCCGGCGGGACAGGCTCCACGGACGGCGGCGCGACCGACGAGGGCGCCACGGGCGACACCGGCACCACCGGCGACACCGGCTCGACGGACGGCAGCAACTCCGGCTCCGGCGACTCCAGCAGTTCGGGCAGTTCGGGCAGCTCGGGCAGTTCCGGCGGCGACGTGACGACGCAGACCGGGGCCGACAACACCCCGGCCACCGTCTCCGGGGATGACCTCGCGGAGACCGGCAGCAGCTCCAGCACCCCGCTGATCGCCGGGGGCGCGGCCCTGCTGCTGGCGCTCGGCGCAGGGGCGACCGTGCTCGCCCGCAAGCGCGCCCGGGACTGACCCGGACCGCTACCGGGCGGACGGGCCGACCCGGACCGCGACCGGACAGGCGGACACCGGCCGGCAGGACGGACACCGGCCGGGCTCACGGGTACGGACCGACCAGTCGGACGGACCCCGACCAGTCGGACGGACCCCGACCAGTCGGACGGACCCCGGCCGGCCGGACAGGCCCCGGCCGGTCCGCGCGCTCAGGCGGGCGCGCGGGCCGGCCGTACCGCCCACGGCCCTCCGCTCACCCCGCCGCCACCGGCAGCGCCTGGAGCGCCAGGTCCAACGCCTGGAGGAAGCGGTTCGTCGTCACCCGGTCCCGGACGGCGAGCCGCAGCCAGTCCGGCCCGAGCCCCGGGAAGGTGTCCCCGCGCCGGGCCGCGAACCCCAGGGAACGCAGCCCCTCCCGCAGCTCGGCCGCACCATCGAGGCGGATCAGCACGAACGGCCCCTGGGCCGGGGCCACCACCTCGATCTCGCCGAACTCCGCGATGCCCGCGAGCAGATGGGCCCGGTCCACCGCGATCCGGTCCGCCGCGCAGGCCGCCTCCGCCAGAGCGCGCGGCTCCATGCACGCCTCGGCGGCCGCCAGCGCCGGCGAGGACACCGGCCAGAGCGGCTGCGCCTCCTCCAGCAGGGCGATCGTCTCGGGGGCGGCCAGTACGTACCCGATCCGCAGCCCCGCCAGCCCCCATGTCTTGGTGAGGCTGCGCAGCACGACGAGGCCCGGGACGTCCGTACGCCCGCAGAGCGCCTCGCGCTCCCCGGGCACCGCGTCCATGAACGCCTCGTCGACCACCAGGGTCCGCCCCGGTCTCGCCAGCGCTTCCAGCACACCGGCGGGGTGCAGCACGGACGTCGGATTGGTCGGGTTGCCGACGACCACCAGGTCGGCGTCCTCCGGCACCGCCGCCGGGTCCAGCCGGAACCCGTCCTCCGCCCGCAGGACGACCCGCCCCACTTCGTGCCCGGCCGCCCGCAGCGCCGCCTCCGGCTCCGTGAACTGCGGGTGCACCACGACCGGCCGGCGGGCCGGCAGCGCCCGGGCGATCAGTACGAACGCCTCGGCCGCCCCGGCGGTGAGCAGTACCCGGTTCACCGGGAGCCCGTGCCGGGCGGCGACGGCGGCCCGCGCCGCACGGCCGTCGGGGTAGGCGGCGAGCCCGCCGAGGGAGGCCGCTATGCGTTCCCGCAGCCAGTGCGGCGGGGTGTTCGTCCGGACATTCACGGCGAGATCGGTCAGATGCCTGCCGCGTACCTCGGCGTCGCCGTGGTGACGAAGGTCGGGGCCGCCGCTCTCGGTGTACCGCGTGGGGGGTGTCATGGCTGCCATGGTGGTGGGCGCGGCGCCTCCCGTCACCGGCGCGGCTGAAGATTCCGCTTCCGGGGGAACCGCGCGCGGCCCGCTCCGCCGGGCCACCGCGCACGTGGCCCGCGCAGATTTCGTCTTCGGGACCACCAGTTCGTCCGCCGCGCAGAGCGCCGCCGCCTCCGCCACCGAGACCGTACCGACGAGCGCGGCGACCGCCTCGGACGCCCCGGGCACCGGTACCCGGGTCAGCTCCGCCGCCGACCGGCCGCGCAACGGCACCCCGAGCCGCGCCGCCGCCGCGACGATGCCGGGCTCCGCGGTCTTCGCCTCGACGGTGGCCAGTTCGACCACGTCGGAGACCGCGAGACCCGCCGTCCGCAGCACCTGTTCGATCAGCGCGGACACCTCCTCGCCCGGGACGCCCCGACGGGCACCGACGCCGACGACGAGCGCCGCCCCGGCGGAGGGTGCGGGGGAGTGGTCCGGGGACCCTGCGCTTGCGGTCACGGGCAGTCCTTTCGTACGGGCCGCCACCACCGGGGGTCCTCGGGACACCCGGCGGGGCGTACGGCGCTCCTGCGGAGACGGCGGAGATGGCGGAGATGGCGGAGATGGCGGAGTCGGCGGAGTCGGCGGAGATCGGGGAGTCGGCGGCGATGGCCGAGACCGGGGAGTCGGCGGAGATCGGGGAGACGGCGGAGATGCGGGCAACCGGCCCGATCGGCTAGCAAGGGCCCATGGCGGTGTTCGTCGCGCTCGGCGCGTTCCTGATGACTCTGGCCGGCGGCTGGGTCGCGCAACGCGTCACCGACCGCCGCCACCTGGTGCTCGGCTTCGCCGGCGGGCTGATGCTCGGCGTGGTCGGCCTCGACCTCCTGCCGGAGGCGATCGATGCGGCGGGGCGGCCCGTGGCGGGGGTGCCCGCCGCCCTGCTGTTGTTCGTGGGGGGTTTTCTCGTGGCCCATCTGGTGGAGCGCCTGCTCGCCGTGCGCCAGGCGGCACACGGGGCGGGCGAGGAACGCGTGCCCCAGGTGGGGCTGACGGCGGCGGCCGCGATGGTGGGCCACAGCCTGATGGACGGGGTCGCGCTCGGCGCCGCCTTCCAAGTCGGCGCCGGCATGGGGGCGGCCGTCGCGCTCGCCGTCATCACCCACGACTTCGCCGACGGATTCAACACCTACACCCTTACCAGTCTCTACGGGAACAATCGCCGCAAGGCGTTCTTCATGCTCTTCGCGGACGCGATCGCCCCGATCGTGGGCGCGGCGACCACCCTCGTGTTCACTCTTCCGGAGGAATTGCTCGGCGCGTATCTCGGCTTCTTCAGCGGGGCGCTGCTCTACCTCGCCGCCGCCGAGATCCTCCCCGAGGCCCACCACGACCACCCGGCCCGTTCCACCGTGCTCTGCACGATCTGCGGAGTCGGCTTCATCTGGCTGGTCGTCGGCATCGCGGACTGAGCCAACTGCCCCGCCGCCCGCCGCCGTACGGAAAAGCCCTCCCCGTACGCCAGAGCCCTCCCCCGTGCGGAAAGCCCTCCGCCATCGGGGGAGAGGACCTCAGCGCACCTCGCCGCACCGCTCCACGAACCGCCGGGCCGTCCCGGGCGTCGCAGCCCAGTGGGTGTGCAGATAGCTCGCGTGCACCCCGCCCCGGACGAAGCCCTCCACCCGGCGTTCCGGCAGGTGCATCCCCCAGGCCGGCACCGGCCCCGAGCCCGGCTCCAGCACCGTCCGGTGGAACTCGTGGCCGCGGACCCGGGTTCCGGCCGCCGCGAGCGAGCTGTCCGCGATCGCCACCGCCTCCCGGTAACCGAGCGTGAGGCGCCCCGACATCCGGGCGCTCGCGTCCAGCACCCCGCACATCGGCCGGCCGTCCAGTTCGCGCGCCAGGTAGAGCAGCCCCGCGCACTCCGCCGCCACCGGCACCCCGCTCTCGGCGAGGGCGGTGACCGCCCGGCGCAGCGGTTCGTTGGCCGACAGCTCGGGGGCGTACACCTCGGGGAAACCGCCCCCGACGACCAGCCCGGCCGTGCCCTCGGGGAGCTTCTCGTCGTGGAGCGGGTCGAAGGGGACGACCTCCGCGCCCGCCGCCGTGAGCAGCTCGGTGTGTTCGGCGTACGCGAACGTGAACGCCGCCCCGCCCGCCACGGCGACGACGGGCCGCCGCCCGGAGAGCTCGTACCGCTCCGGCTCCCAGGCCTCGACGGACAGCGGGGGAGCGGTCCGGGCCAGCGCCAGCAGCGCGTCCATGTCGCAGCCGGCGCGTACGCGTTCGCCCATCGCCGCCACCGCGTCCACGGCGTCCGTACGCCGTTCGGCCACCGGCACCAGCCCCAGGTGGCGCGACGGGGTCTCCACCTGCGCGGCCCGCCGCAGCACCCCGAGCACCGGCAGCCCGGACTCCTCCAGGGCGTCCCGCAGCAGCATCTCGTGCCGGTCGGAGGCCACCTTGTTCAGGATCACCCCGCCGATCCGCACCCCGGGGTCCCAGGCCGCGAAACCGTGCACCAGGGCCGCCACCGAACGCGACTGCGAGGAGGCGTCGACCACCAGCACCACCGGCGCCCGCAGCAACTTCGCCACCTGCGCCGTCGACGCCAGCTCGCCCTGGCCCGAGGCCCCGTCGAAGAGCCCCATCACGCCCTCGACCACCGCCAGGTCGCACCCCGCCGACCCGTGCGCGAAGAGCGGCGCGATCAGGCCGGTCCCGCACATGTAGGCGTCGAGGTTGCGGCCCGGCCGCCCGGTGGCCAGCGCGTGGTAGCCCGGATCGATGTAGTCGGGGCCCACCTTGTGCGGGGAGACGGCGAGCCCGCGCGCGGCGAAGGCGGCCATCAGCCCGGTGGCCACGGTGGTCTTGCCGCTCCCGGAGGCCGGGGCGGCGATCACCAGGCGCGGCACACCTCCGGAGGAGCCGCCGGAAGAGCCCCCGGGAGAACCGCCGGAGGAGCCCCCGGGAGAACTGCTGGAAGAACCGTGAAAAGCACTCACCACTCGATGCCTCGCTGGCCCTTCTGACCCGCGTCCATCGGGTGCTTCACCTTCGACATGTCGGTCACCAGGTCCGCCGCGTCCAGCAGCGCCTGCGGGGCGTTGCGGCCGGTGATCACCACGTGCTGGGTGCCGGGACGATTCCGCAGCGTCTCGACCACGTCCTCGGTGTCTATCCACCCCCAGTGCAGCGGGTACGCGAACTCGTCGAGCACGTACAGCTTGTACGTCTCGGCGGCGAGGTCGCGCTTGACCTGCGCCCAGCCCTCCCGGGCCTTCTCCTCGTTCGCCGTGTTGTCGTTCTCACCGGAGGGCCCGCGCTGGACCCACGACCAGCCCTCGCCCATCTTGTGCCAGGCGACCGTGCCGCCCTCGCCGCTGGCCCCGAGGACCTTCAGCGCGTTCTCCTCGCCGACCTTCCACTTCGCCGACTTGACGAACTGGAACACCCCGATCGGCCACCCCTGGTTCCAGGCGCGCAGCGCCAGCCCGAACGCGGCCGTCGACTTCCCCTTGCCGATCCCGGTGTGGACCAGGAGGAGCGGACGGTTGCGGCGCTGACGGGTGGTGAGCCCGTCGTCCGGTACCGAAGTCGGCTGTCCCTGCGGCATTACGCGGCCCTCCCGGCTGCTCTGACATCCTTGACCAGCCCGGCGATCGAGTCGGCCCGCAGCTCGTCGAGCGTGACGGCGGTGCCTCCCAGATCGCGGGCGAGCTGTGCGGCGAGCCCGAGGCGTACGACCCCCGACTCGCAGTCCACCACGACGGACGCGGTCCCCCCGGCGGCGTGCAGCCTGCCCGCCCGCGCGGCCAGCGCCACCGGCTCGGGGCCGCCGGTCGCCCGGCCGTCCGTCACCACCACGAGCAGCGGACGCCGCGACGGGTCGCGCATCCGCTCCACCCGCAGTACGTCGTGCGCCTTCAGCAGACCCGCCGCCAGCGGGGTACGCCCCCCGGTCGGCAGGGTCTCCAGCCGGGCCGCCGCCGCGTCCACCGACGAGGTCGGCGGCAGCACCAGCTCGGCGTCCCGCCCCCGGAACGTCACCAGGCCCACCTTGTCGCGCCGTTGGTACGCGTCGAGCAGCAGCGACAGCACCGCACCCTTCACCGCGCCCATCCGCTGCCGGGCCGCCATCGACCCGGAGGCGTCCACCACGAAGAGCACGAGGTTCCCCTCGCGGCCCTCCCGCGTCGCCTGCCGCAGATCGTCCCGGCGCACCACGAGCCCCCGCCCCGACCGGCCGCGCGCCCGCTGGTGCGGGGCGGCGGCCTGCACGGTCGCGGCCAGGTGCAGCTTGGTCAGGGCGCCCTCCGGACGCCGTGCCCCGGTCGTCCGGCCGTGCTCGGTACGCGCCCGGGACCGGCGTCCCGCCGCGCCCTCGCCGAGTCCGGGGACGCTCAGCATCTTCGTACGGAACGGCTCCGCCGCCGCGACCGGCCGCTGCTCACCACCGGCCGGAGCGCCCGGCCCCTGCGGGGACCCCGGGCTCTCCGGGGATCCCTGGCTCTCCGGGGACGGCGAAGCCGAAGGCGCGGGCGCCGGCGCGTCATCGGGGCCGCCCCCCTGCGGCGGCACCCCGCCGCCGGGACCGCCCCCGTCGCCCGGCCCCTCGGGATCAGGGTCGGGATCGGAGTCCGGGTCGGGATCGGGGTCACCGTCACCGCGCCGCCCCTCGTCCCGCCGGCTCTCCTCCTCGGCGGCCTCCCGGAGCGTGTCGTCGAGCTTCTCCTCGTCGAGCCCCGGGGCGTCGAAGGGGTTGCGGCGCCGCCGGTGCGGCAACGCCAGCAGGGCGGCCTGCCGCACGTCGTCGGCGGTCACCTCGTCGCGTCCGGCCCAGGCGGCCAGCGCGGTCGCGGTCCGGGCCATCACGATGTCCGCGCGCATCCCGTCGACCTCGAACGCCGCGCAGGTCGCGGCGATCCGCCGCAGCGCCCCGTCGCCGAGGACGACCCCGGGGAGCAGGGCGCGCGCCGCGGTGATCCGCTCGCGCAGCGCGTTCTCCTCATCGGCCCACGCCGCCGCGAAGGCCGCCGGATCGTCGTCGTACGCCAGGCGCCGCCGCACGACCTCCACCCGCAGATCGGTTTCCCGGGACGCGGCCACCTCGACGGTCAGCCCGAACCGGTCCAGCAACTGCGGCCGCAGCTCGCCCTCTTCCGGGTTCATCGTGCCGACCAGCAGGAACCGCGCCGCGTGCCGTACGGAGACGCCCTCGCGCTCCACGTACGAGGCGCCCATCGCCGCCGCGTCCAGCAGCAGGTCCACCAGGTGGTCGTGGAGGAGGTTGACCTCGTCCACGTAGAGGATTCCGCGGTGCGCGTCGGCCAGCAGGCCCGGCTCGAAGGCCTTCACGCCCTCGGCGAGCGCCCGCTCGATGTCGAGCGCCCCGACCAGCCGGTCCTCGGAGGCGCCGACCGGCAGCTCCACCGTCCGCGCGGGCCGCGACGCACCGGGCGCCGCCGCGTGCGGGCCGTCCGGGCACGCCGGGTCGGGGGAGGCCGGATCGCAGGAGAACCGGCAGCCCGGCACCACCGCGACCCGGGGCATCAGCGCGGCGAGCGCCCGTACGGCGGTGGACTTCGCGGTGCCCTTCTCGCCACGCACGAGCACCCCGCCGACCGCCGGAGACACCGCGTTCAGCAGCAGCCCGAGCCTCAGGTCGTCCTGGCCGACGATCGCGGTGAACGGATACGGCGTGCTCACAGGGCCTCCTGGATGGTGTCGGAAACGTCGTTCGTGCTCGTGACCGGTGCCGGTACGGGCGCCGGCACGGCAAGCGGTACGGACCCCACGTCGGCGCCCGCACCCGGCAGCACCGGTGCGCCCGGGCCGACGAACGGCAGCCCCGCCGGGGCACCCCGCTCGATCAGCCGCCACAGGGCGTCGGTGTCCGCGTGCTCCTCGATCAGGTCGCCCAGCAGATCGAGCTGCTCCTCGCGCAGCGCGGCGAAGCTGGTGTCCGGGGCGGCCGTGAACCGCCGCCCGGCAGCCCGGGCGACCTCCGTCAGGAACGCCCGCCGGAACGCGTCGCTCTCCAGCGACCCGTGCCAGTGCGTCCCCCACACCTCGCCCACCCGGCAGCCGTCCAGGAACGGTTCGCCGCCGTGCACGTCGGCGACGCCGTGGTGGATCTCGTACCCCTCCACCGGCTCACCGAGCGCCGTACCGACCGGCCGGGCCAGGGTCTTCTCCCGCGCGAACCGGACGCGTACCGGCAGCAGGCCCAGCCCCTCGACCACACCGGCCCGCGACTCGACCTCGTCCTCGATCCGCTCGCCGAGCACCTGGAAACCACCGCAGATCCCCAGCACCGGACGGCCCTCGGCCGCCCGCCGGACCAAGGCGTCCGCGAGCCCCCGGGCGCGCAGCCACTCCAACGCCTTCACGGTGCCCCGGGTACCGGGCACCACGACCAGGTCCGCGTCGGCCAGCTCCTCCGGCCGGTCCACGAACCGCACGATCACGCCCGGTTCGGCGGCCAGCGCGTCCACGTCGGTGAAGTTCGACATCAGCGGCACCGCGCACACCGCGACCCGCAGCACGTCCTCGCCGTGCGGCGGCGCCACCACCGACTCCCGGACGGTGCCGCGCAGCGACACCCGCAGCCCGTCCTCCTCGTCGATGCCGAGACCGTGCGTGAACGGCAGCACCCCGTACGTCCGCCGCCCGGTCAGCCCCAGCAGCATGTCCAGGCCCGGCTCCAGCAACGACACGTCACCGCGGAACTTGTTGACCAGATAGCCCGCGACCAGCTCCTGGTCCTCGGCGCTCAGCAGCGCCGTCGTACCGAAGAACGAGGCGAACACCCCGCCCCGGTCGATGTCGCCGACGACCAGCACCGGAAACCGCGCGGCCCGGGCGACGCCCATGTTCACGATGTCGGTCCGCCGCAGATTGATCTCGGCCGGACTGCCCGCCCCCTCGCAGATCACGGCGTCATACATGCCCCTCAGCTGCTCCAGGCAGTCCACGACCGTCCCGAACAGCGCCTCCTGCCGGCCCCCGTGGTAACCGCGCGCGCTCATCTCGCCCACCGGCTTGCCCATCAGCACGACCTGACTGGACCGGTCACCGCCGGGCTTGAGCAGCACCGGGTTCATCAGCGCGGACGGCTCGACCCGGGCGGCCTGCGCCTGCATGGCCTGCGCCCGCCCGATCTCGGCGCCCTCCCTCGTCACGAAGGAGTTCAGCGACATGTTCTGCGCCTTGAAGGGGGCGACCTTCACCCCCTGCCGCACCAGCCACCGGCAGATCCCCGCCGTGACGACGCTCTTGCCCGCGTCCGAGGTGGTCCCGGCGACGAGCAGCCCGCCGCCCCTGGTCCCGTTCCCGCTGCCGCTCATGCCCGTCCTCGATCCGTGATCACGTGTGTCGCCGTCGGCCGTCCCGCAGCCCGTCGTCCCGCCGCCAGCCGTCCCGCCACCAGTCGTCCCGCGACGCAGACGGCCAGGGCCAGCACGCCCACCCGGCGCGACAGCCGCACCGCGCGCTCGATGTCGCCCGTCTCCACGGCCACCGCCCGCCCCTCGGCGCCGTTCAGCACCGGCCGGTGCTCGACCCGCCCGCCGTACGCGAGGGTCCCGCCCAGCCGTACGCCGAGCGCCCCCGCGAACGCGGCCTCCACCGGGCCCGCGTTCGGGCTCGGATGGCGGCCCGCGTCCGCGCGCCAGGCCCGGACGGCCTGCCCCGGCCGCCCCCCGGCGACGACGGCCAGGGCGGCGGTGAGCCGGGCGCCGGGCCAGCCCACCACGTCGTCCAGGCGGGCCGAGGCCCACCCGAAACGGCGGTGGCGCGGCGAGCGGTGGCCCACCATCGCGTCCAGGGTGTTCACCGCGCGGAAGCCGACGAGACCGGGGACCCCGCCCAGCGCGCCCCACACCAGGGCGCCCACGACGGCGTCCGAGGTGTTCTCGGCGACCGACTCGACGACGGCACGGGCGATCCCCGGACCGTCGAGCGCCTGCGGGTCACGGCCGCACAGGTGCGGCAGCCGCTCCCGGGCCGCCTCGACGTCCCCCGCGTCCAGCGCCGCGCCGATGGTCCTGGCCTCGCGGCCCAGCGACGTACCGCCGACGACGGACCAGGTGACGGCGGCCGTCAGCGCGACGGCCGCGACGGGGCTGCGGCGTACGGCACGGGCGGCGAGTGCGGCGGCCCCCGCGGCGCCTCCGGCGCACACCAGGGTGTGCAGCGCGCCCCGGCCCCGGTGGTCCCGCCACAGGCGCCGTTCCACGGCGGCGGCGGCCCGGCCGAACCCGGCGACCGGATGGCCCCGGCGAGGATCGCCCAGCAACCGGTCGGCGATCAGCCCCGCCGCGGCGCCGTACGCGAAGACGCGGTCGGCTCGCACGGCTCAGCCCGCCGCGTGTCGGAGCGGTCCCGGACCGGATGGAACGGCTGACGGGGGAACGGGCGCACGGCGGCCGGGCATGGCGTATGTCCTCACTCAGGGTCCGCGCCCTGGTTCGACGAGACGGCGACGAGAGTGTCCTGGCTCCCGGATCGGCGGCCGGCCCGTTCGTCCGTCATACGCACGGCGGGGCGCCGCTCCCCGGTGACAGTGGCGGGACCGCGCCGGATTCGCACCGGCTTCCTCTGCTGTCGCCGTGAATGGCTCCGGCAGTCCACCACGCAGCGCGAAGGCCCGTCAACTCGCCGTTGACCTGCGGGGCCGTGGTGTGCCCGGACACACATCGGGCCGGACACACGCGGTGTGTCCGGCCCGACGGGGTACGACGAGTGCTGCGGGGGAGCGGGTCAGGCGACGATCAGATAGATGCCGTACGCGACCGCCGCCGCGCACAGCGCGAAGCAGGCGTACGCGCCGGTGCGCGCCAGCGCCGTGGACGATCCGGAGCCGCCGCTCAGCGCGGTACCGGCCTTCTTGGCGAGACCGACGACGCCGAGGCTGAAGAAGCCGACGAGCGCCACGGTGACCACGAGGCTGACACCGAAGACGGTGGCGAGAGCTGCCCAGTCGATTTTCATGGGGGCGAGTCCTTACACCGCGGCCGGACGGGCCGGGTCGGTGGTCGTCGCCGCGGCCGGTACGGACGCGGCGGAGAGGGGCGACGGGATCGTGGCGGTGAGGCCGGTGACCGGGAGGCCGGCGGCCGACGCCCCGGGGAGCTGCGAGGGGATCGCGGCAAGGGTCGGGGTGGCGACGGCCCCGGGCTCGTCGGCCTCGGCGATGTCGGTGTGGTCGACCGGCTTGCGCCGCGACAGCAACCAGATGGCGCCGGAACCCGCGACGAGCAGCGCGGCGACCAGGACGATGCCCCAGGTGCCCTGCCGGGTCAGGAACTCGGCACCCGCGCCGACCAGACCCGCCGCCGGGAGCGTGAGGCCCCAGGCCACGAACATCCGGGTCGCGGTGGACCACTTCACCGTGCCGCCCTTGCGGCCGAGCCCGGCACCCATCACCGCGCCGGAGCACGACTGCGTGGTGGAGAGCGAGAAGCCGAGGTGCGAGGAGGCCAGGATGACGGTCGCCGCGCTGGTCTGCGCGGCGAATCCCTGCTGCGGCTGGAGGTCGGTGAGCCCGCTGCCCATGGTGCGGATGATGCGCCAGCCGCCGAAGTACGTGCCCATGGCGATGGCCAGACCGGCCGAGCAGATCACCCAGACCGGCGGGTTCGAGCCGGGGGAGAGGACGCCCCCGGTGACCAGCGCCAGGGTGATGATGCCCATCGTCTTCTGCGCGTCGTTGGTGCCGTGGGCGAGCGAGACGAGACCGGCCGAAGCGATCTGCCCGGCCCGGTAACCCTTGGCCGTCGACTTCAGCTGCGCCTCGTCGGTGACGTTCCGGTTGACGCGGTACGACAGCTTCGTCGCCAGCATCGAGGCGGCACCGGCCACCAGCGGGGCGGCGACGGCGGGCAGCAGGATCTTGGTGACGACGGTGCCGCCGTCCACCGAGGACCAGCCCGCGGACATCACGGCGGCACCGATGAGTCCGCCGAACAGGGCGTGGGACGAGCTGGACGGCAGACCGACCAGCCAGGTCACCAGATTCCAGAGGATGGCGCCGACGAGCGCCGCGAAGATGACCTCGGTTCTCAGGCCGTCCTCATCGACGATCCCGCCGGAGATCGTCTTCGCGACCTCCACCGACAGGAACGCGCCGACCAGATTGAGGGTGGCGGACATCGCCACTGCTGTCTTGGGCTTCAGAGCGCCGGTCGAGATGGTGGTGGCCATCGCGTTGGCGGTGTCGTGGAAACCGTTCGTGAAATCGAACACGAGCGCTGTCGCGACGACTATCGCGAGCAGCAGTGTGATGTGTTCCATTTACCCAGGCAATCGTTCGACGTCATTGGCACGTGGAACGTAAGCAACCTGAGTGAACGGAAGATGAACTGGGCGGGGCATTGTGGTGCGCCTGCCATCGGGCCGGAGATTCCGCTTCTGGGCGCGGGACGGCGGCCGACTCTCCGGCGCCGGTGGGGGAACTGCCCTCGACCAGCGTTTCCGGCCCGCACGGGGAAGCCGGACAAGCCCGGACAGGCCGGTAAATGTCGTTCCGGTCACGTTCGGGCCGGCCGCCCGGTTCGCTCCCGATTCACAGGAAGGCCGTATCAGCGGCCCACGGGGCGCGCCCTAGGATTTCCTCCATGGCTGAGGAGCACGCGGAAAAGCGGCAGGACGCACGACCGGACGCCCTCTCCCGGGCCTGGGACGACCTCGTCCGCACGGCCCGCCGGACCGCGGCGGAAGGACTCGTCGTCGGCACCTCCGGCAACGTCTCGGTACGCGTCGGCGACACCGTGCTGGTCACCCCGAGCGGCGTCCCCTACGACCGGCTGGGCCCCGAGGACCTGCTCGGCGTCGACCTCGCGGGTCACCGCACCCTCGGCACCCTCACCCCCACCAGCGAGCTCCCGCTCCACCTCGCCGTCTACCGCACCACCGGCGCACGCGCCGTGGTCCACACGCACGCCGTGCACGCCACGGCCGTCTCCACGCTCGTCGACGAGATCCCGGCCGTCCACTACGCCGCCGCGATGCTCGGCGGACCGGTCCGGACCGCCGGGTACGCCCGCTACGGCACCCCCGAGCTGGCCGCGCACATGCTCGACGCCCTCCGCGACCGCACCGGCTGCCTGCTCCGCAACCACGGCACGGTCACCCACGGATCGAGCCTGGACGAGGCGTACGACCGCACCGCCCAGCTGGAATGGCTCTGCCGGGTGTGGCTCGCGGCGAGCTCCGTCCCCGGCCGTGCCCCGTCCCTGCTCTCCCCGGACCAGCTCGACGAGACCGCCGAGGCGCTCCGGGGCTACGGCCAACCCGGCTGAAACCACCCACCGCACGCCCGGCGGCACCCGCCCCACCGCACCCCGACCCGAGCCCGGCGGCCCCCCGCCCCGAGCCTGCCGCGACCCGCCCCACCACACCCCCCCCGGCCGCACCCCGCCGCGACACGCCCCACGACACGCCGGGCCCACCGGACGGCCCATCCCGCTGGCCCCCGCCACCGTCCTGCCCCAAGACTGAAGCCGTGCGCCCGGCAACAGCGACGGCAGCGGCCGTCTCCACGATCCTCGGCGCCGGCGCGGCAGCGGTCGCCGTCGGCAGATACGCCGGCGGTACCGCTCTCACGGTCCCCGCCGGTCGCCCCCTCCCGGCCGACCGCGGCCTGACCGTGCACGCGACGGCGCCCGGGCAGGTGATCCTGACCCGCTCCTTCGCCTCGCTGCGCCCCGGGCTCTGGGGCCTGACGGGACGGGACGTCCACGCGGTCGTGGGCCCGGTGACCGAGGAGCCCGCGCTCTCCGCCGACACCGTCGTCCGCCGTCTCGAACGCGTCACCCACGGCTCCCTGGAGCCGGGCACCCGCGTCCGCGCCACCCCCGAGGTGCACCGCGGCGACCCCGGCACCGCCCTCGGCCTGGTCCACCACGAGGTGGAGATCCCCGGCGAGCTCGGCGCGCTGCCCGCCTGGTACGTCCCGGCCGACCGCGCCACCTGGGTCATCGCCCTGCACGGCATCGGCACCACGCGCGAACACACCCTGAACGTGACGGGCTTCCTGAACGACCTCCGCCTCCCGGTGCTCGCCCTCGCCTACCGGGGCGACGCCGGAGCCCCGCGCTCCCCGGACGGACTCGACCACCTCGGCGCGTCGGAATGGCGCGATCTCGACGCCGCCATCCGCTACGCCCTCCGCTACGGCGCCGAGAAGGTCGTCCTGCTCGGCTGGTCCACCGGCGCCACCATGGCCCTGCACGCCTGTGTCGACTCCGCCCTCCGCGACCGCGTCGCCGGCCTCGTCCTGGACTCCCCGGTGATGGACTGGGAGACCACCCTGCGCGCCCTCGCGACCGCCCGCGGCGTCCCGTCCGCGCTGATGCCGCTCGCCGTCCGCGCCGCCCAGGGGAGGACCGGGCTGCGGGGCACCCCGCTCCTCCAGGGCAGGCTGCCGACCGTGCTGCGCGTGCCGACGCTGATCTTCCACGGCCCCGGCGACACCCTGGCCCCCTGGGGACCCTCGCGGGAACTCGCCGCGCTCCGCCCCGACCTCGTCGCCCTGCACACCGTGCCCGACGCCCCCCACGCGTCGATGTGGAACCTGGGCCCCGCCGCCTACGAGGAAACCCTCCGCCGCTTCCTCACACCCCTGATGTGAGCGCCCGGACGGGACGGCCCCGATATACGAACCGTGATGTGAGAGTTGGGGGCAAACCGCCCGGTTGATGACGGCCCCGCGGGGGTGCTCGGATGAGGCGGGGCTGCCTCCGTTTGGGCTTTCGGCCCGTCAGAGGCAAGACTGCTCCCCGTGACGTCCCGTACCCCGCGCGACTCCAGGCTGCGACTTGTCCGCCCGCGACCCCTCGCCACGGCGCGCAAGGCCGTGACCACCCGCCGCACCAGGCCCGCTCCCCGCCCGCCCGAGGGCACTCCGCCACGCACCGAACTGGCCCGCCAGGCCAGGGAGGTGCTCGCCGCGGACGTACGGGTCGCCCACTGGGCCGCCGACGGCATCAGCCCCGGTACGGCCTCGCTCGCCGCACCCGAACTGGACCGTGCCGCCGCCGAGCTCGGCCTCACCCCCGACCGGGTGCTGGCCGGCTGGGACCGTGCCCGGCTCGCCGGTCTCGTCGAGCTGCACGGCGACACCGTGCGCCCGGGCTGGCGCCTGCGCGCCTGGGACCGCGACGACTCCGCGGTGCTCCGCGGCTGGGTCGCGCTCTTCGACGCGTGGTCCCTCGTGCACGCCTCGCCCGAGGGCATCGAGGCGACCGCCGTCGCCGAGGCGATCGAGGCGGTGCCCCAGGTCCTGTCGCTGCTCCAGCTCTCGGCCGGACCCGTCCCCGTACCCGTACTCCTCGACCTGCTCGGCCAGCGCGTCGCCGAGCTCCACGAGGAACGCTGCGAGGTGCCGTACACCCCCGGCGCCGAGGGCGGGCCCGCCGACACCGGGCCCGTCGCCCCCGTCGCGGCCCCCTCCGACGAGCTGAACGCCCTGCTGCTCGACTGGGCCCTGGAGGGCCTCGCCGCCGTCGGCGCGCTCACCCTCGAACCGGGCCACGCCACCCTCACCCCGCTCGGCAACTGGGCGGTCTGGGTCAAGCTGGAGCAGATCTGCGTCGCCGCGCAGAGCCCGGCCGGGAACATCGAGCAGCCCGCCGCCGACATGCTCCTCGGCTGCGCCTCGCTCACCCCGGGCCCCGCCCGCGCCGAGTACCGCGCCTGGCTCGCCGCCCGTACGGTCGGCAGCGCCGTCGCCGAACTGCTCGGCGTCGCCCGGGGCGAGGACGCGCTGCTGCGCGGACTGGCCTTCGAGGCGCTGCGCGTCGTCGGCGCCCCCGCCGAGCCCGAGGTCCGCGCGGTCGTCACGCACCCCTCGCTCCGCCCGTACGCCCTGCTCTGGCTCGCCGAGTACGAGGGCGCCGACCCGGACGACGCCCAGGAGGTGCTCAGCCGCGAGGAGGCCACCTGGCTCTGGGTGGACACCGCGGCGGCCGTCGCCGACCACGGCGAGACCGGGCTGCTCGTGCGGCATCTGGACACCGCCGTCCAGGGCACCGTCCCGGCCCTGCTCGAAGAGGTCCGGGCGGTCGGCCACCCGCGCACCGTCCAGGTCCTGGTCGCGCTCGCCGCGGCCCACCCGGACCCCGCGCTCGCCAAGGCGATGCGCCGGGCCGCCTTCCAGGTGCACACCGGCGGCAACCGCGCCTGACCCCCACGCCCCCGGGCCCGTCGTTCAGGCGGTGCCCGGGGCGTACGTCCCGAAGCTCCACACGTTGCCCTCGGCGTCCCGCACCATGTAGTCCCGCGAGCCGTAGTCCTGGTCGGTGGGCGGCATCAGGATCTCCATCCCGTGCGCTGCCGCCCGCGCGTGGTGGCGGTCCACGGCCTCCGCCGAACCGAGGACCACGTAGACCCCGACCGGACCCCCACCCGCCATGGCCCGCGCGAAGACGCCCTCGCGCCCCCGGGACCCGAGCATCACCCTGCCGTTGCCCGAGGACAGCTCCGCGTGGACCACCGCGCCGTCCTCGCCCTCGTACACCGCCTCCGCGGTGAACCCCAGCACCTCGGTCAGCGTCCTGATCGCCGCCTTCGCGTCGTCGTACAGGACCGTCGGGAAGACCGTGGGTGTGCCGTGCGCCGTCTCCGTCATGGAACGTCGTCCTCCGCCACTCGCCGAACGATGTGATCCCCGTCTCATTCTGGCACCGCCCGGCGGTCCTGGCCCGCGCACGGCGGAGGAGTTGCGCACCGCCCGTAGAATGGGTCCATGGCAATTCTCCTTGTGCATTAGCGGCGTCGAGAGACCTCCGCCCTCGTCCCTCCGCCGTCCATACCGCCCTGGAGTCTTACCGTGATCACCGCTTCCGGCATCGAGCTGCGCGCCGGCGCCCGCGTCCTCATCGAAAACGCGTCCTTCCGCATCGCCAAGGGCGACCGCATCGGCCTCGTCGGCCGCAACGGCGCCGGCAAGACCACCCTCACCAAGTGCCTCGCCGGCGAAGGCACCCCGGCCGGTGGCACGATCACCTCCTCCGGCGAGGTCGGCTACCTCCCGCAGGACCCGCGCACCGGCGACCTCGACGTCCTCGCCCGGGACCGCATCCTCTCCGCCCGCGGCCTGGACGAGATCCTGCGCCGGATGCGCGAGAACGAGGAGCGGATGGCGAACGGCAAGGGCGCCACCCGCGAGAAGGCGATGAAGAAGTACGAGCGCCTGGAGACGGAGTTCCTCACCAAGGGCGGGTACGCCGCCGAGGCCGAGGCCGCCACCATCGCCGCGGCCCTCAGCCTCCCCGACCGGGTGCTCGGCCAGCCGCTGCACACCCTCTCCGGTGGTCAGCGCCGCCGCGTCGAGCTCGCCCGCATCCTCTTCTCGGACGCCGACACCCTGCTCCTCGACGAGCCCACCAACCACCTCGACGCCGACTCCATCGTCTGGCTGCGCGACTACCTCAAGTCCTACCGCGGCGGCTTCATCGTGATCTCCCACGACGTCGACCTCGTGGAGACGGTCGTCAACAAGGTCTTCTACCTGGACGCCAACCGGTCCCAGATCGACGTCTACAACATGGGCTGGAAGCTCTACCAGCAGCAGCGCGAGGCCGACGAGAAGCGCCGCAAGCGCGAGCGCCAGAACGCCGAGAAGAAGGCCGCCGCCCTCAACTCGCAGGCCGACAAGATGCGCGCCAAGGCCACCAAGACCGTCGCCGCCCAGAACATGGCCAAGCGCGCCGACCGGCTGCTCGCCGGGCTGGAAGCGGTCCGGGTCTCCGACAAGGTCGCCAAGCTGCGCTTCCCCGAGCCCTCGCCCTGCGGCAAGACCCCGCTGATGGCGGAGGGCCTCTCCAAGTCGTACGGCTCGCTGGAGATCTTCACCGACGTCGACCTCGCGATCGACAAGGGCTCCCGGGTCGTCATCCTCGGCCTCAACGGCGCCGGCAAGACCACCCTGCTGCGCCTCCTCGGGGGCGCCGAGAAGCCCGACACCGGCGAGATCATCGAGGGCCACGGCCTCAAGCTCGGCTACTACGCCCAGGAGCACGAGACCCTCGACCCGGAGCGCACGGTCCTGGAGAACATGCGCTCCGCGGCCCCGGACCTCGACCTGGTGGAGGTCCGCAAGACCCTCGGCTCGTTCCTCTTCTCCGGCGACGACGTCGACAAGCCCGCCGGGGTCCTGTCCGGTGGCGAGAAGACCCGTCTGGCCCTGGCCACCCTGGTCGTCTCCTCCGCCAACGTCCTGCTGCTCGACGAGCCCACCAACAACCTGGACCCCGCCAGCCGCGAGGAGATCCTCGGCGCGCTGCGTACGTACAAGGGCGCGGTCGTCCTCGTCACGCACGACGAGGGCGCGGTCGAGGCGCTCCAGCCCGAGCGCATCATCCTGCTCCCGGACGGGGTCGAGGACCTCTGGGGCGCCGACTACCGCGACCTGGTCGCCCTGGCCTGACCGGCCGGGCCCGTACGCCCCGGAGCGACCGGTTCGGGAGCGTCCGAGGCCGCACCGATCGAATGATCCACCCCGAATGGATCATTCGGCCTACGCGTGATCCCTCATCTGTGCGAGACGGTCTCATCCCTCGGCGCGGCGCCCGGCAGGTACCTGCCGGGCGCCGTCGTATCCGCACTTTCACCCCGTACAGCCCTGACCTGGGCTTTCTCTTTCGTGCTCTCCCCACCTGCCTCTTGAGCCCCTCGGAATGCTTCATTCCGCTTCCGCGGCGCCCTTCCCTGGTCCGGAATCGGGCTGTACGTACCTTGCCGAATGGGTGGCCAGGGCGCACGGTAGGGGTGATCATGAGAAACCAGAGCGCACTTCCCCTGAGGAGGCACGGGTGGCCGAGACTCTGAAGAAGGGCAGCCGGGTTACCGGCGTCGCGCGCGACAAGCTCGCGGCAGACCTGAAGAAGAAGTACGACTCCGGGGCGAGCATCCGGGCGTTGGCCGAAGAAACCGGCCGCTCCTACGGATTCGTCCACCGGATGCTGAGTGAGTCCGGCGTGACCCTGCGGGGACGCGGCGGAGCCACACGCGGCAAGAAGGCCGCATCGGCCTGACGGTCGGCGGCGGGTTCGGGGCGCGGGCGGAAGCCCGCCGGAACCGGGGTGGACCACCCGGTCGGCCAGACGGCCGGCCAGGTGGTTACTGTTCAGTCACTTATCAAGTGAAGTGCTGACAGCACCCCTATCCGGAGGCGCACGATGACCTCGCTCGACCCGCTGCTCGACAAGGACGGCGTACGACTCACCGTCGATGACGCGGTCGCCACGGTGACCCTGACCAACCCGGCCAAGCGCAACGCTCAGTCTCCCGCTCTGTGGCGGGCGTTGACGGAGGCCGGGCGGGCTGTCCCCGGCAATGTGCGGGTCGTTGTGCTCCGAGGCGAGGGCAAGTCCTTCTCCGCGGGCCTCGACCGGCAGGCGTTCGCTCCCGAGGGCTTCGACGGTGAGCCGTCCTTCCTCGACATGGCGCGCGGGCCCGAATCCGGGCTCGACGCGACCATCGCCGAGTATCAGGAGGCGTTCACCTGGTGGCGGCGGAACGACATCGTGTCGATCGCCGCGGTCCAGGGCCACGCCATCGGGGCGGGCTTCCAGCTCGCCCTCGCCTGCGATCTGCGGATCGCGGCCGAGGACGTGCAGTTCGCCATGCGGGAGACCAGCCTCGGGCTCGTCCCCGACCTCACGGGCACCCATCCCCTGGTGCACCTCGTGGGATACGCGCGCGCGCTGGAGATCTGCGCCACCGGCCGCTTCGTGCTGGCCCCGGAGGCCGAGCGCACGGGCCTCGCCAACCTCGTCGTCCCCGCCGACCAGCTCGACGCCGCGACCAAGGACCTGGCCGCCGCACTGCTGGCCGCCCCGCGCGACGCCGTGATCGAGACCAAGGCACTGCTGCGCGGCGCCGTCTCACGCACCTACGAGGAGCAGCGCGCCGCCGAGCGCGCCGCGCAGGGCCGCCGGCTGCGCGATCTGGCCGGCCTCACCGACTGACGGCGCCTCCTCACCGACCGACGGCGCCTCTGCCCTGCCGGCCGACGGCATCAGCCGGTCTCCGGGGCCTCCACCACAGCGGTGACCAGCACCGAGACCGGCGGCCCGTCCTCCAGCGCATCCGTCACGGCGGTGCGCACCGCACGGGCCACGTCGAGCGCGCGGTGCCCACCGGCCGTCGCCACCTCGACGCGTACGTGATCGGCGGCGGTGGTCACCGGCGCACCCAGGACCTGGGTCAGTGAGACGACGCCGGGGACCGCGGCGGCGGCCAGCCCCGCGGCCCCGTCGTCCCGTCCGGCGCGGACCTCCGGCCGGGGGAAGGCCGCCCGCTCCCCGGCCGCCCGCTCCCCGGCCACCCGCTCCCCGGGCGCCGCCGGGCCGGCCGGCGAGGTCCCCGCCGGGGATGTCCCCGCGTCCAGCAGGCCCGTCACCCGCAGGTCGACCTCCGCCACGTCCAGCCCCAGCCGCCGTGACGCGGCCTCCATCAGTGCTGCCCGGAGCAGTGCGGCGGACGTGGGCAGCGGCCGGTCGGCGGTGGCGGTGAACTCCGCCTCGATCCGCAGCGGACCCGGCGGCAGCGCGCTCGGCGGCGCGGGCGGCCCCTGGACGCGCCCCTCCCGGGGCTCTTCCCGCAGCCCTGCGCCGTACCGCTCTCCCGGACCCGCTCCCGGCCCGGCTCCGGCCCCTCGCCCCGGGCCTTCCTCCGGCTCACCGGGGGCCGTGCCCGCCGTCGCCGCACCGATGCGCAGCCGCCCGAGCACCGCGCCGGGCCCCACCGCCGAGTCCCGCAGTACCGAGGCGGCGGCCCGCTCGGCGATCCACGCTCCGTCCGCCGGACCACCCAGAGGGAGCAACCGGCCCAGCCCCAGCCGCTCGCGCACCGAGGCCGTCCATCCATCCGCCCGCCGGGCGCCGTCCGCCGTTGTCATCGCCCCAGCCTGCCGCATCCACAGCGCGGTCCCGGGCTGGCGCACTTAGTGTGGGCAAGGAAGTACACCCCTGCCCCATCGAAGGGATGAGCGGCCATGAGCGAGACCACCACGCAGCGCCCCGGCCCGGATGCTTCCGGCGAAGGCAGGGGCCTGACCAAGCGCGGGGGCGGCGACGCCGGCACCCGCGGGCGGACCACGATCGCGGACGGTGTCGTCGAGAAGATCGCCGGCCTGGCGGCCCGCGACGTCGACGGCGTGCACGCCATGGGCGGCGGGCTCTCCCGCAGCTTCGGCGCCATGCGGGACCGGGTGCCCGGCGGGGGTGGCAAGTCGCCCGCCCGCGGGGTGAAGGCCGAGGTCGGCGAGTCCCAGGCCGCGCTCGACTTGGAGATCGTCGTCGACTACGGCGTGGCCATCCACGAGGTGGCCCGCGACGTCCGCGAGAACGTCGTCGCCGCCGTGGAGCGGATGACCGGGCTCGAAGTGGTCGAGGTCAACATCGCGGTCAGCGACGTCAAGCTGCCCGACGAGGAGGACGACGAGGACGACGGGTCCTCCTCCCGGGTCCAGTGATCCGGGCCGCCGTGCACCCGGCGGCCCATCACGCCCGGTGGACCGCCGGTCCACCGGGTCCGTTCACCCCCGCGCGTCGAGGGAGTTGAGGAGTCAGCATGAGCATGGCCGTGGTCGGCATGGTGGCCGGCATGGCGCTCGGGTTCGCCGGGTACTTCGGCGGATTCGGTGCCTTTCTGCTGGTCGCCGCACTGGGCGCGGTCGGCTTCATCGCCGGCCGGTTCCTGGACGGCGACTGGGAACCCGGCGACTTCTTCCGGAGTCGCGAGCGCGGCGACCGGCAACGGTGACCCCGGTGACCGGCCCGGTTCCCGCAGCGGAGCGCGGCGAGACCCGGATCGCCGACCGGGTCGTCGCGAAGATCGCCGCACAGGCCGCCCGGGAGGCGATCGACGAGGTCCCCGAGGACGGCTCACCGCCCAATGCCTCCGTCACCGTTCACCGGGACTCCGCCCGGGTACACGTCAGCCTGGAGCTCGGGTACCCCAGCGACATCGGCCGCCAGTGCGGAGCCGTACGCCGACAGGTGGCCGAGCGGGTCAGGACGCTGGCGGGAATGGAGGTGCCCGAGGTGGCCGTACGGATCGAACGCCTGCACTCGGCGGCGACGGGTTCCTCGGGACAGGGGAGGATCCGGTGAGTGAGCCCTCCTACTCCGACGGTCCGGACGGCCCGGAGCACGGCACCCGGCGGCTTCCCGTCGTCGCGCCGGAGCCGCTCGGCCCCGAACGGAACGCTTCCTCGTCCACGTACCGGCCCGTCCCCGTGGCGGAAGAGCCGGTGGGCGGGCGGGCCGGACGTTTCTGGTCGGCCCGCCGCGTCCCCGCCGCCCTCCTCGCGCTCGTGGTGCTCGGCGCCTCGGGGCTCTTCCTCTACGACGTGGCGGCCGTACGCGCCGACCACCCGGCGATGCGGTGGCGGCGCTCGCTGGCGGACGGCCTCGCCGAACGCTCCCTCGACGACGTCTGGGCGCTCACCGGCGCCGGGATCGCCGCCGCGCTCGGACTGTGGCTGCTCCTCCTCGCCCTCACCCCGGGGCTGCGCTCCCTGCTGACGATGAGCCGCCGGCACCACGGGGTGCACGCGGCCCTCGACCGCACCGCCGCGGCCCTGGTCCTGCGCGACCGGGCCCAGGAGGTCTCCGGGGTGCAGTCCGTACGCGTCAGGTCGGGACGCCGCAAGGCCGCCGTCCGGGCCGTCTCGCACTTCCGGGAACTCGGCGAGGTACGGGCCGACCTGGAGTCCGCGCTCACCACCGCCATCGCCGAACTCGGCCTCGCCAAACCGCCGAAGCTCTCCGTACGTGTCCACCGGGCCGCCAAGAAGGGATGAGCGCCATGCTCCGCACGGTCAACCGGGTCCTGCTCGCCCTCGCCGGACTGATCCTCGTCGCCGTCGGCGGCACCGTGCTCGCCACCGGCCTCGGCGCCGCCGTGCCGTCCTGGTTCCCGTGGAGCGGCAAGTCCGACGTGCTGCTCAGCGACGCGGACCGGGGCCGCTGGCGCGACGAGGGCTGGTGGTGGCCGACCGTCATCGCGATCCTCGCCGTGCTCGTCGTCCTCGCCCTGTGGTGGCTGCTCGCCCAGCTGCGGCGGGCCCGGCTCGCCGCGGTGCTGGTCGACAGCGGCGACGGCGAGGGGGCGCTGCTGCGGGGCCGGGCCCTGGAGGGCGTGCTCGCCGCGGAGGCGGGCGGCCTCGACGGAGTCGCCCGCGCCCAGGTCGCGCTGACCGGCCGCCGGACCGCCCCGCAGGCCCGGGTCCGCATGCGGCTGGAACCGCACGCCGTCCCGGCGGAGGCGCTCCGCGGCCTCTCCGACGAGGCACTGGCCCACGCCCGGGCCTCGGCCGGACTGGACGAGCTGCCGGCCGAGGTGCTGCTGAAGGCCGTCAAGCACCGCGCGGAACGCGTCACCTGACGGAGCGGGTACGCGGCCCGGGCTCAGAACCCGTGCCGGGTACCGCCGTCCACCGGCAGCATGATGCCGGTCAGATAGGACGCGGCGGGGGAGAGCAGGAAGGCGGCGGTCTTCCCGAACTCCTCGGGCGTGCCGTACCGGCGCAGCGGAATGCCGGCCTCGCTCGCGGCACGGGCCGCGTCCGCGTCGCCCGAGAGCGCGTCGAGCTCACGCACCCGGTCGGTTTCGATCCGCGAGGGCAGCAGCCCGATCACCCGGATGCCGCGCGGCCCGAGCTCGTTCGCCAGGGACTTGGCGAAACCGGCCAGCCCCGGGCGCAGCCCGTTGGAGATGGTCAGACCCGGGATCGGCTCGTGGACCGATCCGGAGAGCACGAAGCCGATGACCCCGCCCTCGCCGAGTTCGGCCGCTGCCGCGCGGGCCAGGCGCACCGCGCCGAGGAAGACCGACTCGAAGGCCGACTGCCACTGTTCGTCGGTGTTGCCGGCGGCGGTGCCGGGCGGCGGGCCGCCGACGCTGATCAGCACCCCGTCGAGCCGCCCGAACCGTTCCTTCGCGGTGTTCAGCATCATCCGGGCGGCCGTCGGGTCGCCGTTGTCGGCCGCGACGCCGAGGGCGTCCGGGCCGAGCTCGGCGGCGGCGGCCGTGACGCTCTTCTCGTCGCGGCCGGTGATGAGCACCTTCGCGCCGTCCGCCGCCAGGGCGGTCGCCGCGGCGTTGCCCAGCCCCCGGCTGGCCCCGGTGACGACGTAGACGCGGTCCTTCAGTCCAAGATCCATGGCCCTATCCTGCCGCCTGTTCCCCCGCCAGGGCCACCGCCGTGTTCACCAGCCCGATATGACTGAACGCCTGCGGGTAGTTCCCCAGCTGACGGCCGGCCACCGTGTCGTACTCCTCGGCCAGCAGGCCCACGTCGTTGCGGAGTTCCAGCAGCCGCTCGAAGATCTCCTCGGCCTCGGCGGTCCGCCCGGTCCGCAGCAGCGCGTCCGCGAGCCAGAACGTGCAGACGATGAAGGCCCCTTCCTCGCCCGGCAGCCCGTCGACCGACGCCTCCTCGGTGCTGTAGCGGCGGACCAGGCCGTCGCTGCCCAGCTCCGCGCGGATCGCGTCGACCGTGCCGACGATCCGCGGGTCGTCCGGGGGCAGGAAGCCCGTGCGGACCATGAGCAGCGTCGCCGCGTCCAGCGCCTTCGACCCGTACGACTGGGTGAAGGTGTTCCGTACGGGGTCGTACCCCTTCTCGCACACCTCGGCGTGCACCGCGTCGCGCATCGCGCGCCAGCGGTCCGGGTCGCCCGGCAGCGAGGGGTCGGACTCCAGGGAGGTCACCGCGCGGTCCGCCGCGACCCAGGCCATCACCTTCGAGTGGACGAAGTGCTGCCGCTCCCCCCGGATCTCCCACAGGCCCTCGTCGGGCTCCCGCCAGGTGGACTCCAGGAAGCCGAGCAGGCTGAGCTGGAGGTTCCAGGCGTGCGGCTTGTCGGTCAGACCCGCGTCCCGGGCGAGGCGGAGGGAGTCGATGACCTCGCCGTACACGTCGAGCTGGAGCTGGCGGACCGCCGCGTTGCCGGTGCGGACCGGCCGGGAGTTCTCGTACCCGGCAAGCCAGGGCAGCTCCGTCTCGGGCAGCCGGCGCTCACCGGCCAGCCCGTACATGATCTGGAGGTCGGCCGGGTCGCCGGCGACGGCGCGCAGCAGCCAGTCCCGCCAGGCCGCCGCCTCGTCCAGATAGCCGACCGCGAGCAGCGCGCCGAGGGTCAGCGTGGCGTCCCGCAGCCAGCAGTAGCGGTAGTCCCAGTTCCGTACGCCGCCGATCTCCTCGGGCAGCGAGGTGGTCGGGGCCGCCACGATCCCGCCGGTCGGCCGGTACGTCAGCGCCTTCAGCGTGATCAGCGACCGGACCACCGCGTCCCGGTACTTCCCCTGGTACGTGCAGGTCTCCGCCCACTTCGCCCAGTCCTTCAGGGTGTGCTTGAGCGCCTTGTACGGGTCGATCAGCTTCGGGCGCGGCGAGTGCGAGGGGTGCCAGGTCAGGACGAAGGCCACCTGCTCGCCCTCGGCGACGGTGAAGGAGGAGCACGTACTGAACTGCTGCCCCCACGTCTTGACCGGCGGATCGCTGCGCAGCCAGACCGAGTCCGGTCCGGCGACCGCCACCCGGTGGCCGTGCGAGCGGCGCATCCACGGGATGATGGAGCCGAAGTCGAAGCGGAGCCGCAGCACGGAGCTCATCTCGACGCTCCCGCTGACCCCCTCGACGATCCGCATCACGTCGGGCGACTTGTCGCGCATCGGCATGAAGTCGGTGACCTTGACGGTGCCGGTGGGGGTCTCCCAGTACGTCTCCAGGACGAGCGAGTCACCGGCGTAGCCGCGGCGGGTGCAGGTGTCGGACGCGGCGGTGCCTTCGGGCGCGATCCGCCAGTGCCCGTTGTCCTCGTCGCCCAGCAGTGCCGCGAAGCAGGCGCCCGAGTCGAAGCGGGGCAGGCAGAGCCAGTCGACGGAACCGTTTCTGCCGACGAGCGCGGCCGTCTGGAGATCGCCGATGAGGGCGTAGTCCTCGATACGTTGAGTCACGCAGTTGCGTTTTCCCGAATGGGGCTGTTGCTAAGCAGGCCGGGCCGACCGGGTGTGCACGGCCCCGGCACTCGCTCGCCGCGTGCCCTACGCGTGCGCGGGCTCCGGCTCTCCGGCGCCGCCCGCGGCCCCGGCTGCCGCCTTCGCCGCCGCCTCGGCCCGGTCGGCCTTCTCGCGGCGCACCAGGACCGTCCAGCCCACCGGGACGGCGGCGGCGAACAGCCACCACTGCACGGCGTACGCCATGTGCGGGCCGATGGAGTCGTGGTCGGGGGTGGCGATCTGCTCGGGCGAGTTCCCCGCTGCCCCGGGTGCGGTCATCTCGATGTAGCCGCCGAGGACCGGGCGGGAGAGCAGCGCGGACTGCTGGGCGCTGTTGATCAGCATCACCTGGCGGTCGGGCAGCCCCTTGAGGTCCTTGATGCCGCTGGTGCCCGTCGTCTCGTCCGCCATCAGGCGTCCGGTGACGGTGACATCGCCCTTGGGAGCGGCCGGTACGTCGGGGAAGGCCGTCTGCTCGGCGGCGGACTCGACCCAGCCGCGGTTCACCATGACCGTGCCGCCGCCGTCGAGGTCGAGCGGGGTGAGGACGTGCACCCCGATCCGGCCGTCGTCGGAGGTGCGGCGGCGCACCACGACCTCGTGGGCGGAGTCGAAGGTGCCGCGGGCGCTGACCGTGCGCCAGTAGTCCGCGCGGGGCACGGTGTGCCCCGGCGAGGTGAGCCGCTGGACCGGTTCCGGAGCGGCCGAGAGGTTCCGCGCGATCAGGGCGTTCTGCGCGACCTTGTGCTGGTGGCGGTGCAGCTGCCAGAAGCCCAGCTCGACCATGGTCGGGATCAGGACGAGGACGAGGAGGGTGACGAGCACCCACTGCCGGGTCAACAGGAAGCGGTACACCCCATGACCGTACAACCGGGGTCATGGGGTGCCTCACGGTGGGGTGGTCCGTCGGGCCCGTCACACTTTGTCCACGATGCCCGCCTTCCCCTCGGCGCGGGCGCAGTGGCCGCCGCAGAACCAGTGCCCGTCCACCTCGACGCCCTGCCCGATCACCTGCACACGGCAGTGCTCACAGATCGGCGCCATGCGGTGGATGGCGCAGGCGAAGCAGTCGAAGACGTGCACCGCGCCCTGCGCGTGCACCTCGAAGGACATCCCGTAGTCGTTTCCGCAAACCTCACAACGTGCCATGCGCCACAGGGTGGGACGCGGGCGCGCGGCGGGCGAGCGGCCGGCGGGCGAGTCGCCGCCGGTTCACTCCGATGCCGGTGCCACGTCCCGCAGCAGATGGGTGAAGGCCGCCTCGTCCACCACCGGCGTACCGAACGACTTCGCCTTGACCGTCTTCGAGGTCGCGGAGTCCGGGTCGTTGGTCACCAGCAGGCTGGTGAGCCGCGACACACTCGTCGCCACATGGAGTCCGGCCTCCACCGCACGGTCCTCCAGCAGTTCGCGGTCGACCGAGGTGTCCCCGGAGAACGCCACCCGCATGCCCTGCTTCAACGGCCGGTCCGGGCTGTACCGCCCCGGGTTGGGGTACGGGCAGGCCGGCCGCTTCCGCGCCGGGCGCCAGCTGTTCTGCCCGTACGACGGCTGGTGACCGACCTTCGGGCGCACCGGCGAGTCCGACCACTCGGTCAGCGGCCGGCACTCCAGCAGCGGCAGCCGCACCCCGTCCCGCGCCGCCGCCCGCAGGCTCGGCCGGAACGCCTCGGCCAGCACCCGGGCGTCGTCCAGCGCGTGGTGCGCGTGCTCCTGCACCACCCCGAAGTGCGAGGCCAGCGAGGAGAGCTTGTGGTTGGGCAGCGGCAGCCGCAGCTCCTTGGCGAGCGCGATGGTGCAGAGCCGCTGCTCGACCGGGGCGACCACGGAGGCGCGGGCGTACTCCCGGGCGATCATCGACCAGTCGAACGCGGCGTTGTGGGCGACCAGCACCCGGCCGGCGAGGTACTCCGAGAACCGTGCGGCGATCTCCGTGAAGAGCGGGGCGCCTTCGAGCACCTCGGAGGTCAGGCCGTGGATCCACACCGGCCCCGGGTCGCGCTCCGGGTTGACCAGCGTGTACCAGTGGTCCTCGATCTCGCCCCGGGCGTCCAGGCGGTAGACGGCGGCGGAGATTATCCGGTCGTCGCGGGCGAGGCCGGTGGTCTCCACGTCGACGACCGCGTACCCCTGGGGATACGCGGCCGGCCACGGCGCTGCGGTCTGACGGTCGTCGAGCATGGTCACAGAGAATACGGGCCCCGACCGACAGTCCCCTATTCGGCCGCCTCCCGGACGGCGATGCGGTACGGGTCCTCCCGTCCGTGCCGCCCGCGGTGAGACGATCCGGAGGTGACGGAGACCCAGGCCAGGAACGAGCACGACGAGCCCCACGACGGAGCCCTTTCCACCCGGCTGAACTGGCTGCGGGCCGCCGTCCTCGGAGCCAACGACGGGGTGGTCTCCACCGCCGGACTCGTCGTCGGTGTGGCGGGCGCCACGGGCGACCGGAGCGCGCTGCTCACCGCGGGACTCGCCGGACTGCTCGCCGGATCGATGTCCATGGCCGCCGGGGAGTACGTCTCCGTCTCCACCCAGCGCGACTCGGAGAAGGCCGCCCTCGCCACCGAGCGCCGCGAACTGCGGGACGAACCCGAGGCGGAACTCGTCGAGCTGACCGACCTCCTGGAGGGCAAGGGCCTCAGCCGCGAGGTGGCCCGCGAGGCCGCCCTCCAGCTCACCGAACGCGACGCGCTGCGCGCCCACGCCGAGGTGGAGCTCGGCATCGACCCGGACGAACTCACCAACCCCTGGCACGCGGCGGGCGCCAGCTTCCTCGCGTTCACGGCGGGCGCGCTGCTGCCGCTGCTCGCGATCGTGCTGCCCCCGTCCTCGTACCGGCTGCTGGTGACCGTGGTCTCGGTGCTCGTCGCCCTCACCGCGACCGGCTGGTGGAGCGCCCGGCTGGGCGACGCGCCGGTGGCCCCGGCGGTGCTGCGCAACGCCGGCGGGGGAGCGGTGGCGATGGCGGTCACCTACGCGGCGGGGACGCTGCTGGGGATGGCCGGGGTGTGAACCCGATACGGCCGCTTTGGTGGAACTCGCCAAATATCAGGGGTGGTTGCCCCGGCTTACTTGGTGGTAACAACGTCTGTTCCGGCACCCTCCGGCGGCCCTACGGTTCATCGCATGGAGCCGAACCTGCCCGATGTCGTGCTGTGGTCCCTGCCGGCCTTCGTCCTGCTCACCGTCGTCGAGATGATCAGCTACCGCTTCCATCCCGACGAGGACGCCGCCGGGTACGACGCCAAGGACGCGGCGACCAGCGTGACCATGGGGCTCGGCTCCCTCGGCTTCGACCTGCTGTGGAAGATCCCGATCGTCGCGGTCTACACGGCGGTGTACGAACTCACCCCGCTGCGGGTCCCCGTCCTGTGGTGGACGGTCCCGCTGATGCTGCTCGCCCAGGACTTCTTCTACTACTGGTCCCACCGGGGCCACCACGTCGTCCGCCTGCTGTGGGCCTGCCACGTGGTCCACCACTCCAGCCGGAAGTTCAACCTCACCACCGCACTGCGCCAGCCCTGGACCTCCGCGACCGTCTGGCCCTTCTACCTGCCGCTGGTCGCCTGCGGGGTGCACCCGGCCGCCCTCGCCTTCTGCCAGTCGGCCAACCTCGTCTACCAGTTCTGGGTGCACACCGAACGCGTCGGGAAGCTGCCCCGGCCCTTCGAGTACGTCCTCAACACGCCCTCCCACCACCGGGTGCACCACGCCTCCCAGGGCGGCTACCTCGACCGGAACTTCGGCGGCATCCTGATCCTCTGGGACCGGGCCTTCGGATCGTTCACCGAGGAGACCGAACGGCCCGTCTACGGCCTTACCAAGAACATCGCCACCCACAACCCGCTGCGCGTCGCCACCCACGAGTACGCGGCGATCGCCCGGGACGTCCGGGCGGCGGGAAGCTGGAGCGAGCGCGCCGGACGGGTCTTCCGCGGCCCCGGCTGGCAGCCCGCCGGAACCACCGCCCCCGCCCCCACCGGCGCCGCGGCCCCGCAGCACCCTCCGGTCGCCGGGACCACCGGATGACCGGCGGCGCGGGAGCCGGCTCCGGGAGTGGGACGCCTCACGCGCGGGCGGCCCGCTCCGCGCCCCTGCTGCTCGCCGCCTACCTCGTCCTGTCGGCCGTCGACCTGGGCGGGCTGCTGGCCGGGGCGGAGACCGCCCACCTCCTCGCCAAGCCGCTGCTGATGCCGGTGCTCGCCGCGTACGCCGCCGTCCGGGGCGGGCCCCGGTGGCTCATCGCCGCGCTGCTCCTCGGATGGGGCGGCGACCTGGCCCTGATGGTGGACCACGACACCGCCTTCCTCCTCGGCATGGGCTCCTTCGCCGCCGGACACCTCTGCTACCTCCGGCTCTTCGGCCGGGCGCCCGCCCCGCGCGCCGCGGGCGGCGCCTACGCGGCCCTGCTCGCCGCCGTCCTGGTGGCGATGTGGGGCGACCTGCCGGCCGGGATGCGCCTGCCGATGGCCGGGTACAGCCTGCTGCTCGCCACCATGGCCTGGCGCTCCGGCGCCCTCGGCCGGTACGCCGCAGCCGGCGGGGCGCTCTTCCTGCTCTCCGACTCGCTGATCGCCACCGGGGTCGCCGGCTGGCCGCAGCCGCCCGGCCACGACTTCCTCGTCATGCTCACCTACCTCGCCGCCCAGCTCCTGCTGACCGCCGGAGCACTCGGGGGTATCGGGAGACCCACGCCGACGAGGGCGTACCGTGGAAAGGTTGAAACCGCCTGAAACCAGCGAGGAACCCCCACATGCGCGCCACCGTCATCCACGCCCCGCACGACATCCGGGTGGAGGAAGTGCCGGACCCGGTCGTCCAGCAGCCCACCGACGTCGTGGTCCGGGTGCTGCGCGCCTGCATCTGCGGCAGCGACCTGTGGGCCTACCGGGGCGAGTCCGCCCGCAAGCCCGGCCAGCGCATCGGCCACGAGTTCCTCGGCATAGTGGAGCAGGCCGGCTCCGAAGTCACCGGCTTCACCGCCGGCGACCTCGTCGTCGCCCCCTTCGTCTGGTCGGACGGCACCTGCGCCTACTGCGCCGACGGCCTCCACACCTCCTGCCCGCAGGGCGGGTTCTGGGGCTCCGAGGGCTCCGACGGCGGACAGGGCGAGGCCGTCCGGGTCCCCTTCGCCGACGGCACCCTCGTCAAGCTCCCCGCCGAGGCGGCGTCCGACGACCGGCTGCTCACCGCGCTGCTGGCCCTCTCCGACGTGCTCGGCACCGGCCACCACGCCGCCGTGGGCGCCGGGGTGAAGCCCGGTTCCACCGTCGCGGTCGTCGGCGACGGCGCGGTCGGCCTCTGCGGCGTCATGGCCGCCAAGCGCCTCGGCGCCGACCGGATCATCGCGCTGGGCCGCCACACCGCCCGTACCGACATCGCCCGGGCCTTCGGCGCCACCGACGTCGTCGCCGCGCGGGGCGAGGAGGCCGTGGCCGCCGTACGCGAGCTGACCGGCGGCGCCGGCGCGCACAGCGTCATCGAGGCGGTCGGCACCGAGCAGTCCATGCGGACCGCGTTCGGGATCGCCCGCGACGGCGGGGCGGTCGGCTACGTCGGCGTCCCGCACGGCAGCGGCACCGGCCTGGACCTCGGCGACATGTTCAACCGCAACGTCGCCCTGCGCGGCGGGGTCGCCCCGGTGCGCGCGTACATCCCCGAGCTGCTCCCCGACGTGCTGGACGGCACCATCGACCCGTCGCCGGTCTTCGACCTGGCGGTCGGGCTGGACGAGGTGCCCGCCGGATACAAGGCGATGGACGAGCGCACCGCGCTGAAGGTCCTCGTCAAGCCGTAAGGTCCTCGTCGAGCCGTAGGGAACGGACGCCGGAGGGGCCCGGAGCGCAGACGCGCTCCGGGCCCCTCCGTTTCGAGCGCCGTCAGTAGCTGACCGCGTCCAGCGCGTCCACGTTGCCGGCTCCGTAGAAGCCGTTGTACGCCTTGCCGCCCGTGCAGACCGCGTCGACGGTGCCGTCGCTGTCGATGTCGTACGGGGCTCCGCACGCGGTGGCGTCGGCCTCCAGGGCCAGCAGCGCCTTCACCGCGGCGGGCGAGGCGTGCGGGTGCTTCGACTCGATCAGGGCCACGACACCCACGACGTGCGGGGTCGCCATCGACGTACCGGCCTTGTAGCCGTACTGGCCGCCCGGCAGCGTCGAGAGGATGAGGCCGCTGGTCGCCGGGGCCTCGGGCTTCTGGTAGATCGTCGAGTCACCGCCGGGGGCGGCCACGTCGACCACGCCGTAACCGTAGTTCGAGTACGACGCCTTGAGTCCCTTCGCCCCGGTGGCGGAGACGGTCACCACGCCCGGCAGCATCGACGGGATGTCGAGGCAGGTGCGCGGGTCGATGACCCGGTCCTCGGTGACGGTGTCGTTGGGGCTCGTCGAGTCCTCGATCGACTTGGCCGCCAGGTCCTCGGCGGAGTTGCCGGCCGCCGCGACGTTCACGACACCCTTGCCCTCGGCGTAACGGGTGGCCCGGCCGAGCGCCTCGACCAGGGCGCCCTGGTCGGGGTCGTTCTTGCAGTTGTAGAGCCACGGGTCGGTGTAATAGCTGTTGTTCGTCACGTCGACGCCGTGCTCGGCGGCCCAGACGAAGCCGCAGACGACGGCCTCCGTGTAGAAGAACCCGTCCGAGGTCGCGACCTTGATCCCGGCGACCTTCACACCCGGGGCGACGCCCGTGACGCCGATCCCGTTCTTCGCCGCGGCGATGGTGCCGGCCACGTGGGTGCCGTGGTCGCTCTCACCCGCGGCGGGGCGCCAGGACCCCGGCGTGGTGTCGGGGGCGCCGGAGACGCAGTTGGCGGAGGCCGCCGCGTCGAAGTTGGGCGCCAGGTCCGGGTGGGTGTCGTCGACGCCCGTGTCGATCACGGCTGCCGTGACGTTCCTGCTGCCGAGGGTGATCTCATGGGCCTTGTCCGCCTTCATGGCGGGCAGGTCCCACTGCAAGGGCTCCAGCGGATCCTGCGACACGGTCGCGCCCTCGGCCGCGCCGGCCGCCTCCGCCGCCGTGAGCGGCTGCGCCGCCGCGCCCACGTCGGTGGTCGCCTGCGGGACGATCGGGTTGGTGCGGGTGGCGCCGGCCGATTCGACACCGCGCACCTTGCGGATGGTCTCCGCGAACGCCGGGTTCTGCGAGTGGACGACGATGACGCCGATCTGGTCGTACGCGACGACGATCGTGCCGCCGGCCTTCGCGATGGCCTTCTCGACCTGCTCGACGGTCTTGTGACTGCCTTCGGTGTTCACGACGTAACTGAGCTTCGGGCCGTCCTGCGACACGGCCGGGGCCGACGCGGCCGAGGCGGTGGTGGCCGGAAGGAAGCCGAGGGAAGCGGTGAGCGCGATTCCTACGGGCAGCGCGAGTGCACGTACGCGCCGGGATGCCAGATGAGCCATGGGTTCTCCACATCATCCGTATCAGCCGGCCGGACACCTTGCGTGTCTGGTCGGGTACATGACCAGTGAAGTTAGCGTCGATCATCGCCACGCATCAATGAATTGAGGCAAACGAGTTCGAAGGGTGATCTACGCGGGCCGTTCGGGGGGCTTTCACGCCATCCGCGACGGCCGAAAGCGGGAATGAACCGCTTCGTCGCGCCGCACGTGCCGTTGTCAGGGGAGTCGCACGACCGATTCCAGCGGAGGTTCCCCATGAAACCGATCACGTCGCCCATCACCGCACCCGCGTCGCGAGGAGAATCCGTGGCTACCGATGCACCGCCGCCCGAACACAGTACGGACACCGGTCGGGACCAGCCCACCACCGAGGCCTACCTGGAGGTCCAGGAGAGCGCGGAATTCGCCGAACTGCGCCGCTCGCACCGGTCGTTCGCCTTCCCGCTGACCGTCGCCTTCGTCACCTGGTACCTGGTCTACGTCCTGCTCTGCAACTACGCGGGCGACTTCATGGGCACCAAGGTCGCCGGCAACATCAACGTCGCGCTCGTCCTCGGGCTCGCCCAGTTCGCCACGACCTTCCTCATCGCGTGGTTCTACTCCCGCCACGCCGCCACCAAGCTCGACCCGAAGGCGGCGGCCATCAAGTCCCGTATGGAGGCCGACGCATGAGCGCCGCCCAGGTCGCGCACCCCGCCGTCCAGCTCGCCGCAGCCGAAGGCGCGAGCGACCACCGGACGCTGATCATCACCCTCTTCGCGGTCTTCGTCGTCGCGACCCTCTTCATCACCGTGTGGGCCGGCCGCCAGACCAAGAGCGCCGCCGACTTCTACGCGGGCGGACGCCAGTTCACCGGCTTCCAGAACGGACTCGCCGTCTCCGGCGACTACATGTCCGCGGCGTCCTTCCTCGGCATCGCCGGAGCCATCGCCCTCTTCGGCTACGACGGCTTCCTCTACTCCATCGGCTTCCTCGTCGCCTGGCTCGTCGCCCTGCTCCTGGTCGCCGAACCCCTGCGCAACTCCGGCCGCTACACGATGGGCGACGTCCTCGCCTACCGCATGCGCCAGCGTCCGGTACGCACCGCCGCGGGCGTCTCCACCATCGTCGTCTCGATCTTCTACCTGCTGGCCCAGATGGCCGGGGCCGGCGTCCTCGTCTCGCTGCTCCTCGGCATCACCAGCGACGGCGGGAAGATCGCCATCGTCGCCCTGGTCGGCCTGCTCATGATCGTCTACGTCACGATCGGCGGCATGAAGGGCACCACCTGGGTGCAGATGGTCAAGGCCGTCCTGCTCATCGCGGGCACCCTGCTCATCACCTTCCTGATCCTGCTGAAGTTCCACTTCAACATCTCGGACCTGCTGGGCACCGCCGCCACCAACAGCGGCAAGGGCCACGCGTTCCTGGAGCCCGGCCTCAAGTACGGCGCCACCGGCACCTCGAAGCTGGACTTCCTCTCCCTCGGCATCGCCCTGGTCCTCGGCACCGCCGGACTGCCGCACATCCTGATCCGCTTCTACACCGTGCCCACCGCCAAGGCCGCCCGTAAGTCCGTCAACTGGGCCATCGGCATCATCGGCGCGTTCTACCTGATGACGATCGTGCTCGGCTTCGGCGCCGCCGCGCTGCTCAAGCCGGACGACATCATCGCCTCCAACAAGGCGGGCAACACCGCGGCCCCGCTGGCCGCCCTGGAGATCGGCGGCGGCTCCGGCTCCACCGGCGGCGCCGTACTGCTCGCGGTGATCTCCGCCGTCGCCTTCGCCACCATCCTCGCCGTGGTCGCCGGACTCACCCTGGCGTCCTCCTCGTCCTTCGCCCACGACATCTACGCCAACGTCATCCGCAAGGGGAAGGCGACCGAGAAGGAGGAGGTCCGCGCCGCCAAGTGGGCCACCGTCGCCATCGGCATCGTCTCCATCGGCCTCGGCGCCATGGCCCGCGACCTCAACGTGGCCGGACTGGTCGCCCTGGCCTTCGCCGTCGCCGCCTCCGCCAACCTGCCGACGATCCTCTACAGCCTCTTCTGGAAGCGGTTCACCACCCAGGGCGCCCTCTGGTCCATCTACGGCGGGCTCGCCTCCTCCGTGCTGCTGGTGCTCTTCTCGCCGGTCGTCTCCTCCAAGCCGACCTCGATGTTCCCGGACGTCGACTTCGCCTGGTTCCCGCTGGAGAACCCCGGCCTCATCTCCATCCCGCTGGGCTTCCTGCTCGGCCTGATCGGCACCCTGCTCTCCAAGGAGGAGCCCGACAAGGGCAAGTACGCCGAGCTGGAGGTCAAGTCCCTCACCGGCGTCGCCGCACACTGAGCGCGGGAGTTCACACAAGCGTACGGATCGAGCACGTCCCAACGCGCCGGTCACACCGTAGAGTCCTCACGGGTGACCGGCGCCGGTCGTGGCACCACCCGTCGTGGAACCAGCGGGCGCGGAACCACCGTGCGCGGGGTCCGGCCGCCCGGCTCGCGTAGTCTCGGAAGGGACGAGTCAGGACCGAACCACGGACACGCCGTGAAAGCCATCGGGGGAGGGGCGCACATGCTCATCGACACCTATGACCGGGTCGCCACCGACCTGCGCGTCTCCCTGACCGACAAATGCAACCTCCGCTGCACCTACTGCATGCCCGAAGAGGGCCTCCAGTGGCTCGGCAAGAGCGAACTGCTCAGCGACGAGGAGATCGTCCGGCTCGTCCGGATCGCCGTCGAACTGCTCGGCATCACCGAGGTGCGCTTCACCGGCGGCGAGCCCCTGCTCCGCCCCGGACTGGTGGGCATCGTCGAGCAGTGCGCCGCGCTCACTCCCCGCCCCCGGATGTCCCTCACCACCAACGGCATCGGGCTCAAGCGCACCGCCGCCGCCCTCAAGGCCGCCGGCCTCGACCGGGTCAACGTCTCCCTGGACACCCTGCGGCCCGACGTCTTCAAGACCCTGACCCGCCGCGACCGGCACAGGGACGTGCTCGACGGACTCACCGCCGCGCACGAGGCGGGCCTCACCCCCGTCAAGGTCAACTCCGTGCTCATGCCCGGACTCAACGACGACGAGGCCCCCGACCTGCTCGCCTGGGCGGTCGCCCACGGTTACGAGCTCCGCTTCATCGAGCAGATGCCCCTCGACGCCCAGCACGGCTGGAAGCGCGACGGCATGATCACCTCCGGTGACATCCTCGCCTCGCTGCGCACCCGCTTCACGCTCACCGCCGAGGACGACGGCGCCCGCGGCTCCGCCCCCGCCGAACGCTGGACCGTGGACGGCGGCCCGCACCGCGTCGGGGTCATCGCCTCGGTCACCCGCCCGTTCTGCCGGGCCTGCGACCGTACCCGGCTCACCGCCGACGGGCAGGTCCGCACCTGCCTCTTCGCCCGCGAGGAGACCGACCTGCGCACCGCGCTGCGCTCCGGCGCACCGGACGAGGAGATCGCCCGGCTCTGGCGCGTCGCGATGTGGGGGAAGAAGGCGGGATCGGGCCTGGACGACCCGTCCTTCCTCCAGCCCGACCGGCCGATGTCCTCGATCGGCGGCTGACGAGGCGTACCGCTCCGGCGGCCGCCGTCCTGTACGCGGGGGACCAGTCCTGCGCGCAGGCGGTCAGTCCTGGGCGCGGGGGATCAGTCCTGGGCCGTGTCCGAGGCCGGCGCCTCCCAGTCGGCCAGCGCCACCACGTCCTTCAGGAAACCCCGCACCCCCAGGAACTGCGACAGGTGCTCGCGGTGCTCCTCGCAGGCCAGCCAGGTCTTGCGGCGCTCCGGGGTGTGCAGCTTGGGGTTGTTCCAGGCGAGCACCCACACCGCGTCCGCGCGGCAGCCCTTGGCGGAGCAGATGGGGGTACCGGTGTCGCTCTCGGCGGAAGTCAGGGGGAAGTTCACGGCCTCCACCCTAAAACAGCCGGCGGGGCGGCCTCCGCGCGCGTCCGGAGGGCGAGAAAAAACGACGCCGAGCAGCCACGGGGGGAGCTGCTCGGCGTCGGTCTCTCGCTCCGACGGGGGATGCGGAGCGCATAAAGGAGTATGTCACGCACGCCCTGCCGGGGTGCACCTGAACTCCACGATTGAGTTGAGGTTTTCTTGAGCTCCGCCCGCGGGCGAAGCTCATCCGTGCCCGTGCGGATACCGGGTGCGACCGTCCGTCCCGGCGGCCGTGTCCGTACCGGTTCCGGCGCGGTCCTCGAAGGCGTGCCCCGCACCCGTTCCGTCGCCCGTTCCCGCTCCGAAGCCCGGTTCCAGGGCAGGCAGCACGGGGGCGGGCACGAAGGTGGACGGCAGCGAAGGGGTGTTCTCCCGGCCCGCGTTGGCGATGACCACGGCCACGTACGGCAGCAGCAGGCCCAGGGCCAGCGCCACGATCGAGATGTGCCGCTCGACGTTCCACAGGACCGCGGCGAGGATCACCGAGACCGTCCGCACGGACATCGAGATCACGTACCGGCGCTGCCGGCCGCGCACGTCGTCGGCCAGCCCCTGCCGGGCCCCGGTGATCCGGAAGACCTCCGCGTCGTTGCGCTTGCCCATCATGTCTCCACCGCCTGCTCGCCGCGCCGGACGCCCCGGACCGGACCGCTATCACGGTACGCCCGGCCCGCTCCGCGATCGAGACCGGGTGGGCCGGTCGCGCCCTCCCGGTACCCGTACGGCATCGCCCGACATGCGCGGGAAGCGCCCGCACACGAGACTTGAGCGCATATGCGCAGGACGCGCAGTTCGAGGAGGCGGTATGAGCTGGTTGTGGGCGATCATCGTGGGCCTGGTGCTGGGTCTGATCGCGAAGGCGATCCTTCCGGGCAAGCAGGACATCCCGCTCTGGCTGACGACCGTGTTCGGCATCATCGGCAGCATCCTCGGAAACGCCGTCGCGGCCTGGATCGGCGTCGAGGACACCAAGGGCATCGACTGGATCCGGCACGTGCTCCAGTTGATCGGCGCGGTGGCGGTGGTCGGTGTCGGCGACGTGGTCTGGCAGTCGATCCGGGGACACGGCAAACAGAGAACCTGATTCCGGACGGGCGACACCCCCGACGGCGGAGGCCGGACACGCATGACGCGTGCCCGGCCTCCGCCGTGTCCGAAAGGGTTCAGCCCGCGGCGATCTCGACCACCGCGAGGTTCTTCTTGCCCCGGCGCAGCACCAGCCACCGGCCGTACAGCAGGTCCTCGGCGGCGGGCAGGGCGTCGCCGTCGGTGATCTTGACGTTGTTCAGGTAGGCGCCGCCCTCGTTCACCGTGCGGCGGGCACCCGACTTGCTCGGCGCGAGACCGACCTCGACCAGCAGGTCCACCAGCGGCGCGGGCTCGGCGACCTTCGCGTGCGGCAGCTCGGAGAGCGCGGCACCCAGCGTCGCCTCGTCGAGCTCACCCAGCTCGCCCTGGCCGAACAGCGCCTTCGACGCGGCGATGACGGCCGCGCACTGGTCGGCGCCGTGCACCAGCGTCGTCAGCTCCTCGGCCAGCGCGCGCTGCGCCGTACGGGCCTGCGGACGCTCCTCGGTGACCTTCTCCAGCTCCTCCAGCTCGGCCTGGGACTTGAAGCTGAGGATGCGCATGTACGGGGAGATGTCGCGGTCGTCGACGTTCAGCCAGAACTGGTAGAACGCGTACGGGGTCGTCATCTCCGGGTCCAGCCAGACGGCGCCGCCCTCGGTCTTGCCGAACTTAGTGCCGTCCGCCTTGACCATCAGCGGGGTCGCCAGCGCGTGCACCGTCGCCGCGGGCTCCAGGCGGTGGATCAGGTCGATGCCCGCCGTGAGGTTGCCCCACTGGTCGCTGCCGCCCTGCTGGAGGATGCAGCCGTGGCGCCGGTACAGCTCCAGGAAGTCCATGGACTGGAGCAGCTGGTAGCTGAACTCGGTGTAGCTGATGCCCTCCTGGGATTCCAGGCGGCGGGCCACGGAGTCCTTGGTCAGCATCTTGTTGACCCGGAAGTGCTTGCCGATGTCCCGCAGGAACTGGATCGCGGACATGCCGGCGGTCCAGTCCAGGTTGTTCACCATGACCGCGGCGTTCTCACCCTCGAAGGAGAGGAACGGCTCGATCTGCGAGCGCAGCCGGGTCACCCAGGCGGCGATCGTCTCGGGGTCGTTCAGCGTGCGCTCGGCGGTCGGCCGGGGGTCGCCGATCTGGCCGGTCGCCCCGCCCACCAGCGCCAGCGGGCGGTGGCCCGCCCGCTGGAGCCGGCGCATGGTGAGGACCTGGACCAGGTGGCCGACGTGCAGGCTGGACGCGGTCGGGTCGTAGCCGCAATAGAAGGTGACCGGACCGTCGCCAAGAGCCTTGCGCAGGGCGTCCTCGTCAGTGGACTGGGCGAACAGCCCGCGCCACTTGAGCTCGTCGACGATGTCCGTCACGGTTCCGTGTCTCCTTCAGCGAGTGAACAGTGGGCCTCCGTGCCTGCCGGGCCCACTCCCGGCCAGTCTAAGCGGTGGCCCGGGCCGCCTCCGATCCGATGACGGCCGGGGGCGCCCCGTACCTCCTGCTCACACCCCCCGGCTGACCGAGCTCATGTTGAAGTCCGGGATGCGCAGGGCCGGCATCGCGGCGCGGGTGAACCAGTCGCCCCACTCGCGCGGCAGCGTCCGCTCCGTGCGGCCCGCCTCGGAGGCGCGGGAGAGCAGGTCGACCGGCGATTCGTTGAACCGGAAGTTGTTCACCTCGCCGACCACCTCGCCGTCCTCCACCAGGTAGACGCCGTCCCGGGTCAGCCCGGTCAGCAGCAGCGTCGCCGGGTCGACCTCCCGGATGTACCAGAGGCAGGTCAGCAGCAGCGCCCGGCCGGTGGTCGCCGCCACCATCTCGTCCAGCGACCGCTCGCCGCCGCCCTCCAGCAGCAGGTTGTCGATGGCCGGGGCCGGCGGCAGGCCGGTCGACGCCGCCGTGTGCCGGGTGGTGGTCAGCCGCTCCAGCCGGCCGCCGGCGATCCAGTCGGTCGATTCGAGCGGCAGCCCGTTGTCGAAGACGGACGCCTCGTCCCCCGAGGAGTGCGCGATCACGAACGGGGCCGACTCCAGCCCCGGCGCGTGCGGGTCGCTGCGCAGGGTCAGCGGCAGCGGCGAGAGCGTCTCGCCCAGCCGGGTCCCGCCACCAGGCCGGGAGAACACCGTCCGGCCCTCGGTGGCGTCCCGGGCGGTCGACGACCAGAACTGGTAGATCAGCAGGTCGGCCACGGCGGTCGGCGGCAGCAGCGTCTGGTACCGGCCGGCCGGCAGCTCGATCCGCCGCTCCGCCCAGCCGAGGCGCCGGGCCAGCTCCGCGTCGAGGGCCGCCGGGTCGACGTCCTTGAAGTCCCGGGTGGCCCGCCCGGCCCACGCGGACCGGGAGCGGTCCGGCGACTTGGCGTTCAGCTCAAGGGTGCCGGTCGGCTGGTCGTGGCGGAGCCGCAGCCCGGCCGAGGTGCCCAGGTAGGTGGAGACCATCTGGTGGTGCGCGAAGCCGTACAGCTCGCGGCCGCCCGCGCGGGCCCGTGCGAAAGCCTCACCGAGGGCCGGCGCGAAGTCGGTGAAGACGTCCGACCCGGTCTCGGCGGGCGCGTCGGTGAAGTCCGGGGAGACCGGTACGCCGGTGACCGGCGGCTGGGCGTCCTCGGCGGGACCCGCCGCGCGGGCCGCCGCCTCCGCCGCCCGTACCAGCGGTTCCAGGTCGTCCGCCGTGACGGCGGAGCGCGAGACGACCCCGGAGGCCGTCCCCTCGGAGCCGTCCACGGTGGCGACGACGGTCAGCGTCCTGCCCCGGGTCACGCCGTTGGTGGTCAGGGCGTTGCCCGCCCAGCGCAGGTTGGCCGAGGACGCCTCGTCGGCGATGACCACGCAGCCGTCGGCGGTGGACAGTTCGAGGGCGCGCTCGACGATCTCGTACGGCTTGCTCGCGCGGCTCATCGGCCCGCCTCCTGCGTCGTGTTGAGGATGTTCACGCCCCGGAAGAGAGCGGACGGGCAGCCGTGCGAGACCGCCGCGACCTGGCCCGGCTGGGCCTTGCCGCAGTTGAAGGCGCCGCCCAGCACGTACGTCTGCGGGCCGCCGACCTTCTCCATCGAGCCCCAGAAGTCGGTGGTCGTCGCCTGGTACGCGACGTCCCGCAGCTGACCGGTCAGCTCACCGTTCTCGATCCGGAAGAACCGCTGCCCGGTGAACTGGAAGTTGTAGCGCTGCATGTCGATCGACCAGGAGCGGTCGCCGACCACGTAGATCCCGCGCTCCACCCCGCCGATCAGATCCTCGGTGGAGAGCCCGCCCGGGTCGGGCTTCAGCGAGACGTTGGCCATCCGCTGCACCGGAACATGGTCCGGCGAATCGGCGTACGCGCAGCCGTTGGACCGGCCGAGGCCGGTCAACTTGGCGATGCGCCGGTCGAGTTGGTAACCGACGAGGGTGCCGTCCTTGACCAGGTCCCAGGACTGCGCCTCGACGCCCTCGTCGTCGTACCCGATCGTCGCAAGCCCGTGCTCGGTCGTCCGGTCGCCCGTCACGTTCATCACCGGGGAGCCGTACGCCAGCTTCCCCAGCTGGTCGAAGGTGGCGAACGAGGTCCCCGCGTACGCCGCCTCGTACCCCAGCGCCCGGTCCAGCTCGGTCGCGTGGCCGATCGACTCGTGGATGGTCAGCCAGAGGTTCGACGGGTCGACGACCAGGTCGTACCTCCCCGCCTCCACGCTCGGCGCCCGCATCTTCTCGGCGAGCAGCCCCGGGATGCGCTCCAGCTCGCCGTTCCAGTCCCAGCCGGTGCCGGTCAGGTACTCCCAGCCGCGGCCGGCCGGCGGGGCGATCGTCCGCATCGAGTCGAACTCGCCCGTCGTGCCGTCCACCGCCACCGCCGTCAGCTGCGGATGCACCCGCACCCGCTGCTGCGTGGTGACCGTGCCCGCGGTGTCCGCGTAGAACTTGTTCTCGTGGACGGCCTTCAGCGAGGCGTCCACGTGCGCGACCCCCGCCGCCCCGAGCAGCCGCCCGCTCCACTCGGCGAGCAGCCCGGTCTTCTCCTCGTCCGGTACGGAGAACGGGTCGATGCCGTACGAGGAGACCCAGGTCCGCTCGCCGTGCACCGGCTCGTCCGCCAGCTCCACCCGCTCGTCGGAGCCCGCCGCCGCGATCACCTTCGCCGAGAGCTTCGCCATGGCGACGGCCTGCGAGGCCACCTTCGCCGCCGCGTCCATCGTCAGGTCCACACCGGACGCGAACCCCCACGCCCCGCCGTGCACGACCCGCACCGCGTACCCGAGGTCGGTGGAGTCCGAGGCCCCCGAGAGCCGGGCGTCGCGCAGCCTCAGGGAGGCGCTGCGCACCCGCTCGAAGCGGAAGTCCGCGTGCGTGGAGCCGAGCGCGCGGGCCCGTGCGAGGGCGGCGTCGGCGAGGGCCCGTAGGGGCAGGGCGAGAAACGACGGGTCGATGTCATGGGCCACGGACGGCCTCCCTTGCGCTGTGGAATCGTGCCCGGGCGTGAAGTCAATCACGGGGCGGCCGGGGCGTGATGGACGGTCGGGCGCATCACCTCCACCGCGGAAAGCGCCCCGCGCGGCCCGCCCGGAGCACCACCGCCGGCGGCACCGACTGTGGGAACCCCACAGCACCTCGCACGAGCCACTGTCAGGGCCCGATTCTCCGTACGCCGCACCGTACCGATAGGTTTTCGACGTACCAGACCGTCAAGGAAAGGGTGATCCGTTGAGCCGCTCGGTTCTCGTCACCGGAGGAAACCGGGGCATCGGCCTCGCCATCGCCCGCGCCTTCGTCGACAACGGCGACAAGGTGGCGATCACTTACCGCTCCGGCGAGCCGCCCCGGGAACTCACCGAGGCGGGTGTGCTCGCCGTCCGCTGCGACATCACCGACGCCGAGCAGGTGGAGCAGGCCTACAAGGAGGTCGAGGAGAAGCACGGCCCCGTGGAGGTGCTGGTGGCCAACGCCGGCATCACCAAGGACCAGCTCCTCATGCGGATGTCGGAGGAGGAGTTCACCTCCGTCATCGACACCAACCTCACCGGCACCTTCCGTGTGGTCAAGCGCGCCAACCGCGCCATGCTGCGCGCGAGGAAGGGCCGCGTGGTCCTCATCTCCTCCGTCGTGGGCCTCCTCGGCTCGGCCGGTCAGGCCAACTACGCCGCTTCCAAGGCCGGACTGGTCGGGTTCGCCCGGTCGTTGGCCCGCGAGCTCGGCTCGCGGAACATCACTCTCAACGTCGTCGCGCCCGGTTTTGTCGACACCGACATGACGCAGGTGCTCACCGAGGACCAGCGCAAGGGCATCGTCGCCCAGGTCCCGCTCGGCCGCTACGCGCAGCCCGCGGAGGTCGCCGCGGCGGTCCGCTTCCTCGCCTCCGACGACGCGTCGTACATCACTGGAGCCGTCATCCCCGTTGACGGCGGATTGGGCATGGGTCACTGATCACCATGAGCGGAATTCTCGACGGCAAGCGCATCCTCATCACCGGGGTGCTGATGGAGTCCTCCATCGCGTTCCACACCGCCAAGGTGGCCCAGGAGCAGGGCGCGGAGATCATCCTCACCGCCTTCCCCCGCCCCACCCTGACGGAGCGCATCGCCAAGAAGCTCCCCAAGCCCGCGAAGGTGCTCGAACTCGACGTCACCAACGCCGAGCACCTCGACCGGCTCGCCGGTCTGGTCCGCGACGAGCTCGGCACGCTGGACGGCGTCGTCCACTCCATCGGCTTCGCGCCGCAGGACGCCCTCGGCGGCAACTTCCTGAACACCCCGTTCGAGTCGGTCGCCACCGCGATGCACGTCTCGGCGTTCTCGCTGAAGTCGCTCGCGATGGCCTGCAAGCCGCTGATGACCGAGGGCGGCTCGATCGTCGGCCTCACCTTCGACGCGCAGTTCGCGTGGCCGCAGTACGACTGGATGGGCCCGGCGAAGGCCGCGCTGGAGGCCACCTCCCGCTACCTCGCCCGTGACCTGGGCGCGGACAACATCCGCTGCAACCTGATCTCCGCGGGCCCCCTCGGCTCCATGGCCGCGAAGTCCATCCCGGGCTTCGGCGACCTCGCGAAGGTCTGGGACACCCGGTCGCCGCTGGCCTGGAACATGGCCGACCCGGAGCCCGCCGGCCGGGGCGTCGTCGCCCTGCTGTCGGACTTCTTCCCGAAGACCACGGGCGAGATCATCCACGTCGACGGTGGCGTGCACATGATCGGCGCCTGACCCGTACGGACCCCTGTCGGCCGCGTACCCGCATCCGGATCCCTCCGGAGGGTGCGCGGCCGACGCGCGTTCCGGTCCGTGTCCCGCCCCGGCGAACCGGGCCGGGGGAGCCTCGTACGGGGCGTACGGAGCACGGCTGGAGCCCCGCCGTGCACGGTCCGTGACTCCCCGGGTCGAAAAGACCGCCGATCCACCGCAGAATGTGGAGGAACCGGACTCTGGTCAGGCTGCGGGGAGGAGAACGCCATGCGTCCCACGCGTCGCCGCACCTGGGTTCTGCTCGTCTCCGCGGCAGCCGTCGCGGCCCTCGCGGTCCCGGTCGGGATCCACGCCGCCGGATCGGGCGGAGCCGCCGGATCCGAGGGCTCGGGCACCCGCACACCGTCCCCGGAGCCCTCCGGATCGGAGTGCCGCACCACGGTCGAGGGCTCCCTGGTGGTCTCCTACTGCCACAACCCGTACCCCTCCCTCGACCATGTCCGGCTGCACACGGAGTGCGCCCGGTGGTGGGACGTGGACGGCGACGGCGCGGCGGTCGTCGTCGAGCCGGGGCGGACCGTCCGGCTCCAGGACCGCTGCTGGAAAGAGGTGGCCACCGCCTGGGTCACCCACAGCGCGACGCCGGACGCCGCTTGAAGGCTGCCCGGGGCGCTCCGGTCAGGGCCTTTCGGGCAGAGCCTCTCCGGTCGGGGCTTTCCGGCAAGGGCTTTCCGGCTGGGGCTCCCCGCGAGGGCTTTCCGGTCAGGGCCTTTCGGGCGGGCAGTGCAGCGCGTGACCCCCCGCCTCCTCGGCCGCCCTCCGCGCGTCGCCCTCGCGGATCGCCTCGACCAGCCGCCCGTGGTCCATGAGGTCCTCCGGCCGCAGCTCCGGGCCCACGTCGCCGCGCAGGTAGTCGCGGAGCACGTCGCCCAGGTCCGCGTAGATCCCGGTCAGTACGTCGTTGTGCGCGGCGGCCACGATCGCCAGGTGCAAGGTGGCGTCCGCCTCGACGAACCCCTCCGCGTCCCCCGCCGCCCAGGTCTCCTCGCGCCGCGCCATCAGGGCGTCCATCTGCTTGAGGTCGCGGTCGGTACGCCGTCCGGCCGCCAGCCGCGCCGCCGCCGACTCCAGTACCGACCGGAGCTCGGACACGTGGCGGGTATCGGCGGTCGCGAAGCGCCGCTGCATCACCCCGGCCAGCTCGCTGGTGGCCACCACGTAGGTTCCCGAGCCCTGGCGGATGTCCAGCAGACCGTTGTGGGCGAGGGCGCGCACCGCCTCACGGACCGTGTTGCGGGCCACGCCGAGCTGCTCGACCAGCTCCGGCTCGGTGGGGATGCGCGAGCCGACGGGCCACTCGCCCGAGGTGATCTGGTTCCTCAGCTGGGCAATCACCTGGTCGGCGAGTGCCGAGCGCCGGGGGGACGTCAGCGCCATGAGACTCCTTGCTTCGCAGTGCTCCGCAGTGCTCCGAGCCCTCGGTGGCCCGGAAACCTCCCGGCTTCCGGGTGCGGCGAGGCGTGGTCCGGATTCTGTCAGGAGCGCCCGGGACGTCCGTTCGCCGGGAGCGCCGTCGCCGGTGGTGTCCGTACCCCGGCAGCGCCGTCGCCGGTGTGTCCGCGCCCCGGAGCGCCGTCGCGCCGGGGTGGACAACCAATCATCCCATGATTCTATGATGGCGTCATGCTGGAAGACGTCACCGAGACACCCGACCCGGCCGCCGCGACCCCGGCACGGGGTCCCGAACCGACCGTCCCGAAGTCCGCGCCCCCCGCCGGGGACACCCCCGCGACGGTCTCCCCGTGGCTGCCGCGCCTGCTCGCCGCCGGCCTCGTCCTGGCCGCGCTCAACCTCCGCCCGGCCATCACCAGCCTGGGCTCGCTCCTCGAAGAGGTACGCGACGGGCTCCACATGAGCGGCGGGGTCGCCGGCGCCCTCACCTCGGTGCCGCAGCTCTGCTTCGCGGTGTTCGGGATCACCGCCCCCCGCCTCGCCCGCCGCTTCGGCCCCGCCGCCGTCGTCCTCGCGGGCATGGTCGCGATCACCGCCGGCCTGCTGATCCGCCCCTTCACCGGTTCCACCGTCGGATTCCTGCTCGCCAGCACCCTCGCCCTGATGGGTATCGCGGTGGGCAACGTCCTGATGCCGGTGATCGTCAAGCGCTGGTTTCCCGACCGCGTCGGATCGATGACCGGCCTCTACTCGATGGCCCTCGCCTTCGGCACCGCCCTGGCGGCCGCGGCCACCGTGCCGGTGACCGACGCGCTGGGCGGCAGCTGGCGGACCGGCCTCGCGGTCTGGGCCTCGCTCGGCGTTCTCGCCGTACTGGTCTGGATCCCGCTGGTGGTGCGCAGCCGCGCGGGCGCCCCGGGAGGGGTGGCCGCGGCCGTCCCGCAGCAGGCGGCCGTCGGCTTCAGGATCACCAGGATTCCGACCGCCTGGGCCCTCGCCTGCTACTTCGGGCTCCAGTCCACCGCCGCGTACATCACCATGGGGTGGATGCCGCAGATCTTCCGGGACGCGGGGATCTCGGCGAGCACGGCGGGCGTGCTGCTCGCCATCACCATGGTCATGGGCGTGCCGCTCGCCTTCGTCATCCCCCGGGTCGCCGCCGGGATGCGCAACCAGGGCCCGATCGTCCTCGTCCTGGGGATCTGCGGCCTCGCCGGGTACGCCGGCCTCTACCTCGCTCCGGCGGGCGGCGCCTGGTTCTGGGCGGTGCTGCTCGGCATCTCCAACTGCTCCTTCCCGCTCGCCCTCACCATGATCGGCATGCGCACCCGCACCGGCGCGGGCGTGGCCCGGCTCTCGGTGTTCGCCCAGTCCACCGGCTATCTGATCTCGATCCCCGGCCCGCTCCTCGTCGGCGTGCTCAACGAGCGCAGCGGCGGCTGGGGCCTGCCCATCGCCTTCATGGCGGCGCTGATGGTTCCGCAGATCGTGGTGGGCGTGTTCGCCGGACGGGACCGGACGATCGACGGCCATGGGTGAGATGCGAGACTTGCCTCATGCCAGTGCTCGATCCGCATCCCCAGAACGGCCAGAAGAAGCTTCTCCTCGTGCTCGGGGCCATGCTTCTCATCACTGTGATCATCGGAGTCATCGCCTCGGTCTTCGCCCCCTGACGACGGCGGCCGTCCGCCCGCCCGGGCACGGCACGGCCTCCGGGGGAGGGTGGGGACAGCCCCACCATCCCCTAGGGGGCCAGGTTCAGGGTCGAGTGGGTGGGTCACCGGATGGGCGGCCCGACCGCCCTTCCGTAGGTTCTGAGTAAAGGAACCCACGACCCTCGGAGGCGGCCATGCCGGCCCGTACGAACCCCCGGCCCGCGCGCGGGCCGGCCGCCGGGGCTCCGGTGCGGCTGCCCTGGTGGGCGCTGGCTCTGCCGGTGCTCGCGTTCGCCGTGCTGCTGCTCATGATCACCGACCCGGAGCAGGCGCACGCCGCCTCCGCCGACCCCGGTCTCGGCCGGTTCGTCGAGCGCGCGCTCGATCATTTGTCCTACTGAACCCCCTCGTGGCCCTCCCTTTCACCCCTGGCGGTCGAGCCCGTCAACACCCTGCGCCCGGGGCGCCGATTCGTGCGAAGCTGAACGACATGAGCGTCGACACACCTCGCAGGATCGTTCTTCTCCGGCACGCGAAGGCGGAATGGTCGCAAGCCTCCGATCACGAGCGGCCGCTCGCGGAGCGCGGACGCAAGGACGCGCCCGTGGCCGGGCGGAAGCTCGCCGATTCCGGCATCGACTTCGACCTTGCCCTGTGCTCGACCGCCGCCAGGACGCGGGAGACCTGGAAGCTGGCGGTCCACGAGTTCGAGCAGCGCCCCAGGACCGTGTACGAGGAGCGGTTGTACGACGCCTCCCTCGGCGAACTCATCGCCCTCTTCAACGAAACCCCCGACGAGGTGCGCAACCTGCTCGTCATCGGCCACAACCCGGGGATGCACGGCGCGGCCGACGCCCTCGCGGGCTCCGCCGAGAGCGATGTACTGGCCCGGATGACCAGGGACGGCTTCGCGACCGCCGCCTACGCCGTCCTGGAGTTCCCCGGCACGTGGAAGAGCGTCGAACTCGGCGCGGGCAGGCTCACCGGCTACTGGACGCCCATCGACTGAGGTCCCACCGTATGTTCCACCGTACGGAAGGGCCCCGGCACGCACGCCGCGTGCCGGGGCCCTTCCGTGTACGTACGGGGAACGGGCGGAGCGTCCTCAGGCGCCCGGGGCGTCCGCCGCCTCGACCTCTTCGCGGGTGATGCCCAGCAGATAGAGCACGGTGTCCAGGAACGGCACGTTCACCGCCGTGTGCGCCGCCTGCCGGACGACCGGCTTGGCGTTGAACGCCACCCCGAGACCCGCGGTGTTCAGCATGTCCAGGTCGTTGGCGCCGTCCCCGATCGCCACCGTCTGCGCCAGTGGAACGCCGGCCTGCGCGGCGAAGCTGCGCAGCAGCCGGGCCTTGCCCGCCCGGTCCACGATGTCGCCCACGACCCGCCCGGTGAGCTTCCCGTCGACGATCTCCAGCGTGTTGGCGGAGGCGAAGTCCAGCCCCAGCCGCTCCTTGAGGTCGTCCGTGACCTGGGTGAACCCGCCCGACACGACGCCGACTTGGTAGCCGAGCCGCTTCAGCGTACGGATGAGGGTACGGGCCCCGGGGGTCAGCCGGACCTCCGCGCGCACCTTCTCCACGACGGACTCGTCGAGTCCGGCCAGCAGGGCGACCCGGGCGTGCAGGGACTGCTCGAAGTCCAGCTCCCCGCGCATCGCCTGCTCGGTCACCGCGGCGACCTCCTTCTCGCAGCCCGCGTGCGCGGCGAAGAGCTCGATCACCTCGTCCTGGATCAGCGTGGAGTCCACGTCCATCACCACCAGGCGCTGGGCCCGGCGGCTCAGACCGGCCGACATCACCGCCACGTCCACACCGATCTGCGCGGCCCCCACCGCCAGCGCGGTCCGCAGCTCCTCGGTGCCCGCGCCGGAGACCGCGAACTCGACGGCCGTCACCGGGTACTTCGCGAGCCGGAAGATCCGGTCGATGTTGGCACCGGTCGACGTGATCCTGGCCGCTATGGCGGCGGTCGACTCGGCGGTCAGCGGGTTGCCCAGCACGGTCACGTGGGAACGGCCGTCGCCGCGCGGACGGTTGTCACCCGTCCCCGAGATGATCTCGGCCTGCAGCTTCAGGGACTCGGCCCAGCTGTGCACGGTCGCCCGCAGATCGCCCTCGGTGGTGCCGCCGGCCGTCGGGGTGGTCACCAGCGCGCACAGCACGATCCGGCCACGGGTGACCACCTGCTCGATGTCCACGACGTCCACCGCGTAGGCGGCGAGCGTGTCGAAGAGCCCGGCGGTGATACCGGGACGGTCCTTCCCGAAGATCTTCACCAGAAGAGTGGGGGAGTCGCCGCCCGGACGGGACCCGGGGAGCTCGGAGGACGAGGGAGACTGAGATGGCTGAGATGCGCTCATGGTGGTTCCACCGTATCGGTCGCCCGCGGAGCCCCGGCACGCCGTCCCGAGTGGCGGACACCCGGGCCCCGCGACCTGCGGGGCTGCCTCCGGCACCGCTTGCGGCCCCGCCCGGGACACCTCCGGGGCACCTTCCGGGAGACCGCCGGGCACCTCCCGGGACACCTTCGCGGGGCCCGCTGTGCCGCCGCCGGGCCGACTCCCGCCAACGCGCCCCGGGACGCCCGGCTTTCGGATCGGGGAGACTCCCTGGAATAGTGCCCCCCGATGTTCAGCATCCCTGGGCTTCCGCACAGCGGGGGAAAAACGGGGGACGACAAGTGGGGCGCGGAGTGCCAGAACTCGTACTGGAACTGAATGGCAGAACCTGGACGCTCGATCCGTCCAGGTCGTACACGCTCGGACGTGATCCACAGGGGGACCTGACGTTCGAGGACGCCCGGGTGTCGTGGCGGCACGCCACGATCGGCTGGGGAGGAAACGGCTGGTTCATAGAGGACCACGGCAGCACCAACGGCACCTATGTGCGGGGCGACCGGGTGCAGCGGGCGGAGATCGGCCCCGGCACCGAAGTGCGCCTCGGCAACGCCAACGACGGACCCAGGGTCGCCCTGACCGCTCCCGCCGCCGCGCCGCCGCAGGCGCAGGCCGGACCGGCCCAGCAGGCCCCGTACCAGCAGGCCCCGTACCAGCCGCCGGTGGCGCAGGCCCAGCAGGCGGCGCCGTACCAGCCGCAGGCAGCCCCGTACCAGCCTCCCGTCGCCCCCGCGCCGCAGCAGCCCGCGCCGCAGCAGCCCTGGCAGCAGCCGCAGGACCGGACAGCGCAGGCGCAGGACCGGATGGCCCAGGTCCCGCACCAGCAGGGGCCCTTCGCGGGGGCCGGGGGACCGGTGCACAGCGACCGCAGCCCGACCACCTTCCACCAGCTGGCGCTCGGCCGGGTCATGCGCATCGGCCGTGCCCTGGAGAACGAGCTGGTCGTCTCGGACCTCCAGGTCTCGCGCCTCCACGCCGAGTTCCACGCGACCCCCGACGGCCGCTTCGAGATCCGCGACCTCGGCTCGCACAACGGCACGTACGTCAACGGCCAGCAGCTCCAGAAGTCCGGTTCCGCGTTCCTCGGGCCGAACGACATCGTCGGTGTCGGCCACTCCACCTTCCGGCTGGTCGGGGACCGGCTGGAGGAGTTCGTCGACACCGGTGAGGTCTCCTTCTCCGCCCGACACCTGACGGTGACGGTCGACGGCGGCAAGCAGATCCTCAAGGACGTCTCCTTCGGCATCCCCGAGAAGTCGCTGGTCGCGGTGATCGGCCCGTCCGGCTCCGGCAAGTCCACCCTGCTCAAGGCGCTCACCGGCTACCGGCCCGCCGACCAGGGCGACGTCCTCTACGACAACCGTGACCTCTACAAGCAGTTCGCCGAGCTGCGCCAGCGCATCGGGCTCGTCCCGCAGGACGACATCCTGCACAAGGAGCTCAAGGTCACCAAGGCGCTGAAGTACGCGGCCAAGCTCCGCTTCCCCGCCGACACCACCGAGGCCGAGCGCCAGGCCCGCATCCAGGAGGTCCTCGTCGAGCTGAAGCTCGACGTCCACAAGGACAAGCTGGTCACCTCTCTCTCGGGCGGCCAGCGCAAGCGCGTCTCGGTCGCCCTGGAGCTGCTGACCAAGCCGTCGCTGTTGTTCCTGGACGAGCCGACCTCGGGCCTCGACCCGGGCATGGACCGCGACGTGATGCAGCTGCTGCGCGGGCTCGCCGACGACGGCCGTACGGTCCTCGTCGTCACCCACTCCGTCGCCGAGCTGGCGATCTGCGACAAGCTGATCGTCATGGCACCCGGCGGTGCGGTGGCGTACTTCGGGCCGCCGGAGGAGGCGCTCAACTTCTTCGGCTACGACACCTGGGCCGACGTCTTCTCCGCCTTCGAGAACTACCGCGACTACGACTGGGCGGGCCGCTGGCGTGGCTCGCAGCACTACCAGATGTACGCCGCCGACATCGACGCCGTCGCCGCGCAGCCCGTGAACACCGCGCCCCCGCAGCAGCTGCGCCCGCCCAAGCCGCAGGGCTGGGCGACACAGCTGTGGACCCTGATCCGCCGGTACGTCTCGGTCCTGGCGTCCGACAAGTTCTTTCTGTGCCTGATGGTCATGCTGCCCGTGGTCCTGGGCGCCCTTGCCATGGTCATCCCGGCCAAGCTCGGCCTGGTCGCCCCGGCCGATCCCCGCAAGTTCAACGGCAAGGCCGGTTCGATCGTGCTGGTCCTCGCGGTCGGCATAAGCCTCGCCGGTGCGGCCAACTCCGTACGAGAACTGATCAAGGAACGCATCATCTACGAACGGGAACGGGCCACCGGCCTGTCCCGGTCCGCGTACCTGATGTCCAAGGTCATCGTGCTGGGCGTGATCACGATGCTGCAGGGCGTCATCATCTGCGTCATCGGTCTCCACGGCCGGCAGCTGCCGGAGGAAGGGCTCGTCATGTCGCCGGCCGCCGAGATCTGTGTCTCGATCATGGCGCTCGGCTTCGCCTCGGTGATGGTCGGCCTGGTCATCTCCTCGCTGGTGAAGACAGCCGAGAAGACCATGCCGCTGCTCGTCATGTTCGCGATCGTGCAGGTCGTCTTCGCCGGGGTGCTCTTCCAGATCTTCGACTCTCCCGGCCTGGAACAGCTCGCCTGGCTGGCGCCGTCGCGCTGGGGCGTGGCCGCGGTGGGCACCACGCTCGACCTCTCCCGTCTCATGCCACCGTGGGACGCCGAGAACCCCACTGATCTGGACCCGCTCTGGGAGCACTCGGCGGGCGCGTGGGCCACCGACCTCGCGGTGCTGGTGGCGTTCGGTGTCGCCTGCGGCTTCGTGGTCGCCCGGCTGCTGCGCCGCCACGAGCCCGAGGTCATGCGCAAGTAGTGGACACCCCCGCGCTCCCGGCCGTGCCCGGGTACGCGGACGCGCCGGAGGGCGGCACCCCACTCGGGGTGCCGCCCTCCGGCGTTTCAGCCGTGCTCAGGCCCTGGGCCCGCGGTCCTGCCGCGAGGAGCCGGTCAGTACGCGCTGTCGACGTTGTCGATCGTGCCGTACTTGTCGGCCGCGTAGTTGGCCGCGGCGGTGATGTTGGCGACCGGGTCGTACTGGCTGTGGACCGTGCCCGGGACGTGGTAGTAGTCGAAGGTCGGCTTGATGATCTGCAGCAGACCGATCGACGGGACACCGTTCTGGGCGTTGATGTCCCAGTCGTTGATGGCCTGCGGGTTACCGCTGGACTCGCGGATGATGTTGCGGTGCAGCCCCTCGTACGTACCGGGGATGCCCTTCTCCTTCATGATCGCGAGGGACTCGCGGATCCAGCCGTCCAGGTTGTTCGCGTAGACCGGCTTCCGCTCGGCGGAGCGGCTGGCGGACTCGTTGGAGGAGCGCTGCGCGGCGTCGGACTTCGCCTCGGCGGCGGCCTTGGCCTTCGCCTCGTCCGCGGCCTTCACCTTCGCCTCGGCCTCGGCACGCTGTGCCGCCTTGGCGTCGGTCAGCGCCTTCGCGTCGGCGACGGCCTTGGTGCGGGCGGCCTCGTCCTTCGCCTTGGCGGCGTCGGCGGCCTTCACCAGCTTGGCGGCGGTCGAGTTCTGCTCGATCACGCTGTCCTGCACGGCCTTGGCCTGAGCCGAGTCGGCTGCCGACGCGAAGACGACCGGGGACGACGCCACGGAGGCGTTGGTGCTCTCGGCCTGAGCGCTGCTGGGAACCAGCGAGAACGTCAGGGCGGCAACACCCAGCGCGGAGACGCCGGCGACGGACAGCTTCTGCGTCTTGTTCAGACGACGGGTTCGGTCAAATATGCGGGACGCGGACATGCAGACGTACCTCTTCGAATCGTTGGAACCCCGTGCGGGGCGCCAGGACGGAGAGTGGCGGTGCGCCTCTCTGTCAGGTGGAAATGCAATTCTTAGCGACCGCAAAATGCCCTGGCAAAGGTGTGACGTACGAAGCCGCCTAGTGGATCAGAGTCTTATGTCCGTTTCGTCGAGGCCCGTCATGACGGCTTAAATCACCCTTATTCATCCACTAACGGGCTTCGTACGTGACGTGAGTCCTATGCGTGGGCTCACATCGAGCAACCGCCGGTCTCACTGCGCGTTGCATGAGCAATCCGCAGTGTCAGGGGAAGTTCCCGGCGGGACCGGAGGCCGGTCCGCGCCCGCGCGAGGAAGGGCGCCCGCGTGGGCGTACGGCCTCCGGGCGCCCTTCCTCGCAGCCGTGCCGGGCAGCGCCCGGCAGACGGCGCTTTGACGACACGACCTAGGACCGATGGCCCGGGCCACCGCCGTCCACAGGCCGATACGGGCCCCGTGCGCCGCCGGTACCGTGAGGCGTATGAGCCACCTCCGACCGTCGGGTCTCGCCGCCGTGAGCGCCGCGCTGCTCGCGATGAGCCGGCAGCTGGACATGCGCGACGTCCTCAAGACGATCGTCGCCTCCGCCCGCGAGCTGCTCGACGCCGAGTACGCGGCGCTGGGCGTCCCCGACGACCACGGGGGCTTCGCCCAGTTCGTCGTCGACGGCGTCAGCGACGAACAGTGGAAGGCGATCGGCCCGCTGCCCCGGCAGCACGGCATCCTCGCCGCGATGCTCCACGAGGCGAGGCCCGAGCGGCTCAGCGACGTCCGCAAGGACCCCCGCTTCGGCGGCTGGCCCGACGCCCACCCCGACATGTCGGACTTCCTCGGCCTGCCGATCCAGGACGGCGACGAGACCATCGGCGCGCTCTACCTGGCCAACAAGAGGTGCCCCAAACCCGAGGGGACCTGCGGCTTCACCGCCGAGGACGAGGAACTCCTCTCGATCCTCGCCCAGCACGCCGCCATCGCCCTCACCAACGCCCGCCTCTACGAGCGCAGCCGCGAGCTCACCATCGCCGAGGAGCGCTCCCGCCTCGCCCACGAGCTGCACGACGCCGTCAGCCAGAAGCTCTTCTCCCTGCGGCTGACCGCCCAGGCCGCCGCCGCCCTGGTCGACCGCGACCCCGCACGCGCCAAGGGCGAGCTCCAGCAGGTCGCCGCCCTCGCCGCCGAGGCCGTGGACGAGCTCCGCGCCGCCGTCGTCGAGCTCCGCCCGGCCGCACTCGACGAGGACGGCCTCGTCGCCACCCTCCGTACCCAGGTCCAGGTCCTCGACCGGGCGCAGAGCGCGCGGGTCACCTTCGAGAGCCACGGCGTACGGGCGCTGCCCGCGGCCCAGGAGGAGGCGCTGCTGCGCGTCGCGCAGGAGGCCCTGCACAACGCGCTGCGCCACTCCGGCGGCGCCCGCGTCACCGTCGCCCTGACCCGGCGCGGCGCGGGCACCGTGCTGCGGATCACCGACGACGGCCAGGGGTTCGACCCCACGGCGGTCCGCCAGGCGGGCCGCCACCTCGGCCTCGTCTCGATGAGCCACCGCGCGCACAGCGTCGGCGGCACCCTCAGCGTGGAATCGGCGCCCGGAAAGGGCGCCACGATCGAGATGGAGGTCCCCGGTGGCTGACAAGACCATCCGCGTCCTGCTGGTCGACGACCACCAGGTCGTCCGGCGCGGGCTGCGCACCTTCCTGGAGGTGCAGGACGACATAGAGGTCGTCGGAGAGGCCTCCGACGGCGCGGAGGGCGTCGCCCAGGCCGAGGAGCTCCGCCCCGACGTGGTGCTGATGGACATCAAGATGCCCGGCACGGACGGCATCGAGGCGCTGCGCAAGCTCCGCGAACTGGCCAACCCCGCACGGGTCCTCGTCGTCACCAGCTTCACCGAGCAGCGGACCGTCGTCCCCGCCCTGCGCGCCGGAGCCTCCGGGTACGTCTACAAGGACGTCGACCCGGACGCCCTGGCCGGCGCCATCCGCTCCGTCCACGCGGGCCACGTCCTGCTCCAGCCCGAGGTGGCCGGAGCGCTCCTCGCCCAGGAGGACGGCGGCGGCGGTACGGGCCGGGGCACCACCCTCACCGAGCGCGAGCGCGAAGTGCTCGGGCTCATCGCGGACGGCCGGTCCAACCGCGAGATCGCCCGGGCGCTGGTGCTGTCCGAGAAGACCGTCAAGACCCACGTCTCGAACATCCTGATGAAGCTCGACCTGGCCGACCGCACCCAGGCCGCCCTCTGGGCCGTACGCCACGGAATGGCCGGCTGACCGGGGGCGGCGAACCGGGCGACCGGCCACCGGAAGCGGGCGACCAGGGCGACCGGGCCCGCCTCCGGCCGGAAGGCGCGGGGGCGCGGGAGGGGCTGCCCCTACCGCCGCCCCCGCTCGCCCTCCTCCACGTACGCGTTGTACGCGGCCACCTGCGCCCTGCGCGCCACCCGCTCCACCGGACGCAGCGCCTCGCCCCGGGCCGCGATCTCCGAGGCGCTCACCGCACCGCCGTGCCCGTTCTCGTACGCCAGCTCGATCAGCAGCCCCACCCGCTGGGCGAGCTCCAGCACGCGTACCGCCCGGGGCGGGTACCCCGGGGCCAGCACCTCGCGCCCGCGCTCCGCCCGCGCCCGGTAGGCGTCCACCGCCGCCTCGGCCACCGGCCCGGAGCCCGCCACGTCCAGCCGCGACAGCAGCGCCGTCGCGTCCCGCAGCGCCTCCGCGAGCTCCCGCTCCGCCTCGCCCAGCGACGGCACGTCCGCCGGCGGCGCCTCCCGTACGGGTGTGACCCGCCACACCACCTCGATGTGCAGATCGCCGGGCGGCCCGGCCTCGGTCACCTCCGGCACCAGCCCGTACGCGGCCCCGGAAGCGACCACCGCCTCCCCGGTCTCCAGCGCCCGGGCGTTGAACTCCGGCGGACCGCTCAGCCCCAGCGGATGCCCCGGGGCCGGCAGCGCCACCCGGTAACCCGTCACCCCCAGCCCCCGCAGCCGCCCCAGCGCCAGCGTGAGCCCCACGGGCCCCGCCTCACCGGGCAGTCCCTCGACGCGGTGCACCGCGTCCTCTCCGACGATCGCGTCCGCCGCGTCGTCCGGAGACACCAGTCCGGCGAGCAGCGCGTTTCCCCAGGCGGCCAGCAGCCCTGAGCGTGGTTCCGAAAGCATGGGAACAGCCTAAGAGCTGCCGCGCGCTCCCCGGCGGGAACGGACCTCGCGGCCGGAGCGCTCCCCGGGTGGCGTAAGTTTTGCGTGGGAGCTGTGCCCTCCGGCACGCGACGATCTCGACACTGCATGGGGAGACAACGCGCTCATGAGCGATGTACTGGAGCTGGTGGACGTATCCGTGGTCCGCGACGGACGCGCTCTGGTGGAAGACGTCTCCTGGTCGGTCAAGGAGGGGGAGCGCTGGGTCATCCTCGGCCCGAACGGCGCCGGCAAGACGACGCTGCTCAACATCGCCTCCAGCTACCTCTTCCCGTCCACGGGAACCGCCAGGGTCCTCGGCGAGCAGCTCGGCGGCGTCGGCACCGACGTCTTCGAGCTCCGCCCGCGCATCGGCATCGCCGGCGTCGCCATGGCGGAGAAGCTTCCCAAGCGCCTCACCGTCCTGCAGGCGGTGCTCACCGCCGCGTACGGCATGACGGCCACCTGGCACGAGGACTACGAGGAGGTCGACGTGCAGCGCGCCCGCGCCTTCCTCGACCGGCTCGGCATGAACGACTACCTCGACCGCAAGTTCGGGACCCTCTCCGAGGGCGAGCGCAAGCGCACGCTGATCGCCCGCGCGATGATGACCGACCCCGAGCTGCTCCTGCTCGACGAGCCCGCCGCCGGACTCGACCTCGGCGGACGCGAGGATCTGGTGCGCCGCCTCGGCCGCCTGGCCCGTGACCCGTACGCCCCCTCCATGATCATGGTGACCCACCACGTCGAGGAGATCGCGCCGGGGTTCACCCACGTCCTGATGATCCGGCAGGGCAAGGTGCTCGCCGCCGGCCCCATGGAGACCGAGCTCACCTCGCGCAACCTCTCCCGCTGCTTCGGCCTGCCGCTCGTCGTCGAGCACCAGGGCGACCGCTACACCGCGCGCGGACTGCCGCTGTCCTGAAGCGCGTTGCGAAGGTAGCGCCGTCCGCCCGGAGGGCAGGCGGGACTTTCGCGACACGTTTCGGAAGGTGTTGTCCCCGGTCGGATCCGGCTGACACCCCTGGGCGGACCGCCTCCCGTCCCGGGCGGCCCGGCGCCGGTCCGCCGGACACCACCTGGCCGGATCCCGCCCCACGGGGCCCCTGTCCCTGGGGCACATGCGGTCCTACCATGACGACATGGACGCGTGGGTGTGGTGGCTGATCGCGGCGGTGGGGCTGGGCATTCCCCTGGTCCTCACCGCCATGCCGGAGTTCGGGATGTTCGCGGTCGGCGCGGTCGCTGGGGCGATCGTCGCCGCACTCGGCGGCGGCATCGTGGCCCAGGTGCTGGTGTTCGTCGTCGTCTCCGTCGCGCTGGTCGCCGTGGTGCGCGTGGTCGCCGCGCGCCACCGGGGAGACGGCCCCCAATTCTCCTCCGGGATCGACGCGTTGAAGGGCCGCCAGGCCGTCGTGCTCGAACGCGTCGACGGGAGCGGCGGCGGGCGCATCAAGCTGGCGGGCGAGATCTGGTCGGCCCGCGCACTCGACGACACCCAGAGCTTCGAGCCGGGCCAACAGGTCGACGTCGTCGACATCGACGGGGCCACCGCCGTCGTCATGTGACCGAACCGGCCACGCGGCAGGGCGAGTTCTGCGACACTCGAAGTCGATCATGTCGGCTCGCCCGGTCCGTCACAGTGAGAGCGCGACCAGATCACCAGGATCCGTCGGCTATCGAAGGGCTTGAGGCACACGATGCAACCGGTCATCATCGTCCTGATCATTTTGGTGGTGCTCGTCTTCATCGCCCTGATCAAGACGATCCAGATCATTCCGCAGGCCAGCGCCGCCATCGTCGAGCGCTTCGGGCGTTACACCCGCACGCTCAACGCGGGGCTGAACATCGTCGTCCCGTTCATCGACTCCATCCGCAACCGCATCGACCTCCGCGAGCAGGTCGTGCCCTTCCCGCCGCAGCCGGTGATCACCCAGGACAACCTGGTCGTCAACATCGACACGGTCATCTACTACCAGGTGACGGACGCCCGCGCCGCGACGTACGAAGTCGCCAGCTACATCCAGGCGATCGAGCAGCTCACCGTCACCACCCTCCGCAACATCATCGGCGGCATGGACCTGGAGCGGACCCTGACCTCCCGCGAGGAGATCAACGCGGCCCTGCGCGGTGTCCTGGACGAGGCCACCGGCAAGTGGGGCATCCGCGTCAACCGCGTGGAGCTCAAGGCCATCGAACCGCCCACCTCCATCCAGGACTCGATGGAGAAGCAGATGCGCGCCGACCGTGACAAGCGCGCCGCGATCCTCACCGCCGAAGGCATCCGGCAGTCCCAGATCCTCACCGCCGAGGGCGAGAAGCAGTCCTCGATCCTGCGCGCCGAAGGTGACGCCAAGGCGGCCGCCCTGCGCGCCGAGGGCGAGGCCCAGGCGATCCGGACCGTCTTCGAGTCCATCCACGCGGGAGACCCGGACCAGAAGCTCCTCTCGTACCAGTACCTCCAGATGCTGCCGAAGATCGCCGAGGGCGACGCCAACAAGCTCTGGATCGTGCCCAGCGAGATCGGTGACGCCCTCAAGGGCCTCAGCGGCGCCTTCGGCAACCTCGGCGGCGGCGTCCCGGGCTTCGACACCGGCGGGTCCCGCCCGAGCAAGGAGCGCCGTGAGGAGCCCCCGGTCGACTGACCCGGCCCTCCCGGGAGCGCGGCCCCGGCTCCCCGCGGCGTGAACGGCCCCTCCCGTGCACACGGCTTCTCCTACGCTCCGTGCACACGGCCTCTCCCGCGCACCCGGCCCGGTGGTGCGGCCGGACGGTGGAACTCCCCTTCCAGGGGCCCCCGTCCGGCCCGCCCCGGGCCTTCGTGCATGATCGGTGCGGCACCCCGACCTTCATGGCGGGGATGCGTCAACGCTCACCGAAGGAGTGGCCTTGTCCCTCTGGGAAATGCTCGCCGTCCTCGCCGCGGGCACCGCCGCGGGAACGATCAACACCATCGTCGGATCAGGCACGTTGATCACCTTCCCCGTGCTGCTCGCCGTCGGCCTGCCGCCGGTCACCGCCACCGTCTCCAACGCCCTCGGCCTCGTGCCCGGCTCCGTCAGCGGGGCCATCGGCTACCGCGAGGAGCTCAAGGGCCAACGCCCACGCGTCATCAGACTGGGCATCAGCTGCCTGATCGGCGGACTCGCCGGCGCCACCCTCCTGCTGGCCCTGCCCTCCACCGCGTTCGAAACCATCGTCCCGGTCCTGGTCACCCTCGCCCTCGTGCTGATCGTGCTCCAGCCCCGTATCAGCAAGGCCGTGCAGCGCCGCCGTGAACGCTCCGGCACCCCCGCGCACCCCGAAGGCGGCCCGCTGCTCGCCGTCGGCCTCGTTCTCGCCAGCGTCTACGGCGGCTACTTCACGGCCGCCCAGGGGATCATCTATCTCTCCCTGATGACCATGCTGATCGACGACACCATGCAGCGACTCAACGCCGTCAAGAACGTCCTGGCCGCCGTCGTCAACAGCGTCGCCGCGCTCTTCTTCCTCTTCGTCGCCGACTTCGACTGGACCGCCGTCCTCCTCATCGCGGTCGGCTCCACCCTCGGCGGCCAGATCGGCGCCCGGGTCGGCCGCCGCCTCAGCCCCACCGTGCTGCGATGCCTCATCGTGGCGGTGGGAATCTGCGCCCTTGTCCAACTGCTCCTCCGCTGACACGCGGAAGCCCGCCTCCCCCATGGAGACGGGCTTCCGGTACGCCAACGGGCGTACGTCGATCGGACCCGGGCGGACTCGGGACCCTCGCGGTGGAGTCATGACCTCGCGGTGGACCCACGACTCCCGCGGTCAGGCGGCGGTACGGTCCAGCCAGTCCGGCAGCGACGAACGGTCGGCCGACGCCATCGCCAGCAGCATCGCCTCGGCCGGCGAGGGGACGAACGGCTGCCGCAGCAACGGCATCTCCGCCTGCTCCGGCGTCCTGGCGGCCTTGCGGTGGTTGTCCTCCGCACAGGACGCCACGGTGTTCAGCCAGGTGTCCTGACCGCCCTGGGCCCGCGGCACCACATGGTCCACGGTGGACGCGCGCCGCCCGCAGTACGCGCAACGGTGCTGGTCACGTATGAGGACTCCCCGTCTCGACCACGGCGCCTGTCTTCGGAACGGCACGCGTACGTACCTGCAGAGCCTGATCACGCGGGGCACCGGGATGTCGACGGCGGCACCACGCATCCGCAGGCCGGGATCCGCCTGCTCGACGACCGCCTTGTCCGTCAGGACGAGCACCACCGCACGGTTGAGGGTCACCGTCGACAGCGGCTCGAAGCTCGCGTTGAGAACCAACGTGTCACGCATCCTGCCCGCCTCCCCTTGTGCTGCCCGCACTGCGGCGGGCCCGGACCAACTCTGGCCGGACGGGCCGTGCGGGACAACGCAATAAAAAGTGCCCTGCCCAGATCTCTCCAAGACCGGGGCAGGGCAAACGGGAGAAGAACGCTCAGCTTTCGGGAGAGGCGTACTCACCGATCAGCTGCGCGCGGCCCAGCGTGTGGAAACGCAGGTTGAATCCGACCACGGCCGGGGAGGCGTCACTGTCCGGACCGAGCTTCTCCGTGTCCACGGCGTACACCGTGAAGACATAGCGGTGGTTCTCACCGGCCGGCGGCGCCGCACCGCCGAAGTCCTTCGACCCGTAGTCGTTGCGCGCCTGCACGGCTCCGCCGGGCAGCCCGGCGAAAGCACCGCTGCCCGCACCGGCCGGCAGTTCGGTGACCGAGGCGGGGATGTCGAACAGAACCCAGTGCCAGAATCCGCTGCCGGTGGGGGCGTCCGGGTCGAAGCACGTCACGGCGAAGCTCTTCGTCCCGGCCGGGAATCCCTCCCAGCGCAGCTGCGGGGAGGTGTTGCCCTCCGCGTACACCTGCGCGTCCGCCAGCACGGCACCCGGCGCGATGTCGTCGCTCACCACCGTGAACGCGGGCACCTCGGGGTGGAAGTCGTGCGGGAGCGGGGCCCTCTTCGCTTCGGTCACATCAGCACCTTTCCTTCGGTACGGTCCCGGCGGGGCGCTCCCCACCGGGACCTGGACGTCTCCCACGGATCATGCCGGACGCCCGTCCGGGCCCCGGCACGACCCGGCGGACGACGGTCCGGGAGGAGGTGTTACAGCCAGTTGCGCTGACCGCCCACCTGGGCCAGCCACTGGTTGAGGTAGGCCGCCCAGTCCGTCTGGTGGAAGTCGTTCAGACCGACCCGGAAGGAGCGGTACGAGTCGCTGCCCTCGCTGAACAGCCCCGGCTTCTTGTCCATCTCCAGGACGACGTCCATCTCGCGGTCGTCCGCGACGAAGGAGAGCTCGACCTGGTTCAGACCGCGGTACTGCTGCGGCGGTACGAACTCGATCTCCTGGTAGAACGGCAGCTGCTGGCGCGTCCCCCGGATGTGGCCGCGCTCCATGTCCGCGCTGCGGAAACGGAAACCGAGCTGGCCGAACGCGTCCAGGATCGCCTGCTGGGCGGGGAGCGGGTGGACGTTGATCGGGTCCAGGTCACCGGAGTCCAGCGCGCGGGCGATCTCCAGTTCCGTCGTCACCCCGATGTTCATGCCGTGCAGGTTCTGCCCCGCGAACGTGGTGATGGGCGTCTCCCACGGGATCTCCAGCCCGAACGGCACCACGTGGACGGCACCGGCCTGCACCTCGAACGCCCCGCCGAGCCGCAGCTTGGTGAACTCGATGTCCTGCTTGAACTCCTGGTCGTTGCCCTCCACCTCGACCCGCGCCTGCAGACCGACCGAGAGCCCCTGGATCTGCTGGGCGACGGACCCGCCCTGGACCCGCACCTCGCCCTGGACGACGCCACCGGGGACGACGTTGAGCTCGACGAGCTCCGTCTCCACCGACGCGCCGCCGGCGCCCATGCTCGCGAGGAGCCGCTTGAAGCCCATGGTTTTCTCCTTATAGGTGTCTGACCCCTACATACGCGCCCTGACCGTAGCCGGTTCCCCCCACCGTTCCGCCAGTACCCTCGGTCGCCATGAACGACGCCATTGACGACGCCACGACGGATCTCCCGGACCGCACGCCGTTGACGCGGGACTTCTTCGACCGCGACGTCCTGGACGTGGCCCCGGACCTGCTCGGCCGCACGCTGGTGCGGCGCACCGCCGAGGGGCCCATCGAAGTGCGCCTGACCGAGGTGGAGGCGTACGCGGGCGAGATCGACCCCGGTTCGCACGCCTTCCGCGGCAGAACGGCCCGCAACGGCGTGATGTACGGCCCGCCGGGCCACGCGTACGTCTACTTCACGTACGGGATGTGGCACTGCCTGAACCTGGTGTGCGGCCCTGAGGGGTGGGCGAGCGGGGTGCTGCTGCGGGCCGGTGAGATCCGTACCGGTGCGGATCTCACCCGTCCCCGTCGGCTTTCGGCCCGGCACGACCGAGAACTCGCCAAAGGCCCGGCCCGTCTGGCAACCGCTCTCTCGATCGACCGGACACTCGACGGAAGCGATGTCGTCGCCGGCCCGCCGGAGCCGATGTCCGTCCTGTACGGCACCCCGCCACCGCGTGACCAGGTGCGGAGCGGTCCGCGCACCGGAGTCGGCGGCGACGGCGCCCACCAGCCCTGGCGCTTCTGGATCGACGGCGACCCGACCGTGAGTCCCTACCGGGCCCACGCCCCGCGGCGCCGCCGGACTTGACGCAGCCTCGGGCAGTCCCTAATGTGGTCCGAGCCGCTTTACACGGGTGCAGTTGTCGGACCGGTCCTCCGGACCACACCGACTGGCCTCGATGCGGCCAACCACTACCTTCGATCCGCCCTGACGGGTGCGAATTCGGCATGCCCGAATTTCGCTTCGAACACTCGATTATGAGTCGTCGCGGAAATGGACTACGGTAGCGGCATCGCCGAAAAGAAGCCGAAAGGCAGACATGAGGCAAAGGCCCCGACAGGCCGCCGGAATCAACTTCGGACCGGAAACGGAACGAAAAAGAGTCTGGTAGAGTCGGACTCGCCGGAAAGGGAAACGCGAAAGCGAAGAACTGGAAAGCGAAACCCGCTTCGACCGGGAATCGGACACGAAAGAGTCTGATAGAGTCGGAAACGCAAGAACGAAGGGAAGCGCCCGGAGGGCCCCGGTGAAACGGGACCGAAGGAAGCGTCCGTTCCTTGAGAACTCAACAGCGTGCCAAAAGTCAACGC